>JAGCOW010000042.1 GCA_017642535.1 Bacteroidales bacterium | reverse complement strand
TATGTGTACTCGCCCACCGCCGTCGGGACGTCTGCCTCTACGGTGTAGGCCGTGGAACGTTTGTTCTTTGTCTTGGTCGTACCTGTGTTGTCAGTGTAATCCCAGTACACGCGGAACTTCGGCTCGCCGGTCATCGTGAACTTCACGGGAGTCGTCAGGGTCTCGCCCTCGCATATCTCGCCGCCACCGCTCATCGTAACCGTCGGTACCGGGTTGAGGAACACCTTCACCGTCTTCTCTATCTGGCACGCCGTGGCCGTCGGCATTCCCTTGTCGCGGACAAGGATCTTGTACGTGCCGGCGTCGGACACTGCATAGCTCGCCGACGTGTTTGCCACCGTTGCTGCCTGACTTTCCACTCCGTCTTTATACCATATATATTCAAAGTTACTTCCTGCTGATGCCCAAGGTCCCGTCGTCAGCGTGCAGTGTGCGTCGTTCTCGCAGATGAAGATGCTGTCGTTCGTGAACAATGACGCGTCGGTACATTTTATAGAAAAGTCGGCTGGCGTCACGCACGGACAGTCTTGAGTAATCGTTATAGGAAGTCGGCTACAATAGTGTTGTGCCGTATGGAAATATAGATTTTTAAATGGAGAATCCGTAGTCGCTGCTCCATATTTATATCGAGCAACAATTGCCAAAGAATGTCCATCAAGATTATCTACAATAGGGAAACTTCCCGTTGCTGTAGGTGTCAAACACGTTTCACTCAACGCATTAAACGCTATCCAATAAACTTCTCCACCAGAGGAACCAACTAACGTAACACCCACAGGAACTGTTACCAACGTGGCAGAAGTAACAGTTTTTGTAGTAAATGTCTCACCTGTATACAACAAACTGCCAGGAGCATTTGCACCTCCATAGATACCGATAGAGCCTGTTGCTGCAACGCCACTTCCAAATGAATATGAAGAAAGCATAAAGCTCAAACTATCAAGTGTCAAATCCTTATAAACTTGTATTTTTATGTAACCTTCGTTACCTTTTCCACATTGATCTCCAGTCCATGTTGCAGTTGTTTTATTTGTAATTCCCGCCAAGTTTCCAGTTTCCTCAACGTAGATGGTATATGTCCCATTTGACGAAACTTCAGTTACTTTTGTGGCGTCAATTGTTGTTGATTCGCTCTTATAACTTGTTCCAAGATAATAACCTCCTGTCGCTTTTGTATAATAAGAATACACACCATTACCTGTAACATGAGCCATGATATCATCTTCTCCACAAACCGTTAAATTTGTCGGTACGGTAAAGTCAGGCGTATATTCTGAAATAACGACCTCATCTTCAACGGGATCCATTCCACAAGGAGAATTATCACCGATATATGACAAAACCAACTTGTACGTTCCTGTTTCTGTAATCCTTATAACGGGATTATTTGTTCCCGCAGAAGTAATTTTTGTACCATTTCTATACCATTCATATTTGTAATTATTGTTTGTATTCACAAAACGGGAATCCAAATCATACGTAAAAGGCACGCATGTGTAAAAATCCTCTGGGAAAGAGATCTGCGGTTTAGGGTCAGGAACGGAGCAACCCGCAAGCGAACCCATACGAACAGCGTATCCACGACGATTTTTATCGCCCATACCAAGTTGTCCCACGCTATTATCACCCCATGTGTACAAAGTATTATCTGTTGTGGTGATAAATCCCCACGTATCACCATCGGAAATTGACACACAGTTTGTAATCGGCGTTGCCGCATCAAGGCGAATATACACAGGATCAGGAGAAGAATTAGTTGTTCCGTCACCTAAATTACCTCCACTTCGTTGTGTTGCACCATTGTTACCCCAAGCTACAGCTTTTCCATCCAACGTAACAGCCATACCAAAACCTTGACCAGCCGAAACTGCCTTTGCCTTTAAGTATGGTTCACCTGTTTCGCCACCAAGAACTTGACTTGCATAAATGTGGTCACAACCCCACGACCAAGTACCTGTCATACCTCCCCATGCACCATGTCCAAACGACCATACATATCCATCTTCATCAATCATAATTGCCATACAGTCGCCTGCCGTCAAACTAACTATATTATCCAAAATTGCACCTTTGGACGGACTATCGGGAGATCCTGCATTTTTATAACATGGAGCCGCATAATAATTAGCAACCTCGTTTTGGTCACGTCCCAATTGCGACGCACTATATCCACCCCAAGAATACACGGTTCCCACTCCGTCGCCATCTTCATCAACCAAGGCATAACCTGTTTCATCACCTGCTTCAACCATAATCACATTCGTAAGATGAGAGCCATCTGCCTTTAAAACATATACTGGCGTTGTAACATCTGCACCTTGCCGTCCACATCCCAACTGACCAACGTTATTTTGTCCCCATGCAACTAACTCACCAGTTTCAAGAATGGCATAGTTTTCATCGTTACCACCCGAAATATATTTTACACCCTCAAGATAACCAGAAGTTGAAGGAACTTGTCCTGCTTTTACCTGAATCGGCGTTGTTACCACACCACCGGCAGCAGGATTTCCTGCCTGACCATTAGCATTGTTTCCCCAACACCAAACGGTTCCGTTACAGCCCATTGCTATAAAATGAGAACCCGAACCTGCGTCCACCTGCTTAATCGGTTTTGCTTCTTCTGGCAAATTTACCCTTGTCGGAGTCAAGACATAATCATCTGAACTTCCATTTCCCAAGTTGCCGTTCCCCGCCTTTTGGCTATTTACTTCCCAGTAATTCATTCCCCAAGTGAACACATTACCATTTGCACAAATCATTGCGGAAACATTATTTCCTCCTGAAATCGTCAAATCTTGAGCTTGAACAGTATAGAACAACGCAGTTACTGCTATTGTCACTATTGATAGAAAAACTTTTTTCATCATATAAAAGTTTTAGATTTTACACCATTATAACCTACAAATATACAACAAAGTGTATTCTTTACACTCTAAAGACAAAAAAAATGTATGTTTCGTTACAAAACAGATAAAAATTATGTGAATTAACGCCAATTCCTCGCTCGACTCGGGGGAACGATTATAGTGTAATCTTTTTTGAAGAAATTTCCTGTCCGAGAAAATGACTGCCTATGGCATTGAACGAATCTTTGGAATCGGTGGTGAAAAATTGAATTTCATTGGCGCGTTTCAATGAAGATTCCAAAGTTGAATGTTTTTGCAAATACGACTGAAGACTTTGTGCTACAATCTCTCCTTGCTGAATTATTCGAATATGTTCAGGAAGATATTTCCGTATTTTTTGCAACAATAATGGGTAATGCGTACATCCGAGCAATAACGCGTCAATGTTGGGATTTTCGCGTAGCAAGGCGTCTAATTCTTTCTTGACAAAGTAATCGGCACCGTCGGAACTGTATTCTCCATTTTCCACTATTGGTACCCACATAGGGCATGCGTGCGACGTGATGGTGATGTCGGGAAAAAATTTCTTGATTTCGATTTCATATGACTTTGACGTAACCGTTCCTTTTGTGGCAACGATTCCAAGATTGTTGTTTTTCGTAAATGTGTTGGCAATTTCAGTACACGGGCGAATAATACCCAAAACACGTTTATCGTCGCCAAATCGTTGTAAATCACGTTGTTGTATATTCCTTAATGCCTTTGCTGAAGCCGTATTGCAGGCGATTATCACAAGATTGCAATTCATCTCGAACAATTTTGTGACGGCCTCGAGCGTATAGCGATACACCGTCTCAAAAGAACGAGTACCGTATGGTGCACGAGCATTGTCGCCTAAATAAATATAAGAATATTGAGGCAAAAGCGTGCGAATTTCCTTTAAGATTGACAAGCCGCCAAAACCCGAATCAAAAACGCCAATATTGTACTGACTGTCAGCCATTTATTTCATCTCCATCGGTTGACCTGTCGCTTCAACCACGCTCCACCAGAATTCACCTTCGAGAACCACTTTTTTACGTTGCGATGTAGCCACCTCTATCGGCAAAAGCGTGAACGAGCCATTCCAGTTACCAACCACAAAATCCGTACGACCAGCCATAGCGGCATGTACCGCACAATGCGTCAACTGTTCGCAGAACTTGCTGTCGTTTGCATTGGCAGGAATACTGCGGATAATATAACTTGGGTCGATATATTTTACACTGATAGGAATATTTTTTTTCTTGAAATAGTCGGTAACCTGATTTTTTAGGAAAACGCCTATGTCTTCGTGCAGCACGTTGCCCGAAGCGTCTTTTTTACGTTCGCCCTTGAAAAATTTCTGACCTGCACCTTCGGCAACCACAACAACCGCGTGATGTTTGCGTTCCAGACGTTTTTCCAAGACATTCAAAAAGCCAGTGCCTTTTTCGTTATCCAAGTCAAAATCCATTTCGGGAATCAGGCAGAAATTCACATCGGGAACAGCCAAAGCCGTACTTGCAGCGATGAATCCCGAATCACGTCCCATCAATTTCACAAGAGCCACGCCATTTTGTGCACCTTTCGCCTCGTAATGGGCATTCAGTATAATTGGCTGTGCGGCGGCAAATGCCGATTCAAAACCAAAGGATTTTTCAATATAATTGATGTCGTTGTCAATCGTTTTGGGAACGCCGGCAACGGAAATTTTCAGATTTCGTTTTTCAATTTCTTGTTGAATAGCGTGAGCACCACGAAGCGTACCGTCGCCACCGACACAGAACAAGATATTTATATTATTTCGTTCCAACGTGTCAACAACGGTTTCAATCGGTTGATCGCCACGAGAAGAGCCCAACATTGAGCCGCCATCCTTATGAATGTCGTCAACCAAATCGGGCGTCAGCGTAATAAATGGAAGACCATTGTCAGGATTCAAACCTGCATAACCATATTGAATGCCGACAATATTCGTCACGCCGTATCGATTCCACAAATGTGTAACAAGCCCACGAATCACATTATTAAGACCAGGGCAAAGTCCACCACAAGTAATAATTGCCACTTTCGTCTTTGACGGGTCGAAATAAATATATTCCTTGGGACCTGGTTTTTCAAAAGAATCCAAAGGCAAATTATTCTTTATTGCATTCTGAACTTCCTCCAACGATGACGAATACAGCACCCGCGCACCGTCTTCAACGTAGTCGTAAATTCCGTCGCCTTTAACTTTAGACAATTTCAGCGGAGACTTGATTTTACATGCTCCTAATGTTTTGATTGTGAAATCCATACAATGTTATTTTATAATCTCATCAACTAAATATTCGTTTCTGCTCGACGAAGAGCGCGAAATCATTTCGGCAAGGAAGCCAGCCAAGAACAACTGTACGCCCAAAATGAGACAGACAATACCAAGATAAAACAGCGGACGTTGCGTCATATTATATTGCAATTCCACCAGTTTCATATACGACAGGTAAATAAGAATGACGAAACCTATCAAAAAACAGATTGTTCCCAAGGAACCGAAAAAGTGCATCGGGCGTTTGCTGAATCTTGACATAAACATAACCGAAAGCAAATCCAGCGGCCCTCTGATAAATCGTTCGATTCCGAATTTTGAAACGCCATATTTTCGTTCTTGATGCAAGACGACCTTTTCACCGATTTTCTTGAATCCCGCCCATTTTGCCAGTACAGGAATATAGCGGTGCATTTCGCCGTAAACCTCAACGCTTTTCACCACTTGCTTGCGATATGCTTTAAGACCACAATTGAAATCGTGCAGTTTTATACCTGTCATCAATCGAACCGTTGCATTATAGAGTTTGCTCGGAAGATTTTTCGTCAGAACAGGATCATAACGTTTCTTTTTCCAACCAGAAACAAGGTCGTACCCTTCTTCGGTAATCATTCGGTATAATTCAGGAATTTCGTCGGGAGAATCTTGCAAATCAGCATCCATAGTAATGACAACGTCGCCTTCGGCTTTCTCGAAACCTTTGTACAAACCAGCAGATTTTCCGTAATTTCTACGGAATTTTATCGCTTTTACCTGTTCGTACTGCTGCGACAGCTCGGTAATTATCTGCCAAGAATTGTCGGTACTGCCGTCATCAACAAAAATAACCTCGTACGAAAAATTATGTTCAGTCATCACCTTATGAATCCAATCCATAAGTTCTTTCAAAGATTCCTCTTCGTTCAGAAGAGAAATTACAACTGATATTTGAATATTCGCCATATAATTTATTCAAACATATTTTTGTAATCTGTCTTACGAAGCTTAAAACCTGCATTTTTCTTTACTGATTTTGCTTCAGAGACATAATCAACCTTCTTGCCGTTTTCGCCATAAATTGTTCCGACCATATAGAGCGGGAATCCGTAATTGTTTTTGGGGACATACAAATTGGTATATTTTCCATTGAAATCGGGACTTGTTGACGCCCAGCAGTTTCCAGTATAAAGCGGACCTATGAATTTGTAACCCGAACAACTATAACCACAAATCGTTTTGCTTCCCGAGAGTTTCTCTATCCCTTCATCGCTTGCCGTTGTTGGCGTTTCCGTATATTTATATGCGAAATACACTTTGCTCGTGTCATTTGTAGAAAAACATACCATTACATTGTTTTTATAGTCCATCACCGTTACCATTTCGCCCATACCATAACCATAGTATTCGGCGTCAGAATTCAAGTAATAGGTACAAGCCAATGTTTCCTTTTCACCGTCTTCGCTGGTCATAACGATTTCGGAATTAACTAACGTATTGAAATCATATTCTTCCTCAAAAGGCACATTCGTCATTGCAATGAGCGAATCTTGCCATGCACCCATAGCGGCCTGATATTTTTTACTTTCTTCGGCAAGATGTTGTTCATATGCACTAAGTTTCTTTGACAAATACACCTCCATTTGCTTCTCGGCAATGGATTCGGCCTTCTTTGCCACAGCATTACTTACTCCTTTTGCAGCAGCGTTGGCAGCATTATTCAATGCTCCACTTATAAAACGTTGCGCATTGGCACACGTAAACGCACAACAAATACTGAGAATAAGGATAATTTTTCGTTTCATTTTTCTAAAAATTTATTTTGGTAAAAATAATAAGAATTTTGAAAGATTGGAATATATCGCAATCATATTTCGTCCCACACAACACAAAAAAAATCAATAGACTGCAAACAATGTTTGGCACTTACCCAGGAAAAGAACAATAATATACTTTTACCTTTGACTTCTGTTTGATGATATGCCTGATACGGTGTGTTTTTATGGGATTTATAGTCTTTTTTTTTATACATGCGGGTTTAACTAATCTTACACCATAAAATGGTTTGTTTGACCTATCTATATCTTTCCCAAAAGAAACTAAACCTAATGCATTATTAAGAAAGTCAAAATATAAACAATATGCATACTTCCCATAGGAATCATCATCTATTGAAGAAGTCCAATAACACCCCCTGGTGTCCATTCCACATTGTGGTATAAAAACAGCTCCGTATGTTTCCAACAAACGAACAGTTTCTGTCGTTAAATTAAACTTTTTATATCCAACTCTTGTGACTTCAAATTTATCTAATGACACGTCTTTGGGCAATTTAAAATTATCAGGGAAAAGTAATACCCCCTCATGTTCATCTATAATTGAAGTATTAAAAGAAACTAAAAAACAAAGTTCTTTTGCATTTTCACGTTTTTCTATAAGATACTCCCATTCTTCTTTGGACAAAATACACCATTTGTCGGCATTTTCTCTCCATTTTTGACATTCATCCCAAGAAAACAACATAGTCAAATCTCCCGATGGACTACTGAAATAGGTTCCACATTTATGAAGACGAGTTGGAAGCCATTTCCCGCTATATTGATATTTGTAAAAAGAATATTTTTTAGTATTTTGATTATAAACAAGATTTCCTTTGGAAAACACGACTTGTTTTGTCTCGGAGACAGAAAACAGTTGCGGCTCAATAATCTGACAAAAAACATTTGCAGACATCAAGCACATTAGTATATATAAGAAAGGGATTTTATACATACAATTTAATAATACTGAAACTGAATTACGCCTTCTTCCCTTTTGCCGCCTGCAAGGTGTTAATCATCAACGAGCAGATTGTCATTGGACCAACGCCGCCAGGAACTGGCGTGATGTAACTACATTTCGGGGCAACTTCGTCGAATAGCACATCGCCTTTCAAGCGCCAGCCACGTGGAATTTCGGGAGCAGGAACGCGTGTGGTTCCCACGTCGATTACTACGGCACCTTCCTTCACCATATTCGCTTTCACGAAGCCAGGCGTACCAAGTGCGGCAATCAGAATGTCGGCCGATGCACAAACTTCTTCAAGATTTTTTGTGCGGCTATGACACAATGTGACTGTGCAGTCCCAACCTTTCTGACTCAAAAGCACGCTCATAGGTTTTCCCACAATATTGCTTCGACCTATGATGACGCAATGTTTCCCTGCCGTTTCTATATTGTAGAATTTCAACAATTCAAGAATACCCGCAGGCGTTGCCGACTTAAAGCACGGCAGACCAATCATCATTTTGCCCACATTCATAGGATGAAAACCGTCAACATCCTTGTTTGGATTGATAGTTTCTATAACTTTCTGTGAATCAATATGTTTTGGTAATGGAAGTTGAACAATGAAACCATCAATGTCATCGTTGTTATTGAATTCCTCAACCGTTTTCAAAAGCGTTTCTTCTGAAATGTTTTCATCGAAGGTTTTCAACGTGGACACGAAACCGCATTGCTCGCAGGCCTTCACTTTGTTGTTCACGTAGGTGACGCTACCGCCGTCATTGCCGACAAGTATTGCGGCAAGATGAGGCACTTTTTCGCCACGAGCCTTTATTTGTTCCACTTCGGCGGCAATCTGCTGTTTGATTGCTTCGCTCACTTTTTTTCCGTCAATCAGTTCCATATCCAAATATTTATTGTTCAACGGCAAAGATACTTTATTTTACGAAACAATTATCTTGCTTTATGGATTTGCATTATAAACAATACTTTTTACCTCACCACAACCTTCATTGTTTTTCTTTTTTTCAGTTTCTTTTTCTTGGGCGATTGTATAAAAAGAGTACTTTTGCAACACTAAAACTACCAAAATGGGAAAAGACAAAATATCAGCAGTTGCCGATATGGCAACTATTCGGACAAGAATTTATAACGTCCGAGGGAAAAATGTAATGATAGATAGAGATTTAGCATTATTATATCAAGAAACAGGGCACTGAAACAAGCCGTTAGAAGAAATCCAGATAGATTTCCCGAAGATTTTATGTTTCGTATGACGAAAGATGAATGTAACTATTTGTTACTCAGTGGGGTGTCACAAAATGTGATACCCTCACAGTACAACATTGGGGCTTCAGAAATGTTTGTTTTTACGGAACAAGGTGTCGCTATGCTTTCTGCTGTGTTGCGAAGTCCTATTGCAACAATTATGAGCGTGAATATTATGCGTGCATTTGTAGAAATGCGAGAGCGAATTGTGAGTTTGTCGGAAAATTCATTGCAGATAGAAAATCTTCGCTTGGAACTGCAAAACCAGAAAGCATATATCGAGGATATTCTCCGTGACCAAAATGATTGCAACGAATTGATGCAAGGGCAGTTAGACGCCCTGACCGATTCAATGACAGAATTAAGCATAAAAGTCGATTCATTGACACAAACGCAGAAAAAGCCACGAAAACCAGTGGGATTTGTTGTTCCAACAAACAAATAATTGACTATCAGTCGGTTATTGTAGAGATGCGATTAATCGCGTCTCTACGTTTTTGTTGCCACTGAAAGAAATAAAACGCTTACCTCACCACAACTTTCTCCCGTCCTTGCGTTGTCTGCAAAATATATACCCCTGCCTTCAATTCTGCAACTCCGTTTTGAATGGGAATTTCTACACCCAAAACCGTATATAGTTTCGCCGAAGAATCATATACATACAAGGTTTTGCCATTGACACGATAGATAGGTGACTGTACCTGACAACCCGTAATTGCATTGGATTTCTCCAATACAATAGTCCCAACATTGGTTGAGAGATATTTCTTGTCTAGTGCTTCCACATAAAGGGTATATGAACCAAAAGGCAAGGAGGCTGGAATCTCTATTGTGACGGGCATTCCATTGGAGATTTTTATCTCATCTGTAATTTTATGTTTTACATTATTTTCATCTGTAAGATAGAGGACAATTGTTGTTGGATTCCCATCGTATATTGGCGTTACTGAATAATTGTACGTGTCATTTTTTATAATCTCCATTTGCATTTCCGTTGGAGTGACACAATACTTATAGATTTGATTGTTCGTGATGGAATATCCAAGATTTTCATTTACAAAAAAGCGTTGTCCTTTCATTCCTGTATAGATTGGATTCCATGTAAGTCCCTCATCTGTAGAGATATAGTCTAATGTATCGTAAGTAAATCTATACGTGGTGTCATTGATTTTTTGAAGTTCTCCTGAATAAGAAGAATTTGTGCCTGAAAATACTTCTTGACAATTGAAGTCACAATCACAAAGAAAAAATTTATCTAAGTTATAGTCTGTGGTTGTATTTCCAGAATATAATAACCACCCATTATCTCCTAATGACAACAAGTTCCTTAGTTGTGTATGTTCTGGCATTTCAAATATGACACGCCATGAGGTTCCTCCATCAAAGGTATATAGCACTACATTTTTTCCACAAACAGCACCTTCGTTTTCATTTCTAAACGAAAAAGGATATGAACCACTTTTCTTATATGTTAAATAAGTTTTATCTACCAAAACATTCCATGAATTTCCTCCATCTACTGTTTTATACATAAGAGGAGTCATATTGGCATATCCTATGTAACCTACATCATTAGTAACAAAGTCAATGTATCGGGAATCCATTATTTCTGTAGTTACTTTATTCCAACTATCTCCTCCGTCAGTTGATTTTACTAAAACCTGAGGTCCAACTATGTATCCGATATTTGTTGTAGGAAATTCTATCTCATACAATGCACCATCATGTACATTTTGTATTTTCCATGTCTCTCCACCGTCTTTTGTGGAAAATACACGTCCTGTTTTTCCTGTAATAAAGCATTCATTTTCATTTTTACAATAAATATTATTGAAGCCGTCTCCACCCCCGTGTACATATTTTGTCCATGTTTCCCCTCCATTGACTGTAACATAAGAAGTAAGATTTCCTCCAACAACGACACCTATTTGACTATTAAAAAAAAATGCTTTATTTATTTTCCATTTCGAATAACCTAATGAATCAATCTCCCAATTTTCCCCATAGTCATAACTTTTATAAACAAAATAATCATTATCTACCATGATTATGGTATCAGAGAATTGTTGTAGATATACTAATTCAGAAATAAAATTGCCACCAATGTTTTTATACAATATTTTTTTCTCTTTCATTGCACCGCTTTCACACCAGAATAATTCAGAATTATTAGTGTCATAATTTAGATGATGAAGTAAAACACCTCCTTTTACCGACTTTAAAGCCATCAAATATGAATCTTCAAAATTGGAGTATTTTGTGTTAGTCCAAGTTTCACCACCATCTTCTGTGTATATTTGACACCCGTAGCAGTATCCATAACCAATAAGCGGAGAATCAAAATGCAGAACGAGAAATACCCCACCTATCCAGTTGTTCATTATATCCTTTGCCACCATCTTCCACGTATTGCCCTTATCTCCACTCATATACAGTTTTAAGCCATTTATTTTATTTCTGACAGCTAAAAACAAAGTGTCTTCGTTCTTTATCTTTAAACTATTAAAAATAACATTCTGATTTTCGAGAACTTTAGGTACGCCATTCATTGAAAGTTCTTGCCATGTCGCACATCCATCCGTAGTTCTATACATCTGGGTTTCATTATAAATAAACCCTAATGTCTCATTATACATTACAATCTCTTGAGCCTTTTCTAATGGCGGAAGTTGGGGAATCCAAGTTCTACCCGTATCTTTACTTGTGTAAAGAACTCCATAATTATTTAAGGCAATTAACCCGACCGACTTACCGTATTGTAATTCTGTAAAGGCTCCGCTGAATCCAAGAGGAGTAATGTCTTTCGTTTCAGTATATTGTGCATTAGATACAAATGACGTCAATACCCCAAAAACAAAAAGTGTCAGGAATTTTTTCATAGTCGAAATAATTTTTAGTTCATATTCTTAAGACAAAGATATGGAAAAAATCCCTATGTTGGAGGGGGAGAAGTATTAGCTATAGCATTTTTAGTTTTTCGCTGAAAAAACAGAATAAAAAACTCACAGCGGATTGTGTTTTCATGGAGATTGCTTTATATTTGCAGAAAATTATGAATTATGGCACATGAAATCAAAGAAACACCTGTTTTACGAGGAATTGACGCGGAGAATTTCGTGAGGAATTTCTATGCGAAGAAAAAAACATCTGAGAAAAAAATTAAGCAAATGAAAAATAACGTTGCGTATCTAAAGAGTATTGCAACTTTCGATTTTTAGAACTTATCTCATTTTTGGCATCATATTCTTCATCAGTCTGCTGCCTTTGCTGCCGGTAATCATCTTCATCATCTTTTTCGTCTCGTCGAATTGCTTGATGAGTTTGTTCACGTCTTGCACCGAGGTGCCGCTACCCAATGCGATTCGTTTTCGACGGGAACCGTTCAGTATGATTGGATTCGCACGTTCCTCGGGAGTCATTGAGCGGATAATCGCCTCAACGCCCTTGAACGCATCGTCGTCAATGTCAATGTTTTTCAATGCCTTGCCCATTCCCGGAATCATCGAAGCCAAGTCTTTCAGATTACCCATCTTCTTAATCTGCTGAATCTGGGCAAGAAAATCTTCAAAATTGAACTGGTTCTTCGAAATCTTCTTCTGCAACTTGCGTGCTTCTTCCTCGTCGTATTGTTCTTGGGCACGTTCCACCAACGAAACAATGTCGCCCATGCCCAAAATACGATCTGCCATACGTTCGGGATAGAACACGTCGATTGCCTCGAGTTTTTCGCCCGTGCCGACGAATTTTATCGGCTTGTCAACCACCGAACGGATAGAAAGCGCCGCACCACCACGGGTGTCGCCGTCGAGTTTCGTAAGAACTACGCCGTCGAAGTTTAAGCGGTCGTTAAATTCCTTCGCCGTGTTCACTGCATCCTGACCAGTCATGGAATCAACCACGAACAAGATTTCGTTCGGGTTTATGGCATTCTTAATGTTTGTGATTTCGGTCATCATGGTCTCGTCAACCGCCAAACGGCCGGCAGTATCGACAATCACCACGTCCTGTCCGTTCAGTTTTGCCTGACGGATTGCCTTCTCGGCAATGTTCACGGGATTGCTGTCGCTCAAATCGGCAAAAACAGGCACGCCAATTTGTTCGCCAAGCACCTGCAACTGATTGATTGCGGCCGGACGATACACGTCGCAGGCAACCAACAACGGATGACGGCCTTGTTTTGATTTAAGCATATTCGCCAACTTACCCGACATGGTTGTCTTACCTGAGCCTTGCAGACCAGCCATCAAAATCACGGTAGGATTGCCTTTGAGGTTGATGTCGGTTTTCTGGCCGCCCATTAGGGCAGTAAGTTCATCGTGGACGATTTTCGTCATCATCTCGCCCGGTTTCACGGCAGTAAGCACACTCTGACCGAGTGCTTTTTGCTTTACATCTTCGGTAAATTGTTTTGCAATCTTATAGTTCACGTCGGCGTCGAGCAACGCACGGCGAACGTCCTTCAACGTTTCGGCAACGTTGATTTCGGTGATTTTTCCTTGTCCTTTCAGTAATTTGAACGATTTCTCCAATCGTTCCGATAAATTCTCAAACATTGTATTTCAATTTCAAACTTTGCAAAGATAACATAAAAAAAGAGAATCAACAGATTTGTGAATCATCATTTTAGATTTCTCTTATAAAAGCATAGCTCAACCCTTCCCCACAAAAAAACAAAATGTGAAGTATCATTAATAAATAGTAGTCTTGGTGACATTGAGAAGAGTTTTCGTGTTAATAAAATGTGAAATGTTTGCGGAATGTAAAAATTTTTCTATTTTTGCGTGCTAAAAATTTAGTATGGGTCGAACGAAGGATGTACATACAATTCCGTTGCAGACGTTGAAGGAAGGGGTTTACGACGAAGTGCTGAATTTAGGCAAAGCGTTCATTGAAGAGCAACAAATGGAAGGGATTTTCGACGCCGATTTGCGTGTCGATATTCATTTTGTGAAACAACAGGATCTGCATACACTTTCATTGAAAATGAAAGGAACTATTTCGGTGGAATGCGACAGATGTTTAGACATTTTCGCATTGCCGATAGAATCGGAGCAAGAGCTGATAGTGAAACTGGGAGAAGATGACGACGAACTTGCCGATGCAGACAACATTATAGTGATTCCACCCGACGAAACGGAAATTGGAATTTCATCAATACTTTACGAAATGATAATGCTCGCCATTCCATTGAAAAAAGTTCATCCGAACGAAAAAGATTGTAATTCCGATGTGATTTCATATCTGAAACAATCAAAAAAAACAAAAGAAGAAAAAACGGACCCGCGATGGGATTCATTAAAAAATATGTTTAAAAATTAAAAAAATAATAAGATGGCACATCCTAAACGAAAAGTCTCAAAGACGAGAAGAGACAAAAGACGTACACACGACGTAGCAGTAGCTCCAACATTGAGCAAATGTCCTACAACTGGCACAGTTCACCGTCGTCACACTGCTTATGAAGTAGAAGGTAACTTGTACTACAACGGCAAATTATTGATTGAAAAGACTGCTCAATCAGCAGAATAGTTTTTAATTTACGTATGAGAATAGGTATTGACGGCATGGGTGGCGATTTTGCCCCCGAAAACGTTGTCCTTGGTGTAATACAAGCAAGCAAAGTGCTTCAATCAGGAAGCACTATTGTTTTATATGGCAACGCCAAAGCCATCAATGCTATTTTCGAACGTGAAAAATTCTCCGGCAATAATGTTGAAGTGATTGACGCTCCGTCGGTCATTGAGATGGGCGAACATCCAGCAAAAGCGTTCCAACGCAAGCAAGATTCAAGCATTACTGTCGGTTTTAAGGATTTGTACGCTGGAAAGATTGATGCTTTTGCAAGTGCAGGTAGCACTGGAGCAATGATGGTGGGAGCCGTTTCCGTCATCAAAGTGATTTCCGGGATTATCCGTCCTTGTCTCACGACGTCGGTCCCTAAACTTTCTGGCGGAAAATTCACTACCCTATTGGATATTGGACTCAATTCGGACTGTCGTCCCGATGTCCTTTATCAATATGGTATTCTTGGCAGTTTGTATTCCCAATACTACCACGAAGTTGATAATCCTCGTGTGCGTTTGCTCAACATTGGCGAGGAGGAAAAGAAAGGTAACCTGCTTACACAAGCAACCTACACTTTAATGAAGGGAAGTGAGGATTTTAATTTCTGTGGCAACATTGAAGGCCACGAATTATACAGCGACAAGGCCGATGTGATTGTGAGCGACGGTTTTACCGGGAACATTGTTCTGAAACAAGTGGAGGCAATGTACGGCATTTCCAAAAAACTTGGCATAGAACATCCTTTCTTTGAATATTTCAATTACGAAAATCATGGCGGAACGCCAGTACTTGGCGTGCAAGCTCCTATTGTAATCGGTCACGGTGCATCGTCGGCAAAAGCGATAAAGAATATGGTTCTCCAAACTGAAAAACTTGTCGTTTCCCAATTGACCGAAAAAATCAAGAAAGCATTTGAGGATTAATTCTTGTTGACTATCAATCAGCAAGTAGTTACATTTATAAAATCTTTTGCATCATCACAACATCTTCATACTCCTGCCCACGCAAAAGCCAGTCTTTTCGTACTCCGCATTGCTGAAAACCCGCGTTGGCGAACAAAGCAAGACTAATCTCGTTTTTGCAAGGAACTTCAGCATATACTTGATGTAACAATAACATTGTCTTACAATAATGCAGAAGAAGTTGAAGAGATTTTGTCGCAAATCCCTTGTTCTGAAATTCTTTTATGACAAAAATCCCGATTCCCGCACGACGATTATGAGGATCAAAATCGTACAAGTCAATCGCTCCGATAGTAGATTGCGAAGATTTGTCTTCTATCATAAGCCGCAGTTGTTTTGCTTCATAAATATCTGACTGCGAATTATTTATATAATTGCGAATAGTGTTTTTTGAAAACGGGATAATAGTTGAACTTACATCCCAGATGCTTGTATCGTTTTCCCACGCATAGAGCAAGTCAACGTCGCTCGGTTCAAGAGCGCGAAGACGGATTTCCGTATTTTCCAACAACTCTTCGTATGTCATTTTGAAAAATTATTGCGAAATGTAGTAATTTTTCTTTGTGAAACGTCGAATGCTATCATTTTTACACGAAATTATATACATTTGCCATAATGAAAAAAGTGTTACGAATATTTGGCTTTTTGCTTGCCGGCATAGTGTTGCTCATAATCATTGCGGCAGTTACGATTCCGTATATGTACAAGGATGAGATAATGCAGGTCGTTACCGAAAAGGTGGGAACGCAAATCAAAGCCGACATTACCCTGAGCAAAGTTGACCTTTCGTTGTGGGGAAATATTCCCAACATTTCGATACAATTACATAATGTATGTTTAAAATCAACGGACACATTCAATAAAAAAGAGTTTCCAGAACCGACCGACACGGCATTGTACGCACAACGCGTCTTGTTGTCGTTCAACGTGTTGGATTTCCTTTTTGAGAATTATGTAGTACAAGAAATTGTGGTTCGCGACGCCAATGTCAATTTTTTCAGGGATTCAAAGAAACACCACAACTGGGATATCTCAATAGAATCGGATAGCACAGGAGAAGACATGTTCGTGGATTTGTCGGAGATTCGTTTTGTAAACACACTTGCCGCGTATCACGACAAGCCCTCGGAGGTGAAACTCTCGGAATGGTTCGACAAAATCAAGTTTTCGGGGAAATTTCGTGGTGACGAGTTTTTTGTAGATGCATACGCCGCCTTTACCAACAAGGAATGTAATTACAAGTCAAAATCCTATTTCCCGAAATCGTCGTTCAAATGCGACGTTTCACTGATTCGCGACAGTTCGATGTACGTCATACAAAAAATGAAGTTGGAAACGCCCGTAGGTCTTTTGCTGTCGGACGGAACGGTGAATTTGCTGAAAAACGACGAATATCTTGTCAATCTGAACATCAACATTGAATCGACGGTTTCAAAAATACTGAATGTGCTTCCGAAAAAAGTAGCCGACACGCTTGCTCCATACAAGTTGCAGTCCGATATTTTTGTGGAAGGCGTACTTGACGGCA
Source organism: Bacteroidales bacterium (assembly GCA_017642535.1). Taxonomy (GTDB): domain Bacteria; phylum Bacteroidota; class Bacteroidia; order Bacteroidales; family UBA1715; genus UBA1715. The sequence continues at coordinate 115,370 of JAGCOW010000042.1, read as the reverse complement.
AAATAACAAAAAATGCTATGCCGAAACTGGTTTGCAACGTTGCGTGTACCAAGGGAAGCGTGCTGTTTGAGAAGACAAAATATGCGTTTTCGACCAGAGGAACGTTTAAGGCAAAGGACGTTTCAAAACTCAACACGTTTGAGTACTCTTCGCCTGCAACTACCATTCACACAGGCAGTTCCGACCTTACGTTACAATCATTGCAGATAACAAATTTGGACAATCCGACTTTTTCGTTCGATGGCAACGTGAATTTGAACATTGACGACATTGAACAGCTGATGAAGATTGAAGACTACTCGTTTTCTGGGAATTTTGTCGGTTCGCTGAAAGGTGCCGGAAAATTGAAAGACGTAACCGAAATCAATAGGGATTTCTTCAAAAAAACACAATTTGAAGCCGATTTGCGCTGCAAGGACGTGAAAATTTCGGCTCCCGAAGATTCGCCATACGATTTCGACAACGTTTCGGGAAAACTGAGCTTCACAAACGGAACTATCTCAATCGACAGCGTGCAGGGCAACGTACAGCGACAACCATTCACTATGCAAGGGAAAGCATCGGATTTTGTACAATATATTTTGTTCGACGATGTAAATTCCCACTGCAACCTGAATTGTTCGTGCGAGAGCATCAATCTTACACCTTTTTACGAACATTATGAGAAATATCTTGCTTCGTCGGAATCAACCGGAAGTTTGTTGGGTAGCATCCGTTTTGAGGCAAAACGGTTGGATTACGAACCGTATCATCTCACCAATGCCGCCACAATCATTACATTGGCGAAAGACTACATAGAACTTTCAGAAATCAACGCATCAACGTTGCAAGGAAAATTCGTGGGCGGCAAAGTACGGCTGACCGATTTGCCCAACAATCAAACAAGATGCACGGCGGAAGGAAGCATTTCAAAAATGTCAGCAAAAGAGATTTTCACGACGTTTGACAATTTTGACCAGACGGTAATCACCGACAAACAGATAGACGGTTCTCTTTCGGGTATTTTCAAATTCACGTCAATTTTCGACGAGGAATACAATCCCATATATCCCACGATTGACGCCTTGGCCGACGTGATTATCGAGGATGGTTCGGTAAATAACGTAGAAACACTCGTGGAAATTGGCAAAAAAATGAAAATGGTTGAAGAATTTACCAATGTCTCGTTCTCTACTTTGAAGAACACGCTTCGCATAAAAAACGACACACTATACATTCCCAATATGAAAGTGATGACAAATGCATTTGAAATGTCGTTTGCCGGCACGCACAACATCGAGAATAACCAGTTTTTCTACTATATCACGCTGTTCCTGAAGAAAACTTTGTCAACCAAATTTCATAACAAGAACAAGGATACCGAGGATTTTGGCGAGATAGAGAAAAACTCCGATGGCAACATAAAAGTTCCTATCAAAATTCACGGCGACCCCGACAAATACGACATTGACTACGATTTCAAAAAGTCGAAGGAAAACGTGAAGAAAGGACTTGAAAACCAGAAATCGGAATGGAAAGACATCATCAACAACAATAACGAAGGTAAGGACGACGTTCAAGAAGAAAAACCTATTGAGTCAAACTTCCAAATAGAATGGGACTAAGATGAGTTTGGGATATAGTGGTAAAAACCGTATAAAATTCGCATTCTTCTGTCTTGCAATGATTATCATTGCGGTGATTTTCTCATTTCTCAACTCCACAATCCGCGACATACGCCAAGAAGAACGAAAAAAAGTAATGCTGTGGGCCGATGCCGTAAAACAACGGAACAACCTATTGGAATACACCTCAGAACTATTTGAGAAACTGCAACAAGAAGAATTGCAGAAAGTGGAACTTTGGAAAGAATCACAACAAATGATAATGGAAGTTGAAGATTCTCAATTTCTTACGTTCCTTTTGAAAATCATTAGCAACAACAAAGATATTCCTATCATTCTTACTGATGCCAATAAAGAAGTGATAACAACAATGAATATCGATGAAAAAATAGAAATAGGTAAGAAAATACCAGAATCTATTCTTTCCAAATTCAGCAAATACAAACCATTGCAAGTTTCATATAAAGGGAAAGTTATAAATTATCTTTATTATTCTGATTCTCAAATGTTTAACGAGATTCAGGAGATGATTAACAATATGATACATTCCTTTATTGTAGAGGTGGCACAAAACTCCGTTTCCGTCCCTGTAATCATTACCAATAGCGACACGACGACGATTCTTGCCGACGGAAATCTATCAGAGAAAGATTTGAAAAAAATCAAACGTGAATCGGTACAAACATACGTGCAAAAGGAGATGTCGGAAAACGAACCAATACAAATTTTACTTGACAAGGAGGAAGTTGGTTATCTTTTTTATAAGGATTCCGTTTTAATCTCAAATTTGATGTATTATCCATTATTGCTAATAGTTATTACTATTTTGTTAGCAATGATTGTTTATTTTACGTTTCATTCATTTGAAAAATACGAAAAAAATCAGCTTTGGGTGGGAATGTCAAAGGAAACGGCTCATCAGTTGGGAACACCGATTTCATCGTTGATGGCATGGACAGAAATACTGAAAATGAAGGAATTAGACCCAAATATCATCAGCGAATTGGATAAGGACGTGCATCGTTTGGAAACAATTGCCGAACGATTCTCGAAAGTGGGCTCCATTCCAAGTCTTACTCGCGAGGATGTGGTTCAAACCACGTTGAACGCCATTAATTATATGAAAAATCGTACTGCCAAAACGGTGGTATCCAACGTTATAGCACCCGAGGAACCGTTGTATGCGAATTTGAACACCTCGCTTTTTGCGTGGGTTATCGAAAACCTTTGGAAAAATGCCATCGACGCGATGCAAGGAAAAGGAACTCTCACGATTGAGATTTCCCAAGAAAACGATTTGGTCTGCATCGACATTTCCGATACTGGCAAGGGTATTCCACGAAACAAGTTCAAGACGATTTTCCAACCTGGCTACACCACTAAATCGCGTGGTTGGGGCCTTGGACTGAGTCTTGCACAACGAATAATTAAGGAATATCATCACGGGAAAATTGTGGTGAAATCTTCGGAAATCGACAAAGGAACCACATTCCGAATCTCACTTCCTGTGGTGCAATAGAATTTGTAACTCAATAATCAAATCCTTAAAAATACACTTATAAATCCCCATTTTTAGGGATTGTACACTTTCCCCGATTCTTTTTCTTTGTGGGCAAAAAAGAACTTAGTTTCACTCATTTGCGAAAATGAAAGGCATTGGTTATTTAGGTTGTTGCATAATCCTTTTTTCGGGAATGCTTCAATCGTGCACAAAGGAAGGCATCGATATGGACGATGTGGTGGTTCCGAAGGGCTACGCATTGTCGGCTGGAACTTCAACAATTTTTATGAATTCATCAAAGGCGTTCGATTCGCCTGCCGAATGGCTTTCTGGCTCCTACGAACGGCGCTTTAACCGTGGTGATGCATTGTATGACGATGCCCGAACAAGCAGCAACGGCTACGGTGGCGGTCTTGGACCCGTGTATGCCGGCTATTCTTGCGGTAGTTGTCACCGCAACGCTGGTCGTACAAAACCCGGTGTGTGGACTCCCAATGGTGTTGACGACAAAGGAAATCCTACCTACGGCTCGGGGCAATATGGTTTTTCGGCTATGCTGATTTACATTACCCGCAAAAACGGCGTGTTCTTCCAAGACTATGGTCGTGTGGTCCACGACCAGGCAATCTACGGCGTTCAACCCGAAGGGAAAGTCAAAGTTGACTGGCATTTTCAGTCGTTCACCTTCCCCGACGGCGAACCTTACGAACTCTGTTATCCAGAATTTACCATAACCGAATGGTACAAAAAGTTTTGGGACGGCGTGAAAGGCGATTCCATCATTCTTCAGCCCGAAGATTTGTTCTGCACGGTGAGAATACCGCTCCGCCACGTGGGAATGGGACAAATTATGGCAATCGACCCTGCTGAAATTGAGGCATTGGCTGCAAAAAGCAACTATCCCGAATATGGCATCAGCGGGCGGTGCAACTACATTACCGAACGTGGACGGCGTTCCGTGGGTTTGTCGGGAAACAAGGCACACCACTTGGATTTGACCGTGGAATTGGGCTTTTCAAGCGATATGGGCTCAACAAACAGCCGTTTTCCGGAAGAAATCTGCGAAGGACAACTGCAAATGTCGCAAGGAAGTGCTATGGGTCTATCATACAATCAGTTAGATGTATCAACCCAAGATATGGAAGACGTTGATTTGTATATGCAGTCGCTTGGCGTGCCGGCACGAAGAAACGTGAACGATTCCATTGTTAAACGAGGAGAACAAATGTTTTATCAGGCAAAATGCCATCTTTGCCACGTGACCACGCTTCACACCAAGGTGGGTGGTTCGGTTCTGCTGAACGGAACACGTCTGCCGTGGCTCGGGAATCAGACAATTCATCCGTATTCCGACTTCTTGCTCCACGATATGGGCTCGGAAATTATGGGCGTTGGCTTGAACGACAATTTTGTGAGCGGGTTGGCAAGAGGCAACGAATGGCGCACGACTCCATTATGGGGTGTCGGTTTGCAGGAGAAAGTCAATGGTCATACCTACTTTTTGCACGACGGACGGGCACGGAATTTCGTTGAAGCCATTATGTGGCACGGCGGCGAGGGCGAAGCGTCGAAAAATCTATTCAAAAATATGAACAAAAACGACAGAACGGCTTTGGTGGCGTTCCTTAACTCGTTATAGAATTACGAATTACAAGTAAAAATTAAGAAATAAAAGAGTGTTAATTGTAAAAAAGATGAAAAAGATATTTTGTTTTGTTATGGCTCTGTTGCCGTTGTTTGGATTGGCACAGGAAAATCAGGAATCTAATGCACAAGCAACGACTCACGACGATGATTTTGAAAACGGCATAGTTTCGATGAGTGGAAAGACAGGTCTGAAAATCAGCAGCGGCACTGGCGATTTCGTGTTCAAACCATTTATGTTGGTGCAGACGTGTGCAAAATTCAATTATTACGATGACGAAGGTCTTGACAAGGCGTACAATCAGGACAACGTGGCAAACAGCGGCTTTGCCGTTCCTTATGCCGTGCTTGGTTTCACGGGGAAAGCGTTCGGAAAAGTCACCTTCAACTTGTCGATAAATGCGGCTTCGAGTGGCGGAGCACTGCTCCAACAAGCGTGGTTCGACGTTCAAACGAAAAAGAACATTGCGTTTCGCATAGGAAAGTTTAAAACACCATTCACCCACGCATATCTCACCACGTTGGGCGAAACATTGCTTCCCGTGCTTCCAAACTCGCTGACAGCCACAGTGATTCTGCCGTATGCGTTGAACGCCGTCACGCCAAGCATAGGATTGGGTTTTGACTTGGGTGCGGAAATGCACGGCTCCATTGCTGGCAAATTCGGTTACGAATTGGGCGTCTTCAACGGAACGGGAATAGGCACGAATGCGGCAGGACGGACATTCAGCGACGATTGGCATATTCCGTCGTTATTGTATGCAGGACGAATCACATTCTCGCCCAAAGGAGCCATGCCTATGATTCAAGGTTCTGCAAACCGTCTTGACGAAAACAAATGGATGATTGGCGTTTCGTCGTCGCTGAACGTTGAGAGTGAGAACGAAAGCACCAACGATTTCCGTGCCGGTTTTGAATTCGCGTACTTGTACCATAAATTGTATCTGGCAACCGAATGTTACTTTATGCACATTGGCTTTACGGAACGCCAGAAAATCAGCGAAATGTATAATTTCATCGGCGGTTACGCACAGGCAGGTTATTTCGTGACCAACAAACTGCAGGCGGCATTGCGTTATGACCTTTATGAACGTAACGGACTGGACACCAAAGGAATGCTGAATATGCCAGCAATCGGATTTAATTATTTTATGCCGGGTTGCAACCTGAAATTGCAGGCAATGTACCAATACACTGGCCGCACGGGACACGAAACACAAATCGACCGCGACAACGACGATTTGGGAATGACTGTCCACAGCGCGACGGTAATGTTACAATACACGTTTTGAATTAAGAATTAAAAATGAAAATTAAGAATTTGGATTTGTAGAGACGCACGGTCGTGCGTCTCCTGACTGCAAAAAAAGGATTTATGAAGAAGATATTGATTATAAGTCTTTTAGCCCTTTCTGCCTGCGACGACGGTGATATAATTGAAGACCTCAAGGTGGAAAATACGGGACGGACTGTCACTGTGGTCACCTCGGTTTCGGGCATTGAAAATTGGTCGTCGGGTTACAATGTGGTGGTTGCCGGTTTCGGCGACAACAAATATGCCGACATATCAAAGAACATTTCCGTAGGTGCCGACACAATTGTGTTAAGAGGTATTGGCAGTTCGGTGAAGACTATAGAAATCTGCGTGATAAATCGTCTTCGTGAACGTGTGGCTACATTCTACAAAAGCGATATTTCAGCCGACAACAGCGATGAGATAGTTTTGGAGGCAGGCGCAATCCGTGCCGATATGTTCAACGCCATACAAAATGCGATATTCACGCCAACGTGTGCGGCGTGTCATGGCGGAGGAAAATCTGCCGCGGCTGGTTTGTATCTCACCGAAGGAAATAGTTACGACGCATTGGTTAACGTGGCTTCGTCAAAGGCGACCGACGGCTCCGTGCGTGTTGTCCCCGGCGATGCGGCAAACAGTTTTATGTACAAGGTCGTTACTGGCACCGATGGCACCCTATCGTTCGACCACTCCAACATGATACTTGACTACAAAAATCTTCAGTTAATCGAAGATTGGATAAATAAAGGGATAGAATAAAATTGTGGCGAATTGCCGATTTTTTTTGTGTAACTCCACAAACACCTATTGAGATTTTCTCGATAACCTAAGACTTTTTATTTTCAAAACATTTTTGCTAATCTTGTGAATTTTCTGATTCTTCTTGGGGGGTATTCAATTATATCTACAAAAACTTTAAATAAATTTTACTGATATTCAGTTTGTTAAAATAGTGTCTTTTATACACTTACATAATTTTCTCCTGATTTTTTTTCTTTTTTCATTCGTATTACGTATTTTTGAAACAAGAATTTTAACAAGAAAAATTATGTTGCAGAAAACTACCTATTCACAGAAAGACTTTTCTATAGATTTTAAGCCAAAAATCCAATATTCCGATTGGAATACAATGGGAGAACAGATAATTCACCCAATAAGTGATGTAGAAGGCACATTGACTAAAATAAGCGAGCCGAATGACGGTAAGTGTGGAACGTATGAATATCAATATACCGTAGCAAATCAATGTGACTCTCTTACCGCAAGCATTACCTTTGAGGTGGAAAATTGTGATACCACAACGTGCGAAGATGGTGATTTGGTTGTAATAGATGGTAAGCCCGGTTATTCTTTGGAAGATTTAGACGCTCTGAAAGGATATGTACAAGAGGGCGCAACATTACAACCTTCTTCTGATGGAGGGTTTACGATAACAATTCAGACTAATTGTGGCGAAACAACCTATACGCTTAATAGTTGTTTTCTTGATAATGCCGATATAAATAAAGACGGCGTTGTCAATAATGTCGACATTGACAGGTTGGCAGAACTGATATTAGAGCAAACAAATTGTCAAAGTAACCCAAATAATTAATGCAATGAAGAAGATTATTGTTTTATTCTTCACGATAATAACATCGTGTTATCTCTACTCACAACCATTTGAGTACGAGTGGCGAGAAATTACTAATAAATCTATGAGATTAGGTAGTTCTGTTCGTACAACAACATTTTTAACTGCTCATACCAAAAATGGACATATAGTTATTGCAACAGAAGAGGGAATGCTTGCGGAAACTATTGATACAGGGAAAACGTGGATACCTGTTTACGATGCGTTTGACATAGACGAAAATATCTTTACCCAAAAAGCAATGCATAATGTTCAAACATCAAAATTCAGTTTCTCTTCGGATTCTTTGCATGGTGTCTTTCACTCATCATATATAGAGGATAATAAAGAGAAAAATGTGCTTTTATTCACTACCGATGGTGGTCATATATGGAATAAATCGGATATTCCTATTGGAGATAACTATAAAATGTTAGATATGACTTGGAGAGATGAAAAAACTGTTTTCGCTGTGTTTTTTAATAACAGTGAAAAGGAATTATATATCTATTCAAGTTTTAATTCGGGGGAACGATGGCAAAAACTCACAGATAATGTATTAACTCAATCTGTGACATCTTCTTCGAAGAGTTTTATCGCATTTGTAAACGAAAATTATGGCTATATGTTTACAAGATATGGATATTGTGTAACAAAAGACGGAGGTGTGACTTGGGAAAAAAATAGTTTGGATATTACACCACAATTCCTTTTTCAGTTCAACAACGGACAACTTTTATTAACTGTACGAAGCAGTTGTAATACGACATTGGAAGGTTGTAGAATAATAAATTTGTTTAATAGTAAAAGTTCTGGGATGACATACTATGATGAACCTATTTTTATGTATGACCTTGGCGAAGGAAAAGTGTTTGCATCAGTGCAAGATGGATATTCTTCAAATAATAAGAATATCGTTTCTACAGATAGTATGCGTATATGGCAAAACACCCAAGACCATTACACCCCACCTGTTGATGCTGTGTTGGCGACTATGAATGAAAATGTGTCAAAATATGTATATAACGGTACTATGGATGGTAAAGCCTTGTATGTTAAGTCCTCACAAGAAATATTTGTCATTGGGGCTAAAAAAGGTAGGTTATTCCATACTATGGATGGTGGCAATACATGGACATACAAGGATTTTAACACTACATTATGTGAAATGCAAATATTTTCAGATGACATTATTTTTATGACAGGTAATGATAGTTTATTTATATCTTACGATGGTGGTGAATCTTGGAAAGGGAAAAAAATGGATATTTATGGCTCTAAATATAAACACCTTCGATTTTTTTCAGATAAATTTGGATATGTGTACGATGATACAGAATTATATCAAACTCAAAATGGAGGTGACACATGGAAAAGAGTCCAAAATACAACATGGACATACTATGAATATGGTGGAACCTTAAATGGTGCTTTTGCTAATGAAAATCTTGGGCTGTTTCAAAGCGATAATTCAAAGACTATATTAGTGGCAAACATAGACCCGGAGAAAAGCACAATGACATTTTCTGTAGTAACAGATTCGGATATAAAAGGGAATATGCCACGTATAAATATAGAATTTTATAATGACCGTTGGATATTAACAGATTGGTGGTATGGCTATATTTATACGTGTGAAAAGGATTTAACTTTCAAAAAGGTTGCAGACCCAATGGTTGATAATCCCAATAATACACATTCTGCAAATTACTATCAAAAAATTATTGACTATGGAAATGGAATACTATTCTTACCAAAATTATCAGAAAACATTCTTTATTTAAATGATACAGCAAGAATTAGTTATGATAATGGGGAAACATGGGAAGGTGTTCCTTTTCTATCCCCCAATGCTGAATTACTTGCAAAATCGAATAACCCTAATGTTATATATGCTTGCGAAAAAGAACGATATCTTCGAGTGTACAAAGGTATTCACAAAATAAAAACATCTGAATCGTCTTTTGAAAAACAAGAAAACGGCACAATCCAATGCTCCATAAGCAATGCAGAAAATCAAAACTATACCGCAAAGGTTTTAGTAGAACAAGTAAATGGTGCTTCTATCGTGGTAAGTGAGAACATAGAAATAAAATCGGGAGAACCTTTTGTTATAACATTACCTAAAGGCATAGAAGCAAACTATGTCATAAAAGTAATCCCAGAGGATGAAGAGGTCTATGAGATAGTTCAGAGTCAAGAATTTATAGTAAACAACGGTGGTAGTGCTATAGACGCTGTTTCTTCGGATGATATTCAAATCCGTGTACTAAATGGAAAAATAGAATGTAATTGTGATGATTATGCAATATACAACGTAGCAGGGCAAAAAGTGCAAACCAATGCTTCTTTGCCGTCGGGTACGTATTTTGTGCATTGCAATCAACAAGTTAAGAAGGTTATCGTTCAATAACAATGTAGGGACAAATGATTATTTACCCCTACAATAAAAAATAAAAACTATGAGGTATAAAAATAAAATAGGAATAACAATCATCGCACTACTTTTGGCGGTGCTCGGTTCGTATGCCCAAAACCTCGAAATAACAGGTTCGTCGATAGATTGCAGGGAATCTTCCTCGTCGGTTGATTATCTGCCATACGGGATTTTAAGACCTGGTGCTCACTCTACGTATGAGTGGAGCATTGAGGGCGGAGCGGATTTCATTACATCAAATACTGCAACAGGCACTGGCGTAATTGTTCGCTTTACAGAGGGTACGGGAACGGTTTTATTGCGTGTTACGGAACGTATCGGAAGCAGAATAGTGGGAACAACGGTAAAAGAAATTTCAAAGAACATACGCCCCACAATGGTTTCCGTTGACGGTCCCATAGGTTGGGGTGCAGTTACCTATGTTCCACTTTCTTTTTCAGTTCCTCATTCAACTCTTCGTCTTTTCCAATCAGTTGTCGCACTAATTTGAATACCATAGTACATGGATTATGCGTGGCATACCGTTTATCCGTATATTCCATACTTTTTGCTTCTGCAAACTTTATTGCGTTTTCCATTGAACCATATGTTGTCATAATACGGTAGTTGTCTTTAGCCCCCTTATCATATACATACATTTTCTTCAACTTGTACTTTGGTGAATTATTAACAGCGTTAGAAATGGCAACTTTGTACTCCTCTCTATTCATTCCTGTTGTCCTATTAACAAAATGATAAAGATACCATAATTCAAATGCCTCATTGCTCCATGCACAACAGACATTGTTACTTTCAGCTTTTATAATAGCACTATTAAACTTATCGTTGGAGAATGAATCTTTGTCAAAAACCGCCCATACACGGTCGTATTCGCCTTTGTTTTTTAGTTCAATTGCTTTGTCAACCACATTTAGAGTGTTATCACCCAAGCCTTTCACGTCAATGTCGTAAACCACGGTACCTTGATTGTATGAGAGAAATGCATTGAAATAATTTGGCTCTGTTTTTGTTCCCTCGCATACAATAAGAATTTTACACACAATCTGGCGTTGTTTGCGTTTTTGTGCTTGTCTTGCATAACGGCGCTCAAGTGCGGGCTCCAACTTTATTCTATTTGCTGGCATATTTCAGGCTTTTTAATCGTTTACAATATATGGGATTGCACCATATCGTCCAGCAATATAGTTTTTCTCATAATTGGCATCGTTTCTCGGTTTTGTACCATCTGGCAATACAATGTCTGTCAAACAATATAAATCGGTTTGCTCCGCATTGTTTTTTTCGGTAAACCAAATTTGGTCACGTCTCAACATTTTTGTTGACAACAAATGAGTGTCATGTGTGGTGAAAATCAGTTGAGCATTTTTCGGATTTGTTTTAGGATTATTAAACAGACGAATGATTTCCTGTGAAATCAACGGGTGCATTTTTGCATCCAATTCATCAATTACTAAAACCAAACCTTTTTCCAATGCGTCGAATATAGGTCCCGACATATCAAAAAGTTTTCTTGTACCCGAAGATTCCTTGTCATCAAAGGGGAATTTTATCGTGCCACATTTTTTTCCGTTTTTGTCATACAACAGATGAACAGATTCAATTTCAATGTCTTTTTCTGCTACAATTTTTGTGAAAAATGATACAAGATCTTTCGGAGTATCTTCTGGAAGTTTTAATTTTTTTTCATACGTTGATATTTCACCAAATCCTAATTGAAGTTTCTTGAACAAAGTCATTGCCTCGTTGCTCGCATCTTTTTTTTGATGAAAAAGTTTTTTTGAGAAACTACGATATTCTTGGTTATTTAGTCCCGATACAACGTTAAAATCGGATTCAAACCACGAAATAACTTTATTTGAAACCTCACCGCCCAGTTGTGCGCACAGCGATAAGAACAAACGATTATCGTTTACTTTCGATTCTAATCCGATGCCTTCAGGGAACTTGTTATCCTCGAAAGCGATACCTTCACTATTGCGAATAAAAAGAGCTTGCTCTTTTGAACGTTTAGTCGTCCGACGACACAACCACTCGTCAACAATTGTATTTTGCGTATATGAGAACCCATAACGGTAACAAAAATCATTCTTCAAAAAAGTCATCTCAAACAAAGTGGGCTTGTTATTGTCTTTTACAAGCAAAAATGGCTCGTAATACAGGGAATCATTGGGATTGAGTTTTACCGAAGAAAGTACACATGATTTCATAGTTTGAATGGCATTAATCAAGTTTGACTTACCACTGGAGTTCGCTCCATATACGGCCATTGTTTTAAGAATGTCGTATGATAACAAACTTGTCACATTGTCTTTTGCTTCTTCGCTTAGTCCTTGTGCCAACATTGAAAATGTCTTTTTTTCATAAAAGGAGCGATAATTTCCTACCGTAAATTCAAGCAACATAACTACTTACCTTAAATATTTACTTGTCTGTTTTTTATGCAAATATAAAAATAAAATTCAATGTCGTGTATTAAATTGAGGAAAAAACTCATATTTTAACATATTGTGCTTTGATTCTGTCGGAATCTATCAAAAATTTACACATTCCGACAAGATTGAAATTCTTTTCCTCCAATCTTTTTTTGACGATTTCCACTCGTGAGAATACCAAGTTTTAGGGATTTCCATAAGGGAGTCCCTTTTTTATGCCTGCAAAACAGCATTTATAGCGTCCTGTCGTTCGACCACTCCAATATGATTCTTGACTACAAAAATCTTCAACTAATCGAAGATTGGATAAATAAAGGGATAGAATAGACAATGCGACTAAATCTTTAATCTTATCCCAACGGTTGCGTGTAAAGTTCCACGTCGGAGGCCTCGATGGTTTTTCCGCTTAGAATTACCAAGCGTTCAATCACGTTGCGGAATTCACGAATGTTTCCCGTCCACGGATAGGTTTGTAATTTTTTTACGGCATCGGCGGAAATTTCCTTTTTCGGAACACCCATTTCCTTGCACGACTCGTTTACAAAATGTTCGGCAAGCAGCGGAATGTCGTCGATTCGCTCGGCAAGCGACGGCACTTTTATGAGAATCACGCTCAAACGGTGATACAAATCTTCACGGAAACGTTTCGCTTCTATTTCCTCCTTCATATTCTTGTTGGTAGCGGCAAGCACACGCACGTCAACCGAAATATCTTTGTCGCTGCCTACACGAGTAATTTTTTGTTCTTGCAAGGCACGAAGCACCTTTGCTTGTGCCGACAAGCTCATATCGCCGATTTCGTCAAGGAACAACGTGCCACCGTCGGCTTGCTCGAATTTACCGATACGTGTTTTTATTGCCGAGGTGAACGAACCTTTTTCGTGCCCAAATAGTTCACTCTCAATAAGTTCCGAAGGAATTGCCGCACAGTTTACTTCAACAAATGGTGCATTTTTTCGATTGCTTTGGTCGTGAAGCGCACGTGCAACCAATTCTTTACCAGAACCGTTCGGGCCGGTAATCAGCACACGGGCGTCGGTTGGAGCAACTTTGCCAATGATTTCCTGAATTTTCTGCAATGGCTCAGAATTACCAATCATCTGATATTTTGAACCGACTTTCTTTTTAAGAATAGCCGTTTCCTGAACCAAGTTCTTCTTATCCAACGCATTACGTACTGTAACGAGGATTCTATTCATATCCAATGGTTTGGAAATGAAATCGTAAGCGCCTAATTTGATGGATTTCACCGCCGTATCAATTTCAGCATGCCCCGACATCATAATGACAGGCACATCGCCACGTTCTTTCAAAACTGCTTCAAGGAAGGCAATACCGTCCATTTCGGGCATTTTTATGTCGGAAAAGATGAGGTCGAATTTCCCGTTTTGAACTTTGGAAAGACCGTCGGCACCGTTTTCGGCAACTTCCACCTTATAGTTCTCATATTCAAGAATTTCTTTGAGCGAATTGCGAATCGCACGTTCATCGTCAACAACTAAAATTGAAATTGCAGCCATTTTATATGTTTTAATTTTGTTTTTGGTGGCTTCGTCACGCTTCGCCATCCATAACTCTTAATTTTTAATTCTTAACTCTATTATTTATATGTGTTTCAACAATTGATCTTTTTCAATGGTAACCACACCTGGTTGTTCGCACACGATTCCACCCGCGATGTTCGAAATGCGCGCAACTTCCTCCATCGGGAATCCGAGCACGTAACATACTGCCGCAGTGCTAATTACCGTATCGCCAGCTCCAGAAACATCGGCAACGTGGCGAACTTGCGTCGGCAGTTTTACATAGCGGTTTTTGTCGGCAATGAAAATTCCATGTTCCGAAAGCGTAACCATCATTGTATCAATGTTTTGTGCCGTCATAAATTCTTTTGCCAAAGCGAACAACGATTCGCTGTCGTCTTTGCGGCACGATTTTCCGATACCTTCGGTAAATTCCTTGAAGTTCGGCTTAAACAACGACACATTTTTGAAATTATTGAAATTCCGTTTTTTCGGGTCAACCAAGACGGGAATGCTCTGTTTTTTCGCTTCGGCAACCACAAAATCTATCAATTCTTTGGAAAACACCCCTTTGTCGTAATCCTGCAAGATGATAGCGGATATTTTTTGTTCTGAAATCGCAGTGCGAATGCAAGTTTGCAACTTTTTGAATATCTCTTCGCCAATCACGTCGGTTTGTTCCGTATCAACGCGGAGCATTTGTTGTTTGCCACAAATTACACGTGTTTTCACCGTGGTTTTTCGTTCGTCGGCAACCACACAATAATTTGACGAGATATTCCGACGTTTAAGAATGTCGAAAAACTTGTGACCTGCCTCATCGTTGCCAACCACGCTGCACAGGATAGGTTTCATGCCAAGCGAGGCAATGTTTTTCACCACATTTGCCGCACCACCAAGACGGTCCTCTGTCGTTTCAACCGACACCACCGGCACGGGCGCTTCGGGCGAAATACGGTCAACGCTGCCCCAAATGTAGGAGTCGAGCATAATGTCGCCCACGACCATTATCGCCTTTTCGCTTGATTTTTCAAATTCTGCTTTGCAATCCATTTGAAATGAGTTTCAATATATTTGCAAAGATATTGATTTTTTAACCTAGAAAAACATTAAAAAAAAGAAATTCCGTTCGTACAGTGTGCAATATCGTTTTTCGTCTATGAAATTTACTATTTGGTATAGAAAAAAAACTCATTTTGGGGGATTCGCTACCTTTGAAATTCAATTGAGACAATGCAGAAAGAAGCAAAAAATATACTGATACACCTCGTGTCGTGGTGTGTTTTGATAGTTGTACCTCATCTATTCGTTATAAATGCGTTTAGTTTGAGTCTTTTTTGTTTTCATACCACGCTTTATGTGGCTCCGATAATCATCTTTTACCTTCACTTGGAAGTGGTTCTTCCCGTTCTTTTTGCTAGGGGACGTTACGGGGCTTATTTTTTAATGTTGCTTGCGTTAGGTGTATTGTTTTTTTTCATTTTCTGGCTTTTGGCTCCACTTCAAGAGAGGTTGATGGATATGGTACATTCCACGAATCCGTCAACTGTCTTTATACAAGGGAAGACAAAGATAGTGGTTCGATTCATTCTTTTCTTCGTATCACTAGCGGCAAGTGGCGTACTCAGTTACTCGATTCAGGGAGTAAAACGAGAGCGGTTAATGCAAGAGTTGGAGGAGCGGCATGCCGAATCCAATTTGCAACTTCTGAAATCGCAACTTAGTCCGCATTTTCTTTTCAATGCTATGAATAGTCTTTATTCGCTGGCATTGAAGAAGTCCGACGATTTGCCCAATGCCATCCTCACGTTGTCCGACCTTCTTCGTTACAGCACTTACGATAGTGTCAAGGATTACGTGGATATTGAGAATGAGATTAAATATCTTCACGATTATGTGAACACACAAAAACTTCGTCTGTCGTCTGAGAGCGTTGTGAATTTCGAGGAAAATTGGACGACAAAAGAGAAAATAAAAATTGCACCGATGATATTGATTCCTTTTGTTGAAAATGCGTTCAAACATGGAAAGAATGACGAAGGAAACGTAAATATATCCATTAACATTGGTGTAAACTTAAATGAAATAGTCTTTCACATTCAGAATGAAGTGTTTAAGAGGGAAAATTCGTCAAAAGATTCGGTACACGGAATAGGTATTCAGAATGTGAAGTCGCGGCTTCAAATAATATATGGTACAAAGCATTCGCTTCAAATCTCTGAAACGGAATCGTTGTACAGTGTAACATTAAAAATAAACGTATGATACGGTGTGTGATAGTAGATGATGAGCCATTGGCTCGTGAGGTTATGGAATTATATGTGTCTCACAGTGAGGAACTTCAACTGGTAGGAGTGTGTAAGAGTGCGGAAGAAGTTATTGTGTTACTTGGCAAGGAAGCGGTCGATGTGTTGTTTCTCGATGTTCTTATGCCTGGTATGTCGGGGATGCAGTTGCTGAAGACGCTAAAGAATCCGCCATTGGTAGTGTTCACTACCGCCTATAATCAATATGCTGTTGAGGGCTTCAACGTTGGCGCCGTGGATTACCTGATGAAACCAATCTCTCCCAAACGATTCAGTGTCGCTGTGGAAAAAATCAAGGACAAGATGTTGTTGCGAAAACTTACCGAAACATCAACTAATACTACAAGTCATATTTTTGTACGTGCTGATTATCAAGATATAAAGATTATGCTCAACGACATACTTTATATAGAAGGATTGAAAGATTATGTAAAAATTGTTACGACCGACAAACGTATTGTTACTCTCACCAACATTAAGGGCATAATGACAAAACTTCCTCCCAACGATTTTATTCGCGTGCATAAATCCTTTATAGTATCAAAAAAGAAAATAGATACTATAAAATCTGGGGCGCTGCTGATAGGCGAAAAAGAGATTCCTATCGGACTTACTTACAAAGAGAACTTTAAGAAAATAATGGGGCTTGAAGAATAAAATTCCCCGAATTATTTTGAGAATAAAAAAATATGATTACTTTTGCCACACCAAATCGGAGTGGTAGCTCAGTCGGTAGAGCACAGGACTGAAAATCCTGGCGTCGGCGGTTCGATCCCGCCCCTCTCCACGAAAGGGAACAGTAATTTGTTCCCTTTTTTTGTTTCTATGCTCCAAGAAAACACTACATTTGTGTAAGCAAAATGATATGGCACAACAAAATGGTATTCTTTACATTTCGTATGACGGAATGACCGACAATCTTGGTCAGTCGCAAGTGATTCCGTATTTGGAAGGATTGGCTAAATTCGGTTATGCCATTCATATTCTCAGTTGCGAAAAACCACAGTTGTATGAAAAACGAAAAGCACATATTTCCCGCTTGCTTCAAAAATCGGGAATCGCGTGGCATCCTATTTCATATACTGCTAAACCAGCAGTGATTTCCACCGTGTATGATTTGCACAAAATGCAGAATGAGGCAGTGAAACTCATTCGTAATCAGGAGAATAACATACAATTATTACATTGCCGAAGTTACATTAGCGCACACGTGGGTTGCTATTGCCAGAAAAAATTTGGTATCCCTTGGATTTTCGACATGCGCGGTTTTTGGGCCGACGAGCGTGTGGAAGGAGGCATTTGGAACACGTCGAAGTTCGTGTATCGAAAGGTATATCAATATTTTAAGAACGTAGAAAAAACGTTCATAGAAAATGCCTCGGCAATCATTAGTCTCACCGAAAACGGAGCAAATGAGATTCGTTCGTGGAAAGCATACCAGATTCATAAGAATCCCATTTCGGTGATTCCTTGCTGTGCCGATTTACGTTTGTTTACTCGGAACGACAAAAAAGCGGCATCTTTAAGAAAATCATTACAAATTAGTGATAACAACTTTGTACTGAGTTATTTAGGATCGTTTGGAACGTGGTATATGACCGAGGAAATGTTTGATTTCTTCAAAGTGGTGTATGAAAAAAATCATAATGCCGTTTTTCTCTGCATCACACCCGACAATCCCGACAAACTTGACTCTATGGCTATTCGCAAGGATATTCCCCGCGACGCATTGCGTGTGGTGAAGGCAAACAGGGAAGATGTTCCTGCGTATATTTCGCTTTCGAATTGGTCTTTATTTTTTATCAAGCCAGTATATTCAAAAAAGGCGTCGTCACCTACAAAAATGGGAGAATTGCTGTCGGTTGGCATTCCATTGGTCTGCAACGCCAGCGTTGGCGATGTCGATAGCATTATGAAGGATTGTCCACAAGGATTTTTGGTTACGGATTATACGCAAGCGGAATACGAGTCGATTGCAGAGCAAATGCTTGCAACTACCAACGTGGATTCTACCGCTTTGCACGCCGTTGCCGAGAAATATTATTCTCTTGAAAAAGGTGTGGAAGCGTATCATTCCGTGTATGAAACAATACTTGGCAAGTAATCTATAATTTGTCTATCAACTCAAATGCCTTGTCAACACCTGTTGATGCGGGTTCGGCAATTATAGTCAGGTTCGGTTGTGACTGCACTTGCGGTTTTGGGTCAACGAAAAAGATTGGCGTATCACGCTTGGCATAACGGATAAGTCCGGCGGCGGGATACACTTGCATTGAAGTACCAATGATTATCATTATGTCAGCCGTTTCAACCTGTCTCGCTGCTGGTTCTATGTTGGGAACCGCCTCCTCGAAAAACACGATTTGCGGACGAAGTTGCGAGCCGTCCTTTGCCTTGTCGCCCATTTTTATTGGTTTGTAGCCAATATCGACAAAACAATATTCGTCGATTTCGTTGCTGGAACTACATGCTTTGGTAAGTTCACCATGCAGATGAATCACATGTGTACTGCCTGCTCTCTCGTGCAAATTGTCAACATTCTGAGTTACAACAACTATTTCGTAATCCTTTTCTTTCTCTGCCAAACAAATATGTGCACGATTCGGTTGCTTCGACTCAAGTTGAGCCCTCATCGTGTTATAGAAATCAAGAATAAGTTGAGGATTTCTGAACCATGCACTATGTGTGGCAACATCTTCTACACGATGGTTTTCCCACAATCCGTCCTCCGAACGAAATGCCTTTATCCCTGATTCCACGCTGATTCCAGCACCAGTTAAAACGACAATTTTTTTCATGATTTCAATGATATAATTGTAGAGACGCCCCATTGTGACGTCTCTACTGGCAATAGTTTTTTTTACATTTGTAGAGACGTGCCATGGCGCGTCTCTACGTTAAATTATTTCTTGAAATAACGTTTATACAACCCTTCGAATCCTTGTCCGTGACGGGCTTCATCTTTTGCCATTTCGTGAACGGTGTCGTGGATTGCGTCGAGATTTTGTGCTTTTGCATTTTTAGCAATGCGCATTTTGTCTTCGCAGGCGCCAGCTTCGGCCATCATACGTTTTTCAAGGTTTGTCTTCGTGTCCCACACAACTTCACCGAGCAATTCAGCGAATTTTGCGGCATGTTCTGCTTCTTCGAATGCATAACGTTTGAATGCTTCGGCAATTTCGGGATAACCTTCGCGGTCGGCTTGGCGGCTCATTGCAAGATACATTCCCACTTCCGAACATTCACCCATAAAGTGAGCATTCAAGTCTTTTTTCATTTCTGCATCGCAGTCTTTTGCAATACCAATGACGTGTTCCGTAACGAACTTCAATGCTGCCGATTCATCGACAACTTTCCACGTTACTATTTGTTTACACTGTGGGCAACGTTCTGGCGCCTCTTCTCCTTCATGAACAAAGCCGCATATAGGGCAAATGAATTTTTTTGACATAGGTATAATTTTATTTTTCGTTATTAATAATTTTCTGCTTTTACTTGGAAATATGCTTGTGGGTGATCGCAAACAGGACAAACATCTGGTGCTTTTTTACCAATTACGATGTGACCGCAGTTTGAGCATTGCCAAATCATATCTTTGTCTTTCGAGAATACAAGACCGCCTTCAATGTTTTCCAAGAGTTTTTTGTATCGCTCTTCGTGTTCTTTTTCGATTTTTGCCACGCCTTCGAACAAGTCTGCAATTTTGTCGAAACCTTCCTCACGAGCTTCTTTCGCAAAAGTTGCGTACATATCGGTCCATTCGTAGTTTTCGCCAGCGGCAGCATCTTTCAAGTTTTCGATAGTGCCAGGAACTTTGCCGTCGTGCAAAAGTTTGAACCAAATTTTTGCGTGTTCTTTCTCGTTGTTTGCCGTTTCTTCGAAAATGTTAGCAATCTGAACAAATCCGTCTTTCTTTGCTTTCGAAGCGTAGTACGTATATTTGTTTCGTGCCTGTGACTCCCCAGCGAATGCCGCTTGGAGATTCTTTTCTGTTTTTGATCCTTTTAAATCCATAGTAATTTTTGTTTTCTTATATACTTTTTAATCTCTACAAAGATTGAAAAATTTTGTTAAAAATGGAAAGGTAAATGTATATTTTCTTTCAAGAAAAATATGGATTGAGACTGTCGATTTTTTCTAAAAACTGTATTTTTGTAAAAATTTAAAAAAATGAAACAAATTACAGTCGGAATAGATATTGGCGGAACGAACACAGCCATTGGTTTTGTTGACAGAGACGGAAATTGTTTGTTCGAGACGAGCATACCAACGAAAGAATATACGGAAATCGAGCCGTATATGAAGAATCTTTGTTCGTTGATACAGAAAGAGTTACAAAACCATTCCGATTGTGAGCTGAAGGGAATCGGCGTGGGTGCTCCGAATGCAAATTATCACAGAGGCACGATAGAGGAAGCTCCGAATCTGAGTTGGAAAGGCACGGTGCATTTCTGCAAAATGATGGGCGAATATTTTCCGAATGTGAAAATTGCGATTACCAACGATGCAAACGCTGCCGCTATGGGAGAAATGATTTTCGGTGCGGCAAAGGGCATGAAAGATTTTGTAGTCATTACATTGGGAACAGGATTGGGAAGCGGTATTGTGGTGAACGGTGATTTAGTTTACGGTCACGACGGATTTGCAGGTGAGGTTGGTCATACCACAGTGTTTATGGATGGCCGACAGTGCGGATGTGGCAAGAAAGGTTGCTTGGAAACCTACGCTTCGGCTACGGGAATTGTCCGCACAATGACGGAAATGCTTTGTAATTCACGCAAACCGTCGCAACTTCGCGATATACCTAACAGTAAACTGACTTCGTACGATGTTTTCAAAGCATATCAGCAAGGCGACGAACTTGCAAAAGAATGTTTCGATTACACAGGAAAAATTCTTGGGATGAAATTGGCCGACGTGGTATGTCACACAAGTCCATCTACCATCTTTTTGTTCGGTGGTCCTGCAAAAGCAGGCGATGCTATTATTAAGCCGACAAAAGCGTCAATGGAAGAATATCTGTTGCCAATTTTCAAGAATAAGATAGATATAAAACTCAGCGGATTGATGGACAAAAACGCCGCAGTTCTCGGAGCAAGCGCACTGGCTTGGAAAGAGTTGGAAAAATAAAAAACCTTTTTTGACGATTTCCTCTCGTTAGAATACCCATTTTTAGGGATTTCCGCAGTCAATGACTGTTTATACTTTTGGCGGAGAAATGTGTTTGGTGGCAGTGAGTCAGCCAAACCATAGTGGATTTCTAAACTGAAAGTATAAACATGGATTATAACTCATACTCCTACCCCGAATTTGGCGCCGTTGCCGAGGTTTCAACATTCAACCCACAAAATGGAATTGCGGAGCACAACGTTATGTTGCACACAACAAAACACGGAATGTCGTTTCGTGAGCAACTGGAATCGCTCCACAACGCTTTGGCGGCAATGGAAGATTCGTTGTGGGAAAACCGTGCAAGAGCCGTGATGAAGCGGTATTTTTTGAGCGACGCGTCGAATCAGACGGCAATGGTCGAAGAAATGTTGTCGAACTTTTCGCCCTGCGCGGTTTCTATTGTGCAACAGCCACCACTCGACGGCACAAAAGTCGCCTTATGGATTTATTTGCAAGAAGGCATTCCCGTTCCGCAACGCAACGGAAACGGCACATTTTCGTACAAACACAACGACATAACTCACTATTGGACAGCATACCGCCACACTTCGGGCGGGAATTCAGAGCAACAAACCCGCTATTTGTTGGAGGGCTACGAGGAAGACTTAAATTCACATAAATGCAACATTGCCGACAACTGCGTCCACACGTGGTTTTTCGTCCGCGATGTCGATACCAACTATGCTGGCGTGGTGCGTGGACGACGCGATAATTTTGAGCAAGTCGGTCTAACGCAGGACACACACTACATTGCCAGTACAGGCATTCAGGGCTCGCACGCCGAAGGCACGGTGAAGGTTCTTCTTGATGCGTATGCAGTGAAAGGCATCAAAAAAGAGCAAATGACCTATCTCTATGCCCCGACGCACCTTAATCCCACGTACGAATACGGTGTAACATTCGAACGTGGCGTGTGTATGGAATATGGCGACCGTCGGCAATTGTTTATCAGCGGCACAGCAAGTATCGACAACAAAGGAAACGTGGTTCATGTGGGCGATATACGCAATCAAACACTTCGAATGTGGGAAAACGTGGGCAAACTTTTGGAAGAAAAAGGTCACACGATGGACGACATTGCCCAAATGATTGTCTATCTCCGCGACATTGCCGACTATGCGTTGGTAAAAGCAATGTACGACGAACGTTTCCCCGAAACACCCAAGGTGATTGTTCTCGCTCCCGTCTGTCGTCCCGCATGGCTGATTGAAATGGAGTGCATCAGTTTAAAGGAATACAGCAATTCGGAGTATAGGAATTTGTAAAACAATTGCTTCAGATTTATGAGCACGACACTTATAAATCGCCATTTTTAGGGATTGTACATTTTTATTGATTCATATTCCTTTGCCACAAAAAAAAGAATATGAATAGAGGTATTATTCAACTTTGCATACTCTGTTGCATAACCATTTCGGCTACGGCACAAGTGGATGCATATAGCGGGGCGACGAAGCCCGTTGCCGACACAGTGAAAAAAGAGTCAGTCAAAAAGAAATCAAATAACGATGAATTTGAATCGTTCCGTTTCGGCGGTTATGGAGAAATGCTAGCAAAACGTATGGATTATGGCATAAACCGTTTCTATGGAGGAAAAGACGGTAATTCCAAGACAACCCGAAGTTCAGTTTCCATCCCCCGTTTTGTACTTGCGTTTGATTATAAATTCAACGATAAATGGGAACTCGGCTCCGAAATAGAATTTGAAGCTGGCGGCACGGGACAAGCCGTTGAGTTGGAAAATTCCGAGAACGGCGAATATGAAACTGAGATTGAAAAAGGCGGCGAAGTTGCGTTGGAACAATTCCACGTTACTCGTTATATTGTACCAGCGTTCAATGTACGTGCTGGTCACATAATTGTTCCCGTAGGGCTGACGAATTATAGCCACGAACCGATAAACTTCCTCGGAACATCACGCCCCGAAGGCGAAACAACCCTTCTTCCATCCACATGGCACGAAACAGGGATTTCTTTTTTTGGTGAATGTCCCTTCCTCGATTATGAAGCGATGATAGTTGCCGGATTGAATGCCAACGGTTTCGACCGAAATTCGTGGGTGGCAGGAGGAAAACAAGGACTTTTTGAAGAAGACAATTTTAACTCACCAGCATACGTTGCACGAATTAATTATAAAGGTATCAATAACTTACGAATAGGCGGAAGCATCTATTATTGTAACAGCACTGGCTCCAATTCCGACAAGGAACAGACGTATTCTGCCATTGACAACACGTCATTGCTGATTTGGAGTGCCGACGCACAATTAAAAAGCAAATTTGTGGTTGCCCGAGCAAACGTACTGATGGGCAATTTGAACGGTTCCGAAGCTATTACGGGGAAAAATGCCAAATTGTCGAACAAGTCGCCATATTCCCGAACAGGTGCTGTTGCAAAGAAAGCCGTTGCTTACGGGGCTGAATGTGGAATTCACGTGAATGAATTCTTCAACAACGAAAACGTGCCTGTCATTACGCCATTCGCACGTTACGAATACTACAATCCTCAAGAGGAAGGCGAAGGTTCCCAGACAATGGACGCCCGGTGTCAAGTAAGCAAATGGACATTCGGACTGAATTGGAACATTCTGCCAAATTTGGTTGTGAAAGCCGACTATACCACTCGTCAAATCGGTACAAATGACGTATTCGGTACGGGACAATACAACAGCGAAAATGAATTTGCCGTTGGCTTGGCGTATGTGGATTGGTTTTATAAAAAATAGGGGGTTACCCTTTACAAATCCCAACTTTTAGGGATTGTACACATTTCTTGCTTACTATTCCTTTGCAACAAAAAAAAATAGATATGAAACAGAGTAAATTAAAAGTTCTAATCTTGGGTGCTGTGGCTGTATTGGCAACGGCATCGTGTGACAAAAAAAACGACAACAAAAAAGAAGAGGTTGTCGAAGCAGCCAACATTGAATATTCGTCGAAGAACGCGAATAGTTGGCATAATTACATGAATAACGCGGCTTCATTGCTGAAGTCCGACGCAACTTCCTTGTACGAATCGTGGGCAACCTCGTACAACGACGGTGATGCGTTTGCCTCAACGTTCAAATCGCATAAAGCCACTTATACCAGTGCATTGAACTGCGTGGAACAAATTCTTGAAGGTTGCTGCGACATTGCCAGCGAAGTAGGAACGGCAAAAATCGGTGACCCGTACGATTTGTATCAGTCGGGAAAGACAACCGAGGCGTTGTATGCCGTAGAATCGTGGTATAGCTGGCATTCACGCGACGACTATACCAACAACATTTATTCCATCCGCAATTCTTACTACGGAACACGCGACGGAAAAGTTGCAGAGAACTCGCTCTACAACTTGATTTCGGGTAAAAACGCCGAATTGCACAAAAAAGTTGTTGACGCCATTTCTGGTGCAGCCGACGCGATTCAAGCAATTCCGCAGCCGTTCCGCAACAACATCAACAGTACTGAGAGTAGCAATGCAATGGACGCTTGTGCCGAATTGGACGCAGTTCTTGCCGAACTTGAGTCGTACATTCAAAACGAGGCATCAATCAATACTGATGAAGTGCTCGATCCAATAGTGACGAACTACGTTGATGCCGTGGTATTGCCAACCTACAGCGACTTACAACAAAAAGCAACGGCACTTCAGGCAGCTGTAACAGCATTGAATAACGACCGTACCAGCGCAAACTTCAGCAAAGCTTGTAATGCATGGTTGGAAGCCCGCGAGCCATGGGAAATGAGCGAAGCATTTTTGTTCGGTCCTGTTGACGAACTTGGTCTTGACCCCAACATGGATTCATGGCCACTTGACCAAGAAGCCATTGTGAAAATCCTTGAATCCGGTAACTTCAACGAAATGAATTGGAGCGACGGCGACTCTGACGAGGCAATCGAAGCTGCACAAAGCGTACGAGGTTTTCACACATTGGAATTCTTGTTGTTCAAAGACGGACTACCAAGAACCGTTGAATAGGAATTACGCCATATTTTATAATGAGAGAAGCACGTCGATTGGCGTGCTTCTTTTTGTTTTATACTCCCTTCGTCGATTTTTTTTCTTCAAAAGACAAAAATTTATCAAAAAAATCTCATCTTTGTAAAGGGTTGTTTTTTTGAGATACGATATTGTGAATAGAATGCGAAAATTCATAAGTGTATTTTTCCTATTTCTTGTATGCTTCATAGCATACGGTCAGCGTGTGCTGACGTTCAAGACATCTGACGATTTGGAAGTTACTGCAGATTTTTATGAAACATATGCCGAATCGAACAAATATATGCTGATGTTTCACCAAGCCGACTATAGCCGAGGAGAATTTACACCAATAGCATCTCGTATTATAAAACTTGACATAAATTGTATCGCCGTTGACCTCCGTTACGGCAACGAAGTGCATTACGTAAACAACGAAACGGCTATGCGTGCTCGTTTGAACGGAAATACTATCTCTATGATGGATTGTGAAAAAGATATTCTTGCTGCAATAGAATACGTTTATACAATGGATTCCACAGCTAAAATTTTTCTTATGGGAAGCTCGTTTTCGGCATCATTATGCCTCAAAGTCGCCAAGGACAGAAATGATATTCAAGCAGTTATTGCATATAGCCCGGGAGAATTTTTCGGCGATTTTAGTATAGCGCAATACATACAAGGGCTGGAAACACCTTCATATATTGCTTGCCCACGAAATGAATACACTTATGTCTCACAATTGGCAGAGGGAATTACAAGTTCCAAAAGTGTGCTGTTTCGTCCTGAAAGTTCAGGAGGAATGCATGGTGCCCGAGCCCTTTGGTGGAATTCCGAAACAAGCGAAGATTTTTGGCTCAGTTTGTTGTTTTTCTTGAAAGATTTTAAATAATGGCGAAGATAAATCAAATAGAAAAAGAAATTCCCATAGAAAAATATGAACTCTTTGCCGTAACAACCACTTGCGACGAATTTCAATTTTATTCTCTGCTTAATCAATTGTTAACGATTGACTTACAGGCACAGAAGCCGTATGAGTTACTGTTAAACAAAAAGCTGCTCTCGCTTAGTTATTTTTCTTCGAGTGACGATGTGCGAAAGCTGAAAGTTGCCGTAATCGATAATCAAGGATATGGAGCCCCATTGGTTGATTTTATGAAGAACATCAATTTCTTTGTAAAAATAGTACTCCCCAACGACGGATTGTTGGCTGACTGTCAAAAAAAAATGGCAGAAAACGAAAATATGATATTTGTACAACGAATTGACACCCAAAAACTTACTCGTCAGCAAAATAACATACTCAAAGCTCTTTTTGACAAAATTTGATATGAAGAATCTTCTGTCGGTGATGATGGCTCTTGTACTTTTGAGCTCGTGTGCTTCGCAAAAAGAGGGACAAAACGAGAAATACGGCGGTACGCTTACCATTCCCATTTACGACGTGAACTTCGACCCCTACATTTTTGCACCCAATTTGAATGGCGAATTGGAAAAAAGTTTGGCAAGCATTTTCTACACTGGACTGTTTCAGTATAATCCAGTGACCTTATCTGTTGAGAATGCGATTTGCGAATCGTGGGACGTTGACAATACTGGCTTAGTGTATGTGTTTCATTTAGATACGACGGCGCAATTTCAAAAAGACGAATGTTTCAACAATGCCCAAGAAACAAGAAATGTGACGGCATACGATGTAAAATATACCTTTCATCTCTTGGCAAATCCCAAATTTGGAGTAGAAAATTTCACCAATACAGTGTATCACATCCAAGGTGCTATGAAATATTTCTCAATGACTGATGCTCAACGAGATACAAGTCGCATAGAAGGTATAAAGGTTATTGATGAACATACTCTCAAAGTGACTTTGAGCCGACCATCGCCCACGTTCATTCAGAATTTGGCACATCCAGCTGCTGCCATTATTCCCTACGAAGCAGTCGATATGTACGGTACAAAATCAACTATCGGCGTTGGACCGTTTCACTATCAGGCAGATTCCTCTCAGTTTTTGTTCACGCGAAGCAAGAATTTCTTTATGCGAGACAAAAAACGAAATCATCTGCCATATTTGGACACATTGCGATTTATACGTACCAATTCCTTGCAAGAAGCATCAGAGTTGTTCATTCAAGGGAAAGCCGACGCTCTTTTACTCATTTCGGGAAACGAAATCTCTCGCATACTAAAACAAATCCCCGAAGATATTGATTATGAAATTTCAGAATCGCGCGTTCCTAATTTCTTGAATTACAACGGAGTATTGTACAATCTTGTTCGACCGTATGTGAAAGGATTACACACAAATAAATTGTTCATCCTCAATTTTGACGAAGTGTATATACAACACAGTAAATAGTGATGTTATTTCTCAACTGTCAATTTTTCCAAATCATCCCAAAATTCGGGATAGGATTTTGCCACACATTCAGGATTTTCAACTTCTACTGAAGATTTTGCAAGCAGAGCAGCAACGGCACCAGCCATAGCAATACGATGGTCGTTGTTGGCATGCATTTTTCCACCTTGCAGCGTGCCTCCGTAAATAATCATAGTATCGCCGTCGAGGTCGATTTTCGTGCCTAATTTCGCAAATTCCGTCTGCAACACCAGAGCTCTGTTGCTTTCCTTGTGGGCAAGTCGCGACACGCCCTGAATCGTTGTCATTCCGTCGCAATGTGCGGCAAGCGAAACAAGTGGCGGGAACAAGTCGGGACATTCCGTGGCGTCGAACGAGAATGCTTGCAATTTTGAGTGTGAGACAGAAATAGAGTTTTCATTAATAGCAACCTTTGCACCAGCTTTTTGCAAAGCGTCAACAATGGCTTTGTCGGCTTGACAGGAATCCATAGAAATGTTTTCAACCGTAACGTCGCCATTCAACGCGGCGGCAACAAGCAAAAACGCGGCTCCGCTCCAATCACCTTCCACGCGGAAATCTTGTGCCTTATAGGTTTGTTCGGCGGGAATTACAAAAGAATCGTAGTCGTGTCGGCCAACCGATACGCCGAATTTCTTCATCATATCGAGCGTAATGTCAATGTACGGCTTGCTTTTCAAGTCCTTTACGCACAAAATCACGTCTTTTCGTGCGTATGGAGCGGCTATCAAAAGTCCTGTCAATATCTGGGAACTCAGCGAGCCGTCAACATTGGCATAGCCTCCAAGCATAGGACCGCACACTTGCACGGGAACAAATCCGTTGTTTGTCGAAATTTGCACGCCCAACTGCCGTAATGGCGCTTCCAACACGTCAACAGGACGTTTTTTCAACGAGCCCTCGCCTTGCAAGGTAATGGCCTCGTGCCACAGCGAGGCAATCGGGGTAAACATTCGTATGCCCAAACCAGCTTCACCGCAATTCAGCGTAAGCGTCTTAGGTTTGAGTCCACCAGTTATGAT
This sequence comes from Bacteroidales bacterium, assembly GCA_017642535.1. Classification (GTDB taxonomy): domain Bacteria; phylum Bacteroidota; class Bacteroidia; order Bacteroidales; family UBA1715; genus UBA1715. Next base: position 86,477 of record JAGCOW010000042.1, on the reverse strand, counting down.
AACTTGCTCACCATCAACGGAAACGGTTGCGCCAAGATTTTCTGCTATTCTCAACGCCGCGTCGCTATCGTTGCTTGACGAGTAGCCAAACAAATGCGACGTTCCCTGTGCCAAGGCACTAATGGCTATGGCGCGTTGCATAACGCTTTTCGATGCTGGTGGTTTTATGGTGCCACGCACCGTACTCGGTGATATTATTTTGTTTTCCATATTCGTTCTATTTCATCTTGTAAACGCTCCACAACGTGCTCGCGTGAGGTTGATTCTGTCGAGAAAACCACATTCGCCGTGTGGGCGTATAATTCTTTTCTGTCTGAAAGAAGTTGTTCCAGTTTGCCAAGCGGGTTGTCGCACTGCAACAATGGTCGTTTTGAGATTGTTATCCGTTGGATGATTGATTGTGGTGTGGCGTAAAACCAAAGCACTAACGAATTATCTTTCAGAAGATTACGATTCGGCTCATTAAGAATAATTCCACCACCACATGAAATCACACAAGGATTGTCGGCAACAAAAATGTTCGACAAGGTTTCTTTTTCCACGTTACGGAAATATGCCTCGCCATCTTGTGCAAAAATGTCAGGAATTGACCTTCCCTCTTTTGCAACTATCTCATCATCAATATCTTTGAAGTCGTATTTGAGCGCATCGGCAAGATTTTTTCCGTGAGTTGTTTTCCCAGCACCCATAATGCCGATAGTGGAAATGATATGTTTCTTATCGGCAAGCGTGGGCTTAGCAAGTCCCGATTTCATCACTGATTTGTCGGGCGATTCGCCAAGAAACAACTTGTACGAGGCAAGGGCCTGGTTGAGTAGCCAGTCTTCTGCCGAAACTATGGTACAGTGTTTTCTCCTTGCCATCTCAATCAGCGGAGAACCTTTGTAATTGGCATCAAAAACAATATGGTTTGGTGTGAGCCACTCTTCACTGACAGGATTAACATTTTGTTGTAACGCAGAAATGAGAATATCACAATGTTCCATCAACTGTTGTAATTGTCCTATTGGTGCGAATTTACAGCCAATGAGTTGTGCCGTTTTTTCTGCCTTTTCAAGCGTACGATTTACGATTGTAACCTGTGCTCCGTGCGTGTAAAGTCCGTATGCGGCGGCCTTACCGGCACCTCCTGCACCAATCACCACGCATTGTTTACCTTGTAAGGAAATTCCCGCATCGATAAAACTTTGCACAACGCCATAGAAATCAGTATTATAGCCATGAAGTTCGCCATTTTCGTTCACCACGGTATTCACACAGCCTAAAATTTTTGCCTCATCGTGAACCACCGAAAGCAACGCACCAATTTTTTCCTTGAACGGCGCCGTTACGTTCATTCCCCGAAGTCCCAATTCGCGAAAAAGAAAGATTGCTTCCTCGGCTGTCTCTGCCATAAGATACAAGTATTCAGCATTCCTCCCGTCGTGCTGAAACTGTGTATTAAACATATTGGGACTTTTGCTGTGAAGAATCGGATTTCCCGTAACGGCGAATAATTGTGTGTTCATTATCTTTTCCAAAAAGCAGGCATGAATAAAAGGAGTATGGTGAATATTTCCAAACGACCTATCAGCATCAGTGCGGTCATAAGAATTTTTGACGCTGCGGGGAACGAACTAAATTCCAGCAACATTCCCGACGAACAGAACCCAATGCCGACGTTGGAAATCGACAATGCCGACGCCGAAAACGCCGTGTAGAAATCGTGACCGAAGAATGTAAGTGCCAACGCCCCAAGGAGGAATATCAATATGTACATAACGATAAACGCATATACGTTGGAAATGATCTTCTTATCAACTGTTTTTTTGCTCATCCGAAGCGTTAGGATTGCATTCGGGTGAATGATTTGTTTCAGTGCCAAATAACTGTTTTTCAGCAAAATAGTAATCCTCACTGTTTTAATGGAACCACTTGTGGAACCAGCACATGCTCCGAAAAATGTGAGAATGAAGAAAAACATCATCGACGCACTCGGCATCGTGGCGTAGTCGGTGGTGGTGAATCCTGTAGTGGTAGTGAATGCAATCACTTGAAATATAATTGTTCTGATGCTTAGCTCCACATCATCAAACCTCCCCTCTTTCCACAAATTTATCACCGCAATGATAATCGAAACGCAAACAATAATGAGAATATAATTTCGCAGTTCCTCGTCTTTCGCTACAATACGGAATTTGCCATGAACTGCCATATACAACACCACAAAGTTTACTCCCGAAATGAACATAAAGAGCATTACCACATATTGCGTGTAGGGGCTCATACTGGCCACACTGTCGTTCTGACTCGAAAATCCGCCCGACGAAATAGTTGACAATGCTAAAATGATTGACTCATACAGTGAGTTCCCACCCAAAAGAAGCAACACCACTTCGAGCAATGTGCAAACAATATAAAGGATGTACAAACGACTCGCCGTGTCTTTTATGCGAGGATGAATCTTGTCTTTTGCCGGACCGTTTGCCTCAGCAGTATAAAGCTGCATTCCGCCCATACCGAACATTGGAATGATTGCAACGGTCAACACCACGATTCCCATACCTCCGACCCACTGCATCAAACTTCGCCATAAAATGATTTGTTTGGGCAGAACCTCAATGTCGGCAAAAACGGTGGCTCCCGTGGTGGTAAATCCCGACATGGATTCAAAGAACGCATCTACAAAAGAGTCAAGACTATGAGTAAACAAAAACGGCATCGAACCGATGAGCGAGAACACAAGCCACACCACGCCCACAATGAAATAACCTTCCTTGCGACCGATGGAACCATTGGAGTGTCGAAACACAATAGTGGTTGCAACGCCAATGGTCAACGCAATTGCGATAGACCACAAAAAACCCTGAAGACTCTCGCCATAACAAATTCCAGGAATGAGGCAGAGAATCATCAATATTGTCTCAAACAATATTAAAAAACCAATATTTCTTAATACAAGTTTGAAATTCATTGCTCGGAAATTTCTGAATTGTCGTCGTCCTTTTGCTCTTTTCGACTTACGATAAGTTCAATACTAACGCAAAGAAGACCTATTACCAATAATGTCGTTATAGTTGATTGAGCAACAGTGGCTTGTCCAATAGTATCTAAAATCAACAAAACCATAGCGGCAATGCCAAGTGCAAAAGCGACAGAAAGTAAGATTTTACTTCTCATAGATTCTCATTATTTTTCAAAAAATTTCTTTACCTCGTTAACTGCAGCTGGCAGTGCGAATACGAGCACCTTGTCGCCACCAGCAATTTGCGTCTTACCAGACGGGATAAACGCATTTTTCCCTCTCACTACGCCACCAATTACGGCATCTTTCGGAAAATCCTTCGTTTCCATAAGAGTTGCCTTGGTGATTTTCATACTTTCGTGAACAATAATCTCCAATACTTGGGCATCGCTCTGTGTTAGATGGCGCGTAGCCGAAATATCGGATGAATTGCTCAAGGTATATTTGTGAATGCTGTTGGCAGCAATGGTTTTCTTGTTTATCAACGTATCAATGCCCATATCGGCAGCAAGACCTATGTAATCCACATTCTCAACCTCGGCAATGGTACGTTTCACGCCCACGCGTTTTGCCAGATAACACGAAAGAATGTTGGTTTCGGCATTGCTTGTCGTGGCAATGAACACATCGGTATTGCGAATACCTTCTTCAACCAACAAATCCATGCTTCGTCCATCTCCGTTGATTACTAACGTATTGTCAAGTTGTTGAGATAGTTTTTTTGCCTTTTCAGGGTCAATTTCTATCAATTTTACATCAAATTGTTTTTGAAGAATTTTTGCCGTTGCCCTACCCGTTCGGCTGCCACCCAAAATCATAACTTGCGAAACTGCCAAGTCTTTCTTCTCAAAGGTTTCAAGCATTTTGTTCACACCCTGACGGTTGCTAACCACATACAGGATATCACCTGGCTGACAAATGTCATCGCCTTTGGGAATAATGGTGGAAAATCCACGTTTTAAGGCAATTACACGATATTTCTGCAATTCTTCCTGCGTAGGAATAATTTCTTGCATATATTTCCCCACGACTTGTGCCGTTTCTTCAACCTTCAACACAAATAAGGAAAGCAAACCATCGGCAAAATCGAACGATTCACGCGTTGCCGCCCGTTCCACAAACGTTGCAATTTCCTGAGCAGCAAGAGCTTGTGGATATATAATGGAATCAATACCGATTTCACGGAACAATTTTTGATTTTTTTCCAGCAATAATTCTGGGTCGCGAACACGAGCTATGGTGTGCGGAGCGCCCAACTTCTTGGCAATCACCGCCGAAGCCACATTCATTTCAGGGAAATGCGTCACTGCGATATACAAATCACAAGTAGCGACATTTGCTTCGTTTAATACCGAAATAGTCAGTGCCGAACCTTGAATTGTCAAAATATCAAGGTGAAGAGAAAGTTGTTTCAAATTTTGTGGATCAACGTCAATGACGGTCACGTCGTGGCGGTCATCGGCCAAGATTCTTGCCAAGTGTTGTCCCACTTCTCCTGCACCTGCAATTATTATCTTCATTCCTTAAACAAAAAATCGCCCCAATGTACTAAAAAAATATTATTCTCAAAGCAAAGTACATAAAAAACCAAAGTCTCTACCGAAGAGACTTTGGTGAGGCGTCTTACCATGATAGAAAAAGTCACCCCGTGTTACTTTACCGCCCCGTTAAAGTAACTTTATGCAGCTTATAAATGTGAAGGAAAGAATTCTCTTTTTTCACAAGGTGTTTCCGTATGTAATAAACTTTTGACGTTTCAGCCGTTTGGCTTTTTTCTCGTCCTCGAATCCGTAAAAGAGCCACGCATCTATCTCGGATTTTAAGAACGTCAGCTTTTTCCCGTATTTGTGGTATGGTATCTTTTCTTGGGCTACCCAACCATATATCGTTGCCCGTGCTGTATTGTCTGGTAAATATTCTATGAGGTCTTCAACCGACAGCCATTTGTCATTGGCCAACTTTGCGGCAGTAATTTGCCGTTGAACGTTCTCTTTCCATATTTCAAATTCCTGCTGGAACAATTTAAATTCTTCAACAATTGAAGTATTATCTTTTGCGTCCTTCATCTTTTAAATCTATTCTTTCGCTTTAGTTAATTTCTTGATGCAAAGATGCAGAAATAAATTAAATAAACAAATATCAAAAAAAGCTCTATAGACCATTTTTGTAGTATTTTAGACTTTTATAGGGTAATGTTTATTTTTATTTATTGATGTTTGATAAAAAAAAAGACTTTCTTTGAAAAAATCTGTCGAAAATACCCAATTTTTCCACGAAAAACAAAGCTTTCACGACTCCAAAACGTCAGATTTTTGTCGAGGATGAGGGAAAAATGCAACAAAAGTCGCTCGTTCTTAAAATCCAAATGCCTTTAAAGTATAGAAATGTTTTTCTTGCAAAATCGTTTAATCCGACAATTTTTATAATTTTGAGCCGAATTAGGATTTGTCCTCATTAAATACGATGAAATTATGCAAGACTTATTGATATACAACACGTTGACTCGGCAAAAAGAATTGTTCAAACCGCTTCATGCCCCACATGTGGGAATGTATGTGTGCGGTCCAACGGTTTATGGCGACGCTCATTTGGGACACGCTCGTCCAGCAATCACGTTTGACGTGCTGTTCCGTTATCTTACTCATCTTGGCTACCAAGTGCGCTACGTTCGTAACATTACCGACGTGGGACACCTTGAGCACGATGCCGACGAAGGCGAGGACAAGATTGCAAAAAAAGCCCGTTTGGAGCAAAAAGAGCCAATGGAAGTGGCACAATACTATACCAACCGTTTCCGTAACGCAATGGCGGCTCTCAACGTGCTTCCGCCAAGCATAGAACCACAAGCATCTGGACATATTATAGAACAAATCAATTTTGTAAAGAAAATTCTTGATGCTGGTTACGCATACGAAAGTCAAGGGTCAATATATTTTGACGTGCGTAAATTCAACAAGGATTTCCATTACGGAAAACTTTCGGGACGTAACATTGACGAGCTTTTGGCAACAACTCGTGAACTTGACGGTCAGGACGAGAAACATTGCTCGCTTGATTTTGCATTGTGGAAAAAAGCTCAACCAGAGCACATTATGCGTTGGCCTTCGCCGTGGAGCGACGGTTTCCCTGGTTGGCACATGGAATGTTCCGCAATGGGCACGAAATATCTTGGTGAAACATTCGACATTCACGGTGGTGGAATGGATTTGATTTTCCCACACCACGAATGCGAAATTGCACAGTCAACGGCGGCTCTCGGCCACGAAACGGTGAAATATTGGATTCACAACAATATGATTACGATTAATGGTCAGAAAATGGGCAAATCGTACAACAATTTCATCACGCTCGACGAGTTCTTCAACGGAACGCACGAGAAGTTGGAACGCGCCTATTCGCCGATGACCATCCGTTTCTTCATTTTGCAAGCACACTACCGCAGCACGGTTGATTTCAGCAACGATGCATTGCAAGCAGCAGAAAAAGGTTTCGCTCGTTTGGTCGATGCGTACAACCGTTTGCAGAAAATTACGCCAAGTGCCACCTCAACCGTTGACGTGAAAGGTCTTCGCGAACGTTGTGAAGAAGCTATGTGCGACGATTTAAATACGCCAATCGTGATTTCAAACCTATTTGATGCAACCAAGGCAATCAATGCTGTAACAGATGGAAAGGCAACCTTATCAAAAGAGGATTGGGACGAACTCAAACAAACATTCGAGGTGTTTGTGAAAGATATTCTCGGTCTTCGTGTGGAAGAAAGCAACAACACGCAAGATAAGGCCTACAAAGGTGCCGTTGATTTGCTTTTGGAAATCCGCAAGCAAGCCAAGGCAAACAAAGATTGGGCTACGAGCGATAAAATTCGTGACGAATTGGCAAATCTCGGTTTCTCTGTAAAAGATACCAAGGACGGTTTTGAATGGAGTTTGTAGTTTTTTCACTACAAACCCTGAATCAAACCATCCTTATTTCACAACCTTTACTGTCTTCACTGCATCGTCAGCTGACAATTTCACTGTATAAATACCTTGCGAGAGTTCGCTTGCAGGAATTTGCACTACTGCTTTCACAACATCGCCAGTTTGTGTTTTTGCAACGACCTTGCCGTTTGCGTCAAGCACCTCTATCGTGAAATTATTATACTCGTATGCAACAAGGGCAATGTTAATTACATCTTTCACTATCGTAGGATATACAGCCACGTCGGCAGGGAACAGACTTTCAATAGCATCGGTATTTTCAACCTCAGCAATATTACTGATAGCGATAGAGAATGGTCCAGATTCAGCTTTGGTTTGAAGTTCAACAACATTGCCATCGGTGTCTTTCACAGCATTTTCATATACCGTTTCGTCTAATGCAAATGCCACACGAACCATATCTCCAGGCTTCAACGAACCTTCGGTGTCGGTCCAGCCAATAAAGTCGTCTTCCGATGAGAAATTATCAATTACTTCATAGCCTTCTATAAGCCCATCGGCATGCAATGACGGGTCGGTTTTTCGTAGCAGATAACTACCCACAACATTTCCTTGACGAGGTGACTTGTACGTCCACCAGTTTACGCCATAATTTCCATCTTGTGTTTTTACCGACTGAATGAATGACGAACGATATACGCCGCTCGTTGCCGTGTTGTTACAACCGTCGGTTGTCAACAGACGATAATTGTAGGCACGACCTTCGAAATTAGTTGCTTCGTCAACCACGATTCCGAAATCGGTGAACGGAACAGCGTCGCCAACCTTTTCCCATTGCGTGTCGTTAATCTTACGTTCTACTTGATAACTTACCGTATTCACGTCGATAGTACGTTCCCAAGCAACAATCAGGTTCTTGCTTGATTCGCTATAGGTAATGATTCCGATTTCTTCAGGATATGGATACGTGTATGTAACCGTAATGGTATCGAAGTTCTCACATTGATTGTTATCAACGATTTTTATAGTGACGTATGCCGAAGAATCCAAACTGATACTTTGTTCTGCCGAATTAACCTTTGAACCATCGTATTTCGTTATGTCCCAAGCATATACGAAACCTGCACCGGCATCAAGTGTCGTTATGACTTTGTCGCACACGGTTTTATCATCACCAAGGTTGATTGCAGGCAAATCGTTTACGGCAGTTACCTTGAATGTTGCCGAGCTTTCGCAACCCAGGTCGTCTTGCGTCGTTACCGTGTAATTGGCTACGGCAGCAGGAATAACGATAGATTGTGTCGTTTCGCCCGTATTCCACGAATACGATTCATATTCGCCTTGTGCAACCAATTCATATTTCGTTCCCGCACACATTACCGAATCTTCTCTCAAGCTTACAGGAACCGAAACGCGAACAGTTACCGAGTCCGTCATTGTAGTAAGACCTTTGTGCATTGTTAGAACGTATGTCTGCGTTGTTTCAGGAGCAATTTCAATTGATTGCGATGTTTCATTGGTACTCCAAACGTATGAATCAACACCGTCGGTTGCCGTCAATGTTGTGTTAGAACCAATACAAATACCAGCATTACGTTGCTCTATACCATAAACGACAAGATTTTCACCTACTTCGGTAATTTCGCCTTCGCCGTACATTACCTTGAATGTTACATCATAAAAACCTGTTTCTGGGAATTTCAACGTTTGAATTAACGCATATGGATCACTCAATTCCACACCGTCGATTATCCATTCGCCAGAACATTCCGAACCGTAGAATGTACCAATGAGGGTAAATTCATCTCCTGGATTGCCATAATAGCGAGAAGTGATAATTTTTACCGTCGGTTTGCCATACCAGCCAAATTCTTGTTCTGTCTCAGTCGTTTCGGTCATACGATAGAATGTGACGTCAATAGAAGATGTCAAACCGCCCTGGTCCATTGCTGTAAATGTAATCACTTCGGCACCACGCCAATACTCGTTCAAGTCTGCAATTTCGGCATAACAGCCCGAGAATTTCACACTCACATTTTCAGAAGTTGTAGCCGACCAAACTATATTTGACGGAGAAGTGTAATCGTCTGAAACATATTGAGATAAATCAATGTTTGAGAACAATTCCGTACCGATTTCATTTTGTTGCGGAATCTCGGCAATTACAGGAGCTTGGTTTTCAGCTTCTTGCACAATCACTACGATTTGTTTTTCCGTAACTAAATTTTCCGCATCGGTAAATGTCACTGTCAAATAATCCGTGCCAGACCAATCGTCCTCAAGAGCAGTAATTCTCAACGACGTGTTTTTTATTTTCTTTACAATAAGATTTTCGCCTTCTTCAAAATCAAAATCCAAGTCTGCCGAAGCCGTATAATCGTCTTTCACCATATCGGCAATCACGATTTGCGTATATTTTCCAAACGGAACCACGATGGTGTCAATAGCAACCACAGGTGCTTCGTTTGCTTTCATAGCGACTTGCACGTCAATTGAACGACTTGTCGTTAGATTTTCCTCGTCGGTAGCCGAAATAGTAACTGACGTGTTGCCGACAAATGTTGCGTTCTTCAACGTCAATTTTGCTATTCCTTCTTGAATTGTAACATCAATATTTTCGTTATCCAAAGCAGATAGTTGCAATTCGTTAAATTCCGTCACATCGTCAGTTACATACGAACTTAAATCAATAGTGGCAGAAGCACCTTGCTGTTGCATAGCCACCGTCGGGATGAACGAAATTGTTGGAGCATTTGATTTTGTCACAAACACTTTGATTGTCTCGTTTATCGACGTTTTGTAAGAGATATGCAAGAAGAGTTCGCCTTCTTTCACCGCAGTTACGATTCCACTTGGTGAAACCGTAGCGATTTCAGGATTTCCCGAAGCCCATACCAAATCGTTCGCCTTGATGGTCGTTGGAGAAACTTGGCACGAAACTGTTTTTGATTCACCAACTTTCAAGTACATTGCCTCGTCGCCGTTGTTCAAACGGATTTTCACAATTTCCTCGTCGCTCGAAGTTACATAAACCATGGTTTGTGCTTGCAAACCTTCTTTGGTCGATGCACTAACAATTGACGTACCCACTGTCTTGCCGACAATCTTGCCGTCGGCGGTTACTGTTACAATGTCGTCGTCTTTTTCCAAGAATGAAACTTCAGCATAACTTGCATTCGCAGGAATCACCGAAGCAACCAACGTAGTATCGGCACCGACAAGAATAGTAACTTGTTTTGGCAATGAAATCTCTTTTGCCGAAATGAATGGTTTTATCGTAATATTGAGGGCAGTACGAATCGAAGCATTATTGTCGGAAATCACGTTTACAACAACTTCACCAGCTTCTACAGCGGTAATCATCTTGTCAACAATGTCAATCTTCAAAGAATCTTGACTTGACGTTTCGAGGTGATAATCTTTTTTCCCTTCCAACGAATGCACTACAGCGTCAACGAAGAATCGTTCGCCCGTAAACATTTCAACCGAAACATTTTCACACACGATAGATTCAACAAACTCCGTCACTTGCAGTGTGTACGAAGCAGAATATTTTTTCGTGTATTTTGTATCTGGGTCGGTGTACGTTGTAGAATAAGTTACAACCGTTGAACCGATTCCCTCTGCCTTGATAGTTCCGTTTTCCTGATTTTCAACCGAAGCGATTGTTTCATCAGCCACCGTCCATTGTGCATCGTCACCTGCAATCATATTGTCGAAAAGAGGAGCTACCGAGATGGTTTCGCCCGTGAATACGGAATATGATTCCTTTTCAAACGAAATAGACGGCAATACTTTTGTGATAAGCGAAATCTCTTTTTTCGCATCACAGCCGTTGGCAGATGCTATTACCGTAAAATTGTGCGTTCCCGCATGTGAGAACGAAACAGAAATGGCACTTTCTGTTGTCGGCGTAGTCTCCTCATATCCGTTTGACCACACATACGAACTTGCAACTGACGATTGTGCCTGAATCTCAATGTTGGAATCAACATACGCAATCTTAGGATAGGTAACTTCCAACGCCGGACGTGCGTTCACAACGATTGAAATTTCAACCTTCGCGCTTTCCAACCCGTCACGAACTTGTGAAACGGCATAAACTGCATTGTAAGCATAATCGGTTGAAACAACTGGGTCGTTGTATAAACGGACATACTCGCCGTTGGTCTTGTCATACCATTGTAATGTTGTTCCTTCGGTCACATCAATAGCGAACGCTTCTGGTTCGTCGTACTGACAATATACATATTCCGTCTTGTTCACCTTAGGTTGTGGAACCTTTTGTGACGGAACAACAATGATTTTACAGGTATCATTTAATTTATATGTATCTACTCCGTTTGAATAAGTCAGATTCAATATCAAGGAATCGCTACCTTCAGCCAAACCTGATACGGCGCAAGTGCCATCTATTTTTGTTTCAAATTGAACACAGCCGTTATATTCTTTGAGCAAGAACGAAAGATTGCTAAAATCGTCCACTGCCGTATATGAAGGAGTGATGGTTATTGTTTCACCAACCTCAACGGTATATTCATCCTCTGCAAAGACTGCTACAGGAGGTTCTGCAGAGAATACCGTTACGTATTGTTCCGCAGTTGACGAACAAGATTCATTGTCAGTAACCGTCACAGCCACTTTTGTTGAAGAAGAAAGACTTGTTGTAACATTTTCCGACGTTTCCTCACTTGCTTCGTCGCCAATTGTCCACGAATACGAATCTATGCCAAAACTTGAGTAAGCAACGGCAGTCAAGGTAAACGATTCTTCGGCCTTAACCGACGTATTTCCTGAAATATACACCGACGGAAGGTCGTTTATAGTAACATTGATTGCTTTTTTCGCACTTTCAACCTCGTCAATTATTTGCGAAACGTAAAATACTTGCGTTCCAACATTCTCGGTTGAAGGCGTTGGAGCCGATTCCAAGACGTTGTAGTTTGAATCATACCAAACAAGGACTCCGTTTTCAGTTGCCGTCACCTCTAACGCAACCGCTTCGGCATTTTTACAATATTTATATTCCGTATTTTCTACGATTGGAGTAGCAATTTCCACAGCAGGAGTGTAAGAGACATCGAACGTAGTCAACGAGAAATCCACTGTGTTATCCTTACCATATTCACTACCGTTTGACGGAGAAAATTCCATAATAAAATCGGGCATTGCATACGAAACACCTTGTGCATTTTGGAAATACTTGATTTCCATTGTTTTGGTAATATCAAATTCTTCTCCTTCTGTAATGGCAATACTTCTTTCAAAATCACTCATTTCACCCCAGTTGTTCACTTCTTGCCGTTGGTCAACAAGAACCAAATCCAAGGTTCCTGTTACTTTTGAAACACCTTTGATGTGAATGGTGAACGAATCGCCTTCGCTTGCAGTCCACGTAGATGCCAAGCCCGATTCAAAGGCGTCGAGAGCGTCAGGAATTTTCTCGGTATTGCTGTATTGCCAATAATCGCTTACGCCTTCTTCGCCAACGCCTTCTACGTCGGTTCCATAACTATTCCATGCGAAAACGACATTTGGTTTTAAGCTAACCGTTACTTGCAGTTCGTTTTCGCGAGTCAGCAATGCCCCAGCTTCATATTCATCAATAGCTGTCAGCAACTTACCCAATGTCGTGATTGTGATAGTGGCAGTGCCTGGAGCAACAGCCGTTATCACTCCATTTTCGTCTATCTCAACAACCTTGGGGTTTGAGCTACTAAACAACGGATATTTGTCTGTTTCAGTTTCCTCAAATAGACTATAACGAACCAGCGACTTAACATCGCTTGTTTCACCCGTTGACAACTCTAAAGAAGTTTCCTCCAAATACATGTCAACCAACGTCGCCATCGACAAATCCTCGATAGTCAGAGTCACCTCATCAACGTTCTCATAAACGCCCCAAGCGTGGAAAATCAAGGTATATTTTCCGGCTTCTGGCTCATCTCCTAAATTCATAACGAAAATCTTTGCCTCTTGCGTAATTGCATCGGAAGGTGTAATATCTTCTCCTAAAACTTTATACGTAGGATTTACTTCTGTCCACCATCCATTGCTTTCTGCTCTATCGACGATGTTTACTTGTAATTTCCCCATTTGGGTATTTGTCGTAAGATTTTTTAAATCAACAACATACGCCGTATTCAATGCGGGAAGAAAACCATCTTCCGCATCATCAACATAACTTTTGAGAGGTAATTCACCTTGATAATAGATTTGACCATCTGCTTCCATTCGTTCCATCTTGATGGAATACTGTGAGAATGAGGCCGTTGCAAACAACGCAAATACGCAAAAAGATAAGAATTTTCTCATAAGAAAGACTTTAAATTTGTCAATACTACGCTAAAAAAATAAAAGTGTATTTAAGACACTTTTACGTGTAACAAAGTTACAAAAAAACAAAAAAAAATACTACATTTCGGTAAAATTTTGAAGGTGTTTTTTACCTTTGAAAACAAAAAAGGCAAAAACTATGGAACAATTTGCTACAAAGCGTATTACACCCAATTTTATTCAGTCATTGAACGAAAATGAGATTTTTGTATTTGGCAGTAATTTGGAAGGAATGCACGGTGGCGGTGCAGCATACACAGCACTGAAAAAATTTGGTGCGATATGGGGACAAGGCGTCGGCCTACAAGGACAATCTTACGGAATTCCTACAATGCACGGGGGCGTAGATGTCATAAAACCCTACGTTGACGAATTTATTGCTTTTGCACAAGAACACAAAGAACTGAAATTCCTTGTTACTCGTATTGGCTGCGGAATTGCAGGATTTCAAGACAGCGAGATTGCTCCCTTGTTCAAAGAAGCACAAAAACTCGAAAATGTTTGGTTACCCGAAAGTTTTTGGGAAGAATCATAAGAATACTGAGACCAATATCACAAGGTTCTCATTCTCAATTGTCAATTTACAATTGTTTTAGCTTTTCTATCAGCAACTCGTTCTCCTTTGTTGTTCCCACTGTAATTCGCAGGCAATCTTCGCAAAGGGTCACTTTAGTGCGATCGCGTACAATAATGCCTTCCTTAACCAAGTAGTTATATACATCGTGAGCATTATCAATCTTAACTAAAAGGAAATTCGCATCGCTTGGAAAAACTTTTTTCACCAACGAAATTGCTTGCAAAGCAGGAATCAGTTTCTCTCGTTCTGCAAGGATTTCCTTCACATAATCATCTTTTTGCGACGCATATTTTGACAGGATTTCACAGGCATATTTTTGCGTCATACCGTTCATATTGTACGGCAATTTGATTTTGTTGATTACAGCGATAATTCCCTTTGATGCGAACATCATTCCCAAACGACAGTTTGCAAGACCCCACGCCTTTGAAAACGTCTGCAACACTACCAAGTTCGGATATTTCGGGAGTTCTTCTTTCCAAGATTTCTCGCTACTGAAATCGATATATGCCTCGTCAATCACCACAATGCCTTTAGCCGCTTCAATCACTTTTCGTACAGCTTCTCGATCGTAAGAATTTCCCGAAGGATTGTTCGGAGAACAAATCCACGTGAGTTTCGTGTGACTGTCCATTGCAGCAATCACCTTGTCGGCTTGTAACTGAAAATCAGCAGTTAAAGGAACTTGTTTGCACGGTGTATTGTGTATTTCGGCCGAAACGCCATACATACCGTAGGTTGGAGGACACACAATCGCATTGTCGATGCCCGGTTCGCAGAATGCAGTGTAAAGCAATCCTATTCCTTCGTCGCTACCACTGCCTCCAAGAAATATCTGGTCAACAGGAATGTTTTTGATTTTTGATACAACTTGTTTTAATTCAAACTGATACGGGTCAGGATAACGGTTGTAATTTCCATTACCAACCGAGCCGAATGAATTTTCGTTTGCATCAAGGTTTACCAACGCAACACCTTGATATTCATCGCGTGCCGTTGAATACGGAGTGATATTTCGAATGTTGTTCCGAAGCAAGTCGGAAAGTACAAAATTTGAGTCTGCCATAAGTTTCAATTTTCGTTTTGGAACAATGCCTTCGCTGTTCGTGTCAAAAGTAAGAAAAAATATGAGAAAATGTTTTCTCCCCTATCGATTCGTTGGGAAAGAAATCACAAGCAATGTCGTAACTCCTTCATCTGTGCCACGGTAAGTTGTCCATTGGCCGAGGCGTGCGTCTCGTCAATGGCGGCAAATGAAAATGGGCTACCCAAATAAAGACAAGCTACGCGAGAGATTTTCCCTTCTTCGCCCATCGCCAAGGCAACAATGTTGTCGTTTGACTCGTATAGTGACAATACTCTCGCAGCATCACGTTTTGACCGTGCCATTGTCGCAATTTTAGCAACGTCGGCACCTTGCGAAAAACAAGTATCAATTATTTCTTGCAATTTTTGTCTCGGAGGTGTTTCCTCGTAATTGTGATACGAAATAATACACTTGCAACCCTTTTCGTGAGCAAAGTTCAAGATTTCTTTTTTGAAATTTTCCTGTGATTCTATTTCCACATCAACATAAGTTGCACCCGAAAGAATCGCCGTCTTCAGCAATTTTGCACGCTTTACGTCATCACAAAATTCTGGACGACACGTGGCAATTGTCGGAACTGTAATTTGAGAAAAAACGTCAGCGACAGCTTTTTCATCCATCCCACACAAGTCAATACGGATTTCGGCCATTTCGGCAGAATGAGCCACAGAAATGATTTTAGAAATATCCTTTTCTATAACACTAACACAAATCACGTATCAAAGAAGCTAATTCAGTATATGTTATTTTTTCAACGCTACACGCTCCAATGCCCGTCAGATACACAAAATGAACGCTGTCACCTTCGCGTTTCTTGTCGCATTTCATCACGTCAAGCAACTCGTCGGGATTGATTTCGGCTGATGTAGGCAGACCAATTTTTTTCAAAAGATTCACCAATCGGTCGCATTCCGTCTGTTTCATTTTCCCTTTTATGACAGAAAGTTTTGCTGCCATCACCATTCCCACACTTACCGCACAACCGTGAGGCATTTTGGTGATTTTTTCAATAGCGTGCCCAAACGTATGACCAAAATTAAATATCCGTCGTTGACCAGACTCTTTCACATCGCCGCTAACGACAGAAGATTTTATCACAATCGATTCATACACAAAAGTTTCCAACGCTTCCATTGAATACTTCTTCAAATCAGCCACGTGATTTTCAATGTATGAAAACAACCATTCAGAAGCAATCGCTCCGTGTTTCACCACTTCGCCCATGCCACTCAAAAGTTCCCGCTCTGGAAGAGATTTCAATATATTCAGTTCGCAAATCACAAATTTGGGCAAACTGAATGTGCCAATCATATTCTTATATCCTTGGAAATTCACGCCGTTTTTCCCTCCAACACTTGCATCCACCTGACTCAACAAGGTTGTAGAGACAAAGCCGAATTCAATGCCGCGCATAAAAATGGTTGCTATGAAACCGCTCATGTCGCACACGATTCCACCACCAATGCCCAGTATAAACGACGATCTATCAAACTCCGCATTGATAAGTTGCTCAAAAATCGCATCCAACGATTGTAGATTTTTATTTGCCTCGCCTTGTGGAATTTCAAGGATTAAATCAACTTTGGGGAACTGATTTCCATACAAAGAACGAATAGCTGGATCGGTTATGATAGCTATTTTTCGACCTTTGGGAAGGTATCGGGAAACATTTGCAAGAGATTCTCCCACAAATATTTCCGATGACCCTATTGAACTTTTTATCTCGAGTTTCTTCATAACTCTGTCTTTGCCATTTTTCGGCTACGAATTTACAATTTCCGTTTGAATATTGATTGATTCTTGGTGAATTGCTTTAAAAGTTTTTTCAATCAACTCGTTGCTCAACCCTTTTTCAGCACCACGAGCAAGCTTGTCGGTCAAGATTTGGTCCCAACGATGCGACTGGAATACTTGCACATTGTTTTCCTTTTTCGTCTTACCCATTTCGCGGCACACGTCCATACGTTTCGAAAGCGTGTCGAGCAACATTTCGTCAAGCACGTCGATTTTTGCACGAAGTTCGCTCATAACTTCTTTGTAATCAGCGTTATTCGTTCCACGTTCACGAACAACCAAATTATTTAGAATCACGCCTAAATCTTTCGGCGTGAATTGTTGCTTCGAGTCGCTCAATGCCACGTCGGGATTGCAGTGTGATTCAATTATCAAACCGTTTGCACCCAAATCCAATGATTTTTGTGCCAATTCCTGAACATATTCGCGTTTTCCTGCCATGTGGCTCGGGTCGCAGATAATTGGCAAATCAGGGATACGGCGGTGTAATTCTATCGCCATCTGCCATTGCGGAGCGTTGCGATATTTTATTTTTTCGAACGATGAAAATCCACGGTGAATAGCACCAAGTTTCGTGATTCCAGCACCGGCGATTCGCTCGAAAGCGCCAATCCACAATTCCAAGTCGGGATTGATAGGATTCTTGATAAGCACTGGAATGTCAACGCCCTTCAACTCGTTGGCAATTTCTTGTACGGCAAATGGATTCACCGTCGTACGAGCTCCAATCCAAAGAATGTCAACGCCCATTTTGAGGGCTTCGTTCACGTGTTTCTGACATGCAACTTCGGTTGCCGTAAGCATTCCATATTCTTTTTTAACACGTTTCAACCACGCCAATCCTTCAAAACCAACGCCTTCGAACGAATTTGGACGTGTACGCGGTTTCCAGATACCCGCACGGAAAATTTGCACACCAAGTTCTTTCAATCCTCTGGCAGTTTCCATTACCTGCTCTTCTGATTCTGCACTACATGGGCCTGCAATGATTACAGGACGCTTTGCGTTGATGCCCCATGTTTCTATACTATCTACTTTCATATATTTTATTATTTTTTCCTTGTTTTTCTGTAGAGACGCGCCATGGCACGTCTCTACTATTTATCCTTTTAATACGTCTTTAATTCTATTTGCTTCTTTTATTTCGTCAAACAATTCTTTTGTTCTGTCTTCGGCAATCAATTGTTTGAAATGATTCAATACATCAATGTATTTGTCGATTGAATCTGTCAGGAAACGGGCGTTTTGGCGGAAAATCGGCGTCCACATTGCCGACGAACTTTTTGCGATTCGTACGGTTGAAGCGAAACCACTGCCTGCCATTTCGAAGATTTTCTTTTCCTCGTTTTTCTCAATTTCCTGAACCGTCAAACTCAATGCGTATGCAATCACGTGCGTAAGGTGCGACACGTAGGCAATGTGTTTGTCGTGGTCTTCGGCCGACATATACAACACACTCATTCCCAAAAGCTTATATAGTGTCAATGCACGTTTGAGAGCAAAATCGCTACTCAATTCTTTTTCACAAATGATTGCTTTTTTGTCTTTGAACAAACCAGCAAATGCGGCTGTCGGTCCCGAAAATTCCGTTCCAGCCATAGGGTGCGAAGCCACGAAATTTCCTCGGCGAGGGTGATTGCGTACTTTGCCACAAATGCCTGCTTTTGTCGAACCAGTGTCGATTACAACGGCATCGTCGCGCATATTGTCGAGAATCGACGGAAGCATTTCGCGTGCCGCATCCACAGGTATTGAGATAATAATCAAATCAGCAACTAAAACGGCTTGCTCAAGTGGCATTGCCATATCGACAATACCAAGTTCTATCGCTTTTTTCAGGTTTTCCTCGTTAGCATCAACGCCAATGATTTTTGTCTCAAATCCACGGGCGGAAAGCGCCATTGAGCCGCCAATCAAACCTGTTCCTATAACTACAATATTCATATTAGTTCAAAATTTCGTAATTGAATTTTTCATCACGTTTATATTCTCCCAAGACAGAAAGGTTTGAAACCACCTTCAACACTGCTGCCAAAGCGGCGTCAAACTTGTTTTTGTCCTTCCATTCCAAATCCACGTAGAACGTATATTGATACGGACTTCCCAAAATAGGAAGCGACTGGATTTTGGTAAGATTTATTTCATGTTTCTTGAATTCTGCAAGCACATCGACCAACGAGCCGGGTTGGTGCGTAAGTTCAAAGCAAATCGATGCTTTGTTGTTTTCCTCACTATCAACAGGAATACGGCTCAGGGCAAGGAAACGCGTGTAGTTTTTCTTATGCGTCTGAATGTTTCTTGCCAAAATCTCAAGACCGTACAAATCGGCAGCATATTCACTTGCGATTGCTGCTGCGTTGGTAAGTTTTTCTTCTTTGATTTTTTGTGCGCTCGAAGCCGTGTCGGACCAGTTGATGATTTTCATATCAGGATAGTTGTCGAGAAAATCCTTGCTTTGCTGGATTGCTATCGGATGAGAATACACCTCGTGAATGTCTTCGATTTTCGTACCTGGCAACACCATAAGATTTTGCGTGATGTGCAGTGAAATCTCACCGATGACTTTCAACTTTGAGCGTTTAAGCAACAAATAATTTTCGAGGATGCTGCCCGCTATTGTGTTTTCTATGGCACAAATGCCGTAATCGGCAGTGCCGTGCTCCACAGCCGAGAACAAATCCTTGAACTGGTTGCAGTTGAGCGTTGTAATGTCGTCGCCGAAATATTCTTTGGCGGCTATTTCGTGGAATGCTCCGTTCACACCTTGAATTGCAATTTTCATATTTATATCATTCAAAAAAAAAGCCCCGACATTCATCGAGGCTTCGTTTGTACAATTTTTACATCATTAATTACATACACGTGACCTCGCTTTTATCTTTTAAAATAAAAGTAAAAGAAGTAAAAGTAAAACGAGTATGTCTTTGTAAGTTTCATTGCTTTATCTATTATTTTGCAAATTTAATAGCAGCGTAAGCGTAGAAACGTTCAATAGCAGGGTTCAAAGCAACACCACCAGTGATTGGCAATGCGAATCTGTCGTTGATTTGAATAGCAGTTTCTTTCTCCAAACCGATGTTGCAGATAGCGAAGTCACCACCATTACCCCATACTGGACTTGTTGTATAAATACCATCACCACCGCCAAGAGTTACTTTGAAAATATCAAAGTCGTAAGCAAGGTGACCATAGAAATCAACTTCTTTGTTTTCCATAAAGTTCAAAGCAATGTAGAACTGTAATTTTCCGTAGTTGTAACGGATAGCTGGTTCAATCGTGTGAGTTTTTGCAATATTGTCGAAGTTAACTCCCAACCAGTTACCACCTGCATAGTAGTCAATCAATTCAAGAGTCAAATCGAATGGGAAACGGTATTTTGCGTAGATATTGCTTTCGAAACCTAAATCTTCGCCTGTACACATTGTACCTTCTGCACCGATAGAGAAACTACCAGCATTTATTGCAAACATAGGTTTAAAAGCAGGTCCTGAACCTATTTGAAGACCTCTCCAGATTTCTGATGATTTAATTTCTAAACCAACATTACATTGTGTTTCGCAAGGAGATTTTTCTTCTTGTGCCGAAACTGACATTGCTCCAAACATTGCTGCCGCACATAGAGCAAGATTCATCAATACCTTTTTCATAGTAATTCTATTAAAAATTTTACGCAAAAATAATGTTTTTCTTGCAATTACAATATTTTTTCTAAAAAAAATAGCGGAATGAAAGTCTTGTAGATACATTTTTATAAGGAACTCTCAACTTTTTATATATTTGCAAAGCAAATTGTCGTGCAAAGTCATCACAAATTGCAAGCAACTGAATACAAAAAACAAACATTGAAAGGTGATGGAAACATATATAAATCCCGACAAAAAAGATTGGGGAAAGATTCTGAAACGCCCGTTGCTTGAGAACGCAGAACTAGAACCTATTGTGGCGGGGATATTAGCAAACGTGAAGGAAAACGGCGACAAAGCCGTGTTGGAATATTGTCGCAAATTCGACAATCCTGATATTCAGAATCTGAAAGTGTCGCAACAAGAAATTTGCGTTGCCGAATCGCTTGTGTCCGACAATCTGAAAGCGGCCATAAAGGTAGCCATCGCCAATATAACAAGATTCCACGAGCGCCAAGAGGAAATTCCCTCTGTTACCGAAACTATGTTTGGTGTGAAATGTTGGCGTAAAAGCGTCGGTATTGAAAAAGTGGGATTATATATTCCCGGTGGCTCCGCACCTTTGTTTTCAACAATTTTGATGCTTGCCATTCCTGCTAAAATTGCGGGGTGCAAGGAAATAATCCTTTGTACGCCAGAAGGAAAGACTGGTTCCATTCATCCTGCCATTCTCTATGCGGCAAAACAAGCTGGCGTGACGCAGATATTCAAAGTTGGCGGTGCACAGGCAATTGCTGCAATGGCATACGGTACGGAAACAATACCACAAGTATATAAGATATTTGGCCCTGGCAACCAGTTTGTTATGAAGGCGAAAATGATGGTGAGCATGCAAGGTGTGGCAATCGATATGCCTGCAGGACCATCGGAAGTGATGATTGTTGCCGACGAAACGGCAAATCCAGATTTCATCGCGTCGGATTTTCTTTCACAATGCGAACATGGGAAAGACAGCCAGGCAATTCTGCTTACGACATCAAAACGAATTGCCGACGAAACGGCAAAAGCTATTGAGCAGCAAAAGGCACAACTGAAACGAAACGAAATCGTGGAAATTTCAGTTAAAAATAGCAAAATTGTCGTATTCGACTCGGTAAGCGACCTTGTGGAAATGATGAACGAATATGCTCCAGAACACCTGATTCTTTCGGTTGAAAATGCGTTCGAGTTCAGCAAAAAAGTGGTGAATGCAGGATCTGTATTTTTGGGTAACTATTCTCCCGAAAGTGCCGGCGACTATGCTTCGGGGACAAACCACACATTGCCTACCAACGGTTACGCCAAGGCATATAGTGGCGTCTCACTCGACAGTTTTGTTCGTAAAATTACATTCCAAGAAATAATACCTCAGGGGCTTACAACCCTTGGACCCACAATAGAAACTATGGCAGAAGCAGAAATGCTCGATGCACACCAAAATGCTGTCTCTGTACGATTGTCATCGTTAAAGGAATAAGGATACGTCTTACTTCTCCAAAATCTTTTTCACGAACGGAATCAATTCCTTGCTCATTGCTTCCTGTTGTGCCGAACTTGGATGCCAGTCAGCTCCCTCGCCTGCCACTGGCGTGAAATCGAAGCGATACACCAATTGTTTTTTAGTGGTGGTGTAATCTTTTTGTATCTTGTCCAAAATCGGTTTCACGGCAGCCAATGCCTCTGGTCCCATCATACTGCCCGTAAGAAGCACGATGGTAGTTTTCGGGTAGTGTGCGGTGACGGAATTCATCAACTTTCGGAAATTCCTCTCGTATTTCTCCGCATTGAACGACGACATTTCCCACGTGTCGTTTGTTCCCAAGTTGATGAACAACACATCGGGCGTGAATTTTGAAAAATCCCATTGATGTGGGCTGTCGAGCCAGAGCTTCTCGTAATTGTCGGGCATACAGCCATAATATAAAGCGGAATCTTTCTCGCCATAGTTTCGGTAAATGCCAATGCCGGAGCGGGCAACGACCATACATTCGGCATCGAACGCCTGTGCGGTGCGGTATGCAAAACCATGACAGAAATTCGACGTTGAGTCGTTGAACGGCGAACGGTCGGTAACTTCGGTGCCGTAACCGCACGTGATGGAATTTCCTATGAATTCAAATTTGAGTTTCTTGTCGGCTGGACGAGATAATATTTTGGGCAATAGGTCGTCACTGCTACTGCAACCACTAAATCCGTAAAATTCAGGATTATGATAAATACCTTCCGACACCAACGTAATTTTTATAGTACATTTTTTATTAGAGGGAATGGGAATACGAACACACGGTGTATCTTTTGTACATATCTTAAATGGCTCATTACCATCAACTTCAATCCAATAATACGCTGTCACACGATTAAACCCAGCGTCCAACCAGTTCCCCCCCCTTTTCCCCTTTACAGTGACAGAAATAGATGTACCTGGATAAAAAAGGTGTGCTCCTTTTTCATCAATAAGAACACGACCTTCATAGTGAATTCTTTCATCATTGAATGGCAGCACCCAACAATCATAACCAGGTTGTGCATTACAAACAAACGAATTAATCATATAAGCAAGAAAAATAAAAAAAGTGAACCTTGTTTTCATTGTGAAAAAGTTTTTCCAAAGATACAAAGATTCCGAATAAAGCAAGAAGGAAAATTAGTTTTCCAAGATGAAGATTCCACTTGGCTTACAACTACCGTTAGGTTGTGTAACGCCTTTCCATTGTGTGCCGTCGTCGAATGTGGCAGAGATTTTCCACATATATTTTCCGCGTGGCTGAACAACTCCACGAACTTTGCCATCCCATCCGGCAGCAGGTTTCCCGTTGTTCAACTCGGTTGATTCCCATACCTTTTCGTTACGGGCATTGTAAATTTCCAATTTATACGACTGCAAGTCGGAATTGGTAAGAGGAACAAAATATTTGCCGTTGCTCGGGTTGTATTTCGACGGAACAGAAATGAAATTCTTGTTGAAATCAACTTCTTTCTGAATCGTTGAACTACATCCATTTTTGTCGGTTACCTTCAATGTGACGAACGAACTTCCCGCCCCCGACGCTTCGTGAGTAACCACCGCATCATTGTATTCCGTGCCCTCAATCATCCATTCATACACATATCCTTTGCGTTGCGTTTCGGTAAATGCAAATTCATATTCCTGGTCGCCAAGAGGATGAACTTCAAAATTGATTTTTGGTTGAGGATATATCACTATTCCTACTGATGTCTGTGACTTACAGCCAGTTACCGTATTGATTTTCGTCACGAACAACGTGTCTTTTCCACTCTTTGTCCAATCCACGTTAATGTATTTGTTTCCAATCTGATCAATCGTGTTATGTTGCGATTCCCAAAGATATGAGATGTCGTTGTTCACTTTTTCATCAACATAATACAACTGTTTTTCCATACCTTGGCAGACCTTTACCTTACCTTTGATTTCAGGAATGGCAACGCCTTCAACCATGACGTTGTAGGTATATGTTTTTTTCGTATCGCCAACTTTTACAAGAGCCGTAATGGTTTGTTGCCCTGCTTCCGTCCAAATAATGGAAACATTATGTCCCACTTCGGAGTTCTTTTTGGCTGCCTTTGGCAATTTCCATTGAATGTCGGCATGAACTGTCAGACCTTCTATGGCGTATGTTGAAGCCACATCTTTGCATATTGATGCATTACCAATCAACCGTACGTGCGACCAGTCAATATTCCGAGCATCTTCGTCGGTTCCGCGTTTTTTCTTATTCGGATCCTTATCGAAAGCAAAGTCGTCGGGGTTCGCAACGGCAGAATTTTCAGATACATTATATTTAGTAGTATTGTCAACCTTAGTTGCCGAAGACGCTACATCTGAAGATTGCGTCGTAGAAGATACCGATTCGGCGGTTTCAGTCGTTGCCACGATGTTTTCTTCAGCAACGGAAGCTGTCTCGGCAGTTTTTGATATATCGGTTGTTTCTACAATATTATTCTGTACGGTTGCTTGACTATCAGTTTTTAGGAATTGGAAAGCCGAAATTCCAAGAATGGCAGTGATAACCGAAGCATAATACACGTTGAACGTGTTGAATCGGAACGTAAGGAACGATTTCCATGCAAGCGTTTTCGCGATTTTCTGCCAAACCGACGCAGCCGGCTCTACCGCAGCATTTTGGAATGCTGTTTGGAAAATCCCTTCAACGTTGTGTTTGTCAAGGTTTGACTCCAATTTCTCCCAAATGTCGTTGGAAGGAGTCTCCTCAGCATCACGGAAACGGTCGCTAAATAATTGTTCTATATTTTTATTTTCATCCAACATTACTATTCTTTTCTTTTTCCAATTCTTGCAATTTTGTCTGAATCATTTTTCTCGCCCTATGATATTGGGTTTTGACGGTTGAAACTTCAATGTTGAGCATGTCAGCAATTTCCTTGTGCTTGTACCCTTCAATTGCGAACAAATTGAAAACGACCCTATATGTGTCGGGAATCGCCTGTATTATGTTCATCAACTCTTCATTAGAAAATTCATTGTCCTTAAATTCAAAATTCTCAATATCTGTTTCGTTAATATTATCTATATTTTGTTGTTCATTATATTTTTTGTTTTGATAATAATTTGTTATTGCCGTGTTGGTCATCACTCGTCGCATCCATCCCTCGAAGGAATGTTCTCGTGAGAATTGATCCATTTTTGTGAAAATTTTTAGAAATCCGTCTTGCAGCATGTCAGAAGCTTCATCTCGGTCTTTCGCATATCGCAGACAAACAGCAAACATTCGAGCTGCATACTTGTCATAAAGAGCCTTCTGCATTTTCCTGTCATTCCGTAAACATCCTTCTATAATTTCATCGTCAGTAAACATTATTCTCAAAATCAATAGTAAGACTTGATAAAATATAAAATGGTTACAACCTTCTGTAAGATTTTTTCAAAATTAGTGATTTTTTGGAAAAGAAAAGCGAAGAAATCTAAAATCCCGAAGGTTTTTGTCTATTTTTATATATAATGTATGAGATATGATTAAACCGATAGTTTATTTTTTAGAAGTTCAATAATCTCATCTTTTGCTTTCAGCAGTTCTTTTGTCATTTGCAATTCTTTTTGCAACGACTCCACCTCCTGCGAAACGGCAATTTTTGAAATATCCGTTTTTTCAACCCCCAATAGTGTGAAAACCGAAGTGTTGAGAATCGTGGCTATTTGGTCTAAACGCAATATGGGAACGTTTGTCAAGCCACGTTCTATTTTGGAAACAGCCATAATTGAAATATCCAATTCACCTGCAAGGTCGGCTTGCGAGATTTTTTGACTCTTCCTAAGTCCCCGTATCGTTCTTCCTATTATTTGTAAATCCATACTTTATTATTATTAGTTGAATTTACAAACTACGACAATCTCAATTTTATACTTAAAATTTATATTTTTATTTGCATTTAAACTTATAGTTTATATATTTGCATAATTAAACATTTTTATAAACTTAAAGTTAAATTTTATGAAACGTTCATTATTATTTGCAATGGGAGCACTCCTTGGCGGTGCACTGTTATTCACTTCGTGCGGAAAAGACGAAAAAACAGAAGATCCTGACGTACGCGACGCAGCGGTTGGAAATTATACAGGTACCACAACGTATTATTGGGCTACTGACGAAGGTATGGAAGCCGATGAAGAAACATTCGGAAAACCAAATTCAATTAATGGTTCTGTTGAAAAGGACGCAGAACAGCTAAGTGCTATTCGTCTCGCTTTCGACGGAGATGTTTTCTATGGCAACAAAATTGCCGCTGCATCTAATGGTTTCACATTCGACATTGAACCACAAACGGTTGAAGATGTAAAAGTCACAGGATACAATGTTGCAAAACTTGGAACCGCAGAATACAACGGAATGTTTTTGTCCGATGACAAAACATTGACTTTTGGTATGAAAATTTCCATTGAAGATTTTATTGACCTATTCTTCGACGAAGAAGATGAAGATTCTTGGATAATTGCTCTTGCTATAGCAGCAGTTGCCGATGAAGAAGGAATTGACTACGTTGTTGTAAAATATGACTTAACAAAACGTTAATAAATATGAAGAAAATATTAGCAACAATATTACTTTGCGGAACACTCATTAGTTCCGCCTTTGCTGGCTCCGATCCAACATACGTATATTGCGACATGGTGGGATACGCAAAACTGCTCTCACTGACAGGAAAAGTTAAGGTTTCCATAGACTATGGCGAAGCAAAAGGCGTTTTTACCGACCAAAGAATCAAAGATGAAAGCGGAAAAGTTCAATCTTTCAATTCAATGATTGACGCCATGAACTATATGGCAGAACAAGGTTGGGAAATTGACCAATGCTATATTGTGAAAACAGAGGGAGAAATGCAAACTCACTGGATTCTCAAGAAGAAAAAACAATAAGTTAAGTTTTACAAATAATACATAATTAAGATGAGATGCTGTTCTTCGGAACAGCATCTTTTATGAAACAATGGCTGCCACAATGTGACAGCCATTACGTTGTTTGATATTGTAGAGACGCCCATACACGTCTCTACAGAATTTGGAAGGGGAAATTACTTCAAATACTTCTCACGAAGAAAATCGGTGCAATCCTTAAATGTTTCAAACGTATGTTCTTCTGGAATAAGTCCAGGAATGATATTCAGCTTTCTCATCAATTTCATTGGCTGGGGCTGAATAATTGTCATAAGAACTTGTTTTCCGCTCGCATTCAAGTCTTTTATGGCTGTTTCCATCGCATACAAACCTGATTGATCCATAAAGGTAACTCGTTTCATACGAATAATGACCGTTTCTACGTCGTCGGGGACAGCATGCATCACTTCGTTGAATCGTGTTATAGAACCAAAGAACACGGGACCATCGAGACGCTGAATGTACACTTTGTGGCGAACTTCTTCAGGGAAACTTTCCTCGTCTGACCACGGAGAACTTGGATTAAACGAAGTCGGCAATTCCTCCGACGTGTATGCTTGTTCCACAAAATCGCTCGTACGTTTCATAAACAAGAAACAAGCTATCACCATTCCTATTCCTACTGCCGTAAGCAAATCCACAAATACAGTCGTGAGCAACACGACAACAAGCACAAAAGAATCTGATTTCGGAATGCGTAACAAGTCTTTTGAACCTTTGAAATCGATGATCCCGGCACCAACGGTGATAAGGATTCCTGCAAGAACCGAAAGAGGAACGAATTTCACGATAGAACCAAGTCCCAACAAAATTGCCAACAAGAACAATGAATGAACCATACCCGATATTTGGCTACGACCACCACTCTTCACATTTACAACAGTACGCATAGTGGCACCAGCACCGCCAATACCGCAGAACGTGGCAGCAACCATATTGCCAATACCTTGACCTATCAATTCCTGATTGCTATTGTGTTTTGTCTTTGTAATGTTGTCGGCCACAACCGAAGTCAAAAGAGTGTCGATTGAACCAAGACCCGCCAGCGTCAAACCTGGAATTACCGAAGATTTCAAGACCATGCCCCAATCTACGACCGACAAATCGATGCCATCTTTCAAAAAGAACGGAAGTGGAAATCCTGCCGGAATTTCACCAATAGTAAGTGTTGACGGGAAATCGTTTATGAACAACGAGACTATCGTCATCACAATCAATGCAACCAACGTTGCTGGAATTTTCTTTGTAACAAGTGGAAACAAATAAATGATAGCAATTGCCCCGAGTCCAAGCAATAAGGCCGAAAGCGAGATTCCGTCGGCAACTCGTTCGGGAAATTCCGTAATCATATCAACCACCAATACGGGTGATTTAAGACCGATGAGCGGATAAATCTGCTGCAATATGATAATGATACCGATACCGCTCATAAAACCCGAAAGCACAGGATACGGAATGTAGCGAATATATTTTCCGATTTTCAAGACACCAAACAAGATTTGGAACAATCCGCAGAAAATTCCTGCAAACGACATTGACAACAAAATCGTGGTAATTGCTTGGTCAAAAGGAATTCCATTTGCTTGCTGCGACACCCAGATCCCCGAAATCAACGACGCCGTGATAACCGTCATTGGTCCGGTAGGGCCGCTAATTTGCGAATGCGTTCCACCGAAAAGAGATGCAAAAAAACCGAGCATCGTTGCTCCAACAAGACCTGCAAGGGCACCAACCGCACTCGCATTCGGGTCGTTTACGCCACCAAATGCTTGAATACCAAACGCTAACGCCAACGGCAAGGCAACGATACCAGCCGTGATTCCACCAAAAATGTCTCCTTTAAGATTGTTTGTAGATATAAAACCCATATTAATTGATATTTGAAAATTTACAATTGTACTTACTTTTTCGGAGTGCGTGAGTGATGAGTCCCCGCTCCAAAAAAGCGTGCAAACATACATAAAAATCTTGTTTTGCAAGACGATAACGGAAAAACTTATGAAAAAAGTTGTGATTTTACAGCAAACCGAGCTTCAGCTTCGCCTCTTCTGTCATCATATCCTGATTCCACTCGGGTTCAAGCACAATGTTGACGGCAACGTCTTCGACGCCGTTAATAAGTTTCAACTTTGTCTGAATCTCGTACACCAACGGCTCTGCCATCGGGCAGTTGGGCGACGTCAATGTCATATCAATCTCCACAATGGGAAGTTTGTAGTTGATTTTGTAAATCAGTCCTAATTCGTATATATCAACAGGAATTTCGGGGTCGTAAACGGTTTTGAGCGTTTCAACAACCTCATCTTGAATTCTCTTGAGTTCTTTTTCGTCTTCCATAGTTAATCCTGTTTCGCTTTAAACGCCAATGCGTATATCTTCATTTGTTTTATCATGGCAAGTAAACCGTTTGAACGCGTTGGCGAAAGATTTTCCTTCAAACCGATTTTTTCAATGAAATGCAAATCGCATTGCAGAATATCGTCGGGTGTTTGGTTCGAAAGTACACGAATCAGCAATGAAATAATACCTTTGGTAATAATTGCGTCAGAATCGGCAGTGAAAATCACCTTGCCGTCTTCGTATTCGGCAAACAGCCAAACTTGTGACTGACAACCTTTTATAAGATTTTCTTCCGTTTTATATGCTTCGTCAATTACGGGAAGATTTTTGCTTAAATCAATGAGATACTGATATTTATCCATCCAGTCATCAAAAAGACTGAACTCTTCAATAATCTCGTCTTGAATCTCGTTTATCGTCATAATACAAAGAGGACTTTCTGCCTTTACCCTATCGTAAATTTGTTGCAAATGTACTTTTTTTCCATAGAAAAAAAACTTACACAGTAATAATTTTGGATTACGAGCAACAACGCACCACATCCACCACGTGGCTGCCTGCTCCAATAAGTTCCTGCCGTTCCGACACGCATTTTTGGTATTCGATGAAACGGGCAAATGTCGCGTCGCTCATGTGATTGATGCGGGTACGCATATAGTCGGCGGCTCCTTCGGGAGAAAAGATTGTGACACGTTCCAAACCTGCTTTCTCGTTAAGACGGTTTATGTCTTCCAGACGCACGTAGTCGTACAATTCCCCCTCCTGAACTCTGACGTGAAAATCCTTATCCACGGCTCCTTGCGCCAAAAGTCCCTCGATTCTTTCCTCGTCGAAGCAGTACGAAAGAATGCTGTATTCGTTCATCAGATACGCCACAAAAATCAGTCCTCCTGGCTTGGTCACGCGTTTCGCCTCGTTCAGCGCCTTTAGTTTCTCGTCGTCGCCTATAAGATGGTACAGCGGACCGAGCAAAAGCGTAATATCGGCAAAATCCGTCGCTACCGACGACATATTTCTGGCATCGCCCTGAATCACATCGGCCGTGGGTTCACGTTTGAGAAACATTTCAATATTGCGGCGGACGAGTTCCACGGCTTTCACCCGATAACCCTCGGCTATCAGTGCTGAGCAGTATCGTCCCGTTCCCGCCCCAACGTCAAGGATTGTCTGCCCCTGCTGCAAAAACCGATGCAGATGGTACATAGTGGTTTCGAACTCCACAATGCCATGCCGTCGGCACAAGCGAAGGTCTTCGTTGTGCTTGTTGTAATGCTTTTCTATGTTTGTTAAGGCCATGATTTGTATTCATAGAAATAAGTTATTCCTTCCTTACATGCAACACTTTCTTTCCATTGACAATATAAATGCCATAAGGAAGACCGTCAAGTGATGTGGCATTTTGGCGTATCAAAGCTCCTGTTATGGTATATATGTTTGTCGGTTTGTCAATTTGAAGCATTGAAAGAATTGGGATTCCTGTTTTTGACAGAATTATGAGTTTCCCGTTGGAATACGTGAAATCATAATTTTCCGCTTCGCCACCGCTGAGTACCAAGTCATATTCGCCAGCGAGAGACGCATTCGTTGCTTCGGTCGTTACAGTAGGAATTGTTGTCAGCACGTTTTCGTCCTCGCCATTCTTGAAACCATCGAACGACACCGCAAACGTCGGCAGTTCGTCGCCCTCAGTAATCGTGGCATTATCCACGTTCACCATCAGCGGACTTTTCGTAATGGTCAGTGTTCCATTTTTCACCGTCACATACGAATTTTCCACACCATCAAGATTTAGCTCCACATCGTATTCGCCTACTGGTGAGGAAATATCGGCATCCGTGACAAACGCAACTTCGCCCAAAACATCGGCACCAACTCTATTATAGGTAAATTCAGGATTTTCGTCGCCGTACTGACGCGAAACATCGTTTACAATAAGTTCAATAGGTTGAGCAACCTTTATGGTAAAGTCACCCGTTTCCGTTGCCCCGTACGAAAGTATATAAACCGTGGGGGTCGGCATTGTCATTACAAACACATCTTTCTCGTTTATCGTCTTCGTTTCCGGCGCAATGCGATTGCCATCGGCATCATAGAAGTCAAACTGAGCATCGGTTCCTGCAATTTCCCAATGGAGTGAATCCTCCGCAAATCCTGTATAACTAAATCCTTGAACCTGACCACCTTGTGGCGCACTTATTGTTTCTGTTTTCTCGTTGCCAAGTTCCACAAACACTGGCTCTACGGTAAGACTCATATCTTCCAACGTGTCAACTATGGCTTCAGAACCAATTTCATCGTTGTTAAACACTTGAATACCAACTGTTATCGTTTCCTTCGTGGTCACTGTCATCGTTTCCACGTCGAAAACATATTCCGCATCAATACTTCGTGGTTTGACGTTTTCCAAGGGAATGACAATGTTATCCAAATCAATGCTTTGTTGGGCGGGATCTATGGCAATTCGGGTACGTGGCTCGTTGTTAAACCAATAATCCACACCGACAAGTTTTGAGGGTCCCTCGATTTTCGTCACCATAAACGACTTGAATACAACGGCGGATGTGTGTCCCGCTTTGTCAATGGTACGATAATTAAATGTATGCAGACCATAGTTAAGCGTTGAAATATCAATGTCAAGCATCACCGTGCCATCTTCAGGTATAATCGCAGTCTCTCGCTCGTCAAAATTGCTGTCAAGCCAGTATTCGTATGTCAACAATGTATTTTCACCACTTTGCGTCGTTTCAAAGAGCATAAAATTCTTCACCATCACGGGACTAACCTTGCCAACGGCATCTATCACACGCATGGCAATGTTGTGAAGCCCTGGATTGAGCGAGGCAACATCAATGTCGAGATTGACAATGCCGCTCGCATCCATTGTGCCACTTACACGTTCGTCGAATTTTTGGTCAATCCAATATTCATAGGTTTGTAAAGAATTCTCGCCACTCTGCGTCGTTTCAAACAACATAAAATTCTTCACCATTACGGGACTAATCTTGCCAACGGCATCTATCACACGCATGGCGATGTTGTGAAGCCCCGGATTGAGCGAGGCAACGTCAATGTCGAGATTGACAATGCCGCTCGCGTCCATTGTGCCACTTACACGTTCGTCGAATTTTTGATCTATCCAGTATTCGTAAGTTTGTAATGAATTTTCGCCACTCTGTGTTGTTTCAAAAAGCATAAAGAATTTCGTCACGACAGGGCTGTAGAGCGTTTTAGTATTGTCAACCGCAAGCACGCGAAATGCCACATTGTGCAGACCAGGGGACAACGTTGCCACGTCAAGTTCTTCGCTCCAAGTGGAACTTGTCATTTCTGCCGTAGTACGACTGTCAAATTGTTGGTCAAACCAGTATTCGCACGTCGTAACGGAGACTTGTGCCGTTGTCGTCAAGCAACAGAGCAATGTCAATATGGACAGTACTATATGTTTCGTTCTGTTCATAGTCGGTCTCTTTGGGAGAAATTACTCCAATGGTCTTGCTTCAGCTTTGATAGACACTTTCAGTTTGCCCGGTTCGCTCTTCGAGTCAACCGACGTGCTGATAATACGTGGGGTGGAAGGTATCGGGTTCCACGGGAAATTGCCGCCAGTAACGCCACATGGTGTTCCGTCAGTTCCTACGTATGTTTCAGGATTTGCGAGTTCCCAAGTACGAGGTGTCCCGTCCTCTGTAGCGTAGTCATAATTATCCTGTCCATCAGCGAATAAGGTTTTACAATCAGTCCAAAGAGACTGGTCATAATTTCCTTCACAGACATTGTTTCCTCCAACATCAAGTTTATCGTTACTGCACACGTTGTTATAGCATGTGGCACCCGCAGAAAAACGATAGTAATGTCGTGGATTAATAATATTATTAGTATAATAATAAGGTCCTTGGGCAGAATAACCATCTACTATAATACAATGGTCAACACTTACCTGGCTTCCTGCCGCAAAGCTTGCCACGCCACAAAGCCAGCAATTGGCAACAACAAAGGAAGTTGTTTTCTTGCCTTCTCCGCGAACCCACTCGCGAATATAGCATTGACGGATGAGGGTATTATTTGTTTCCACTCGGTTATAAAAATTACCAAAACTACATTTAATTATTTCTGTATTAGCTACAAGTTGCGTTCCCAGAATATAAGCTCCTCCCGTATAGTAAATTCCTTCTATGCGTACAACAGGAGAAAATTCATCTGTACTTTCAATGTCCAAATCGCTAATAACGCGTGTTTCGCTAATGTTATTGGACACATCTTTTTCAAATCCTGCACCATAGATTTTCATACTTTTTGTGATCTTTCCAGGATAATTAAACGTACCGGGAGAGAGCGTGATAACACCACCTTCGTTAGGAGCAGCTGCCACAGCATCTTTGAAGGAATCATAGCCATAAAACACTGAAGTTGTTTCACCGTTTTGAAGCGTTGCCGACACACCGTCGGAAATCTGTGCAATAGCCGCAATCGTGCCAACCAATGCCACCAAGGATAAAAGAAATTTTTTCATAATAGTACAATTTGTATTCGAAATTTTATATCGTATAATTTCTACAAAGAAAAGAAATTTTTCAAGAAAAAAAGATTCATATACTTCTTTTTAGATTAAAATGGGGGAAATACTTATTACAAGCCCCTCTGCCGCCTTTGAGTATGGTTGCAAGCATATACAAACCTCGCTCTGTGAAAGCGGTAGGAAGTTTGGGCTTACCTCCCCAACTTGAAGTCGAAAATTTCGTCTTCAAGCTGCACCACTCTTCTTATACAAACCAAGACTTATACAGTAAAAGTAAATTCACTTTTCCCGTTTTTATTGGAAAATAAAAATTCACCAAGATTAATAATGTCCATGCCGATTAGTACATCATAATCTTCATTATCCGTCAGAATTGCTTCAATATTTGAAACCATATCCTTTGTAGGTAACACAACATGGACGAGATACGTTTCTGCTTTTGTAACACCTTTATTATCAGAAACTAATACATTGTTATAAGGGGATAGATTCAAAAAATCAACTACTTTACGGGAAATCAAAGTGTTTGTAGCCCCTGTGTCCCAAATTGCTTTTTGTGAATGAAAGATTTTGGGCATGTTCCGACCTTCGGCAAAGGTCGTTGCCTCGCATACTGCTATTGGCGTAACAATAGCGTCGGCACGATAGTCGTGCTTCTTAGTATATGTTCCCATTTATTGAATCGTAATAGGACTTTTGGTAATTGTGGATTTAGGACATTCCTTTTTCGTTCCGATATACGATTTTAGCCGCACAAAGCCAACTTGAGCTTTTTTAGAATTGTGTTCCATAGTGTTTTGTTTGTCTTCTATTTTCATAATCTTATGTTCTCGTTGGCAAAAATAAAAAAAATTGAATTGTAACCAAACGTTTTCAGAAAAACGGGGTTCTTACAAACGAACAACACGCATTTTTTGCGTGTTGATGGAGTAAAACAACCTGTGGCATTTTATGCTCTGGACGTTATCATTTCGGTTGGATATCGTGTAAAAAGCATTGCCGGCACAAAATTCCGGATTTGGGCCAACTCTGTTCTCAAAGATTATTTGCTCAAAGGGTATGCCATAAACGACAAACGTACCGCCCAACTCGGACAGGTAATCCAAATTCTGAAACGTGCCGAACATGTTTTGGATAGCAAACAAGTACTTTCTGTTGTGGAATAATCTTGCAAAAAAGAAAGAGATGCATTGCTACATCTCTTTCTTGTCGTTCGTAAGTAAAAGGGTTGTTGTTACCCCATTACCACCACAACCTCGTTTTCTTTCTTCATCTTGTCGAACGGAACCACGTTGCCTTCAACAGCTTTGCCGTTCAATGTGATGGAAACAACGCCTTTTTCTACTTTCTTAGGATTCTTTACGGTGATGTTCGCGATTTTCCCACGGAATTTACGTGTCGCCGTGAATCCTTTCCATCCCGGAATACATGGGTCAATCAACAGACCGTCGTAGTCGGGACGAATGCCGAGAATGTATTGCGCCGCCGTGAAATATGCCCACGAAGCCGTTCCGCTCAACCACGGGCAACGGCTTTGACCAGCACGCATGTTGTATGTCGAACAGGTGGTTTGTGCATATACATACGGTTCAATCTGACGGACTTCCGCTTTTTCGTTGTATGCGGCAGGAAGATAATTCTTGTAGTTTTTGAATGCACGTTTTCCGTGTCCCAAAATACAATCGGCCATAATGCCCCAACCTTGTGTGTGCTGGAACACGGCGGCATTTTCCTTCATACCTTTGTTGAACAACGGTGCCTTGATAACCGACGCCTCTGTTTTTTCGTATGGTGGGTCGCACAGAACCAAACCGTATTTTATAGCCAAATGTTTCTCAACGCTGTTCATAACCGTTTCGGCACGTTCGCCGGTTGCCTGACCGGAAATGATTGCCCACGAGTTCGGGTTCAGCCAAATCTTTCCTTCGTTCAATGGGTCATTTTTCGTACCGAAAATGTAGCCGTCTTCCTTGATTGCACGAACGTACCATTCGCCGTCCCATGCAACTTTGTCGATGGTTTTTGTCAACGTGGTCAAATGACCTTCCGCCCATTTCACTTCGTCTTTCTTGTTCAAACGAGTACAAATGTCAATATAGACTGTCAACGCGTAACGGAGTTGCATTGCCACGAATACCGTTTCGCCTTTTGCACCAAGTACAAGACAGTCGTTCCAGTCGGCTTTCAGGCCGCACGGCAAGCCGTTTTTACCACGACGGTCGAGGTTGAACTGGATGGCACGTTTCAGGTGTTCCAAAACGGTGCCTTTGCCCTTGTCGGAGAACGGAAGAACCTTGTTGTAATAATTGATGTCGCCCAATTCCTTCACGTAAGTCGGAACCGTGTTGAACAGCCACATGCAGTCGTCGGAACGGAAGTCGGCTTCGGGAGTCGGTGCCTCGTGTCCCGGATTGTGTGCAAACGGTTTCACAACAGGCATAGCGCCACCGTTGGAGTTTTGTCCTGTCAGCATAAGTTCCAGACGAGAAACAACTTCTTCGGGAATATTGTGGATAACGCCAAGCATATCTTGAATTGTGTCTCGATAGCCCATACCGTCGCGTTCGCCGCGGTAGATGAGCGAAGCAGCGCGGCTCCATGCGTACGTAATCAAGTTGTTGAACGGATTCCACATGTTTATCATGCTATTGAAAGCTGCATCGGGAGTTTTTGCCGAAAAACCTTCAATACGGCCATGCCAGTATTTCACAATTTTGTTGAATTCGGCTTCGACCTTGGCTGGCGTTGCAACCATTTTTGCCGCTTTTTTACCTTCTTCCCACGCCTTGCCGATACCAAGAACAACGGAAAATTCCTTTGTCTCGCCTGGTTGCAGGTCAACATCAACTTGCAACGTACCGCAACCGTTGTCGCCTTCGGTAAGGGAATTGCTACATTTCCCGTTAGCCACAACTTGCGGATTTGCATAGGTGCGGTATGCTCCCAAAAATTTTGCACGGTCGCTGTCGTAACCCGTAACTTTTTGTCCCACAACGCCAATGAACGAGTGACGCGCCTGATCTTTGTTTTGGAAATTGTCGGGGTCTTCGGGCATATACAAGTTGCTGCCGTGGTCAACGAAACCGTTTTTGTAGGCAGTCTTAATAATGTACTGCGTATATTGCAGATTGTTGCTGTCGTCGTTCATATTCCAGTTCGACGCAAATTCAACGTAGGTGAACGCACGCAGTTTGCGGGCTTTCTTGCCTGTGTTGGTGATTTTCACGTTCCACACCTCGAATTCCTGACCCATTGGCACGAAATAAAGCGTTTCGGTCTTTATGTTGCTATATTCCGACGAAATTTTCGTGTAGGCCGAACCGTGACGGCATTCGCTTTTATATTTGTCAAGCGGTTTGCCTACTGGTTGCCACGAACCCGACCAGAAATCCTTGCTTTCGCAGTCGTGGATGTACAAATAGCGACCGGGCTGGTCGAGCGGCACGTTGTTGAATTTTATACGAAGAAAACAACCTTGCACCGACGAGCGGAAAAATGAATATCCGCCAGCGTTGTTTGTAATGATTGCACCATAGCGAGTGTCGCCAAGATAATTGCTCCACGAAGTGGGAGTGTCGGGTTTGGTGATGACGTATTCCTTGTGCTCGTCATCAAAATAGCCGTATTGCATACAATAAAGATTAAAAGTTACTATTCAAAAAATAACGTTTCAAAGGTACAATTTTTTATATTTCTATTATTGTATTTCTCACAAAAACTATGAATTTCGCAATGTCCGCATCGCATTAAGCACTGCAAGCACCGTAACGCCCACATCAGCGAACACCGCCATCCATAAGGTTGCAAAGCCAGTAGCGGCAAGTATCAGCACAAGCAGTTTCACGCCAATGGCAAACCACACATTCTGACGGGCTATGCGTATTGTCCGACGGGCAATTTGTATTGCTGTGGCAATTTTCGAGGGCTTATCGTCCATCAAAACCACATCGGCTGCTTCGATGGCGGCATCGCTGCCAAGCCCGCCCATCGCTATGCCAAGGTCGGCACGGGCAAGCACGGGAGCGTCGTTTATTCCGTCACCAACAAAGGCGAGGAATGTATTTTTCGTCTTTTCTGCCAACAAGCGTTCAACGTGATGAACTTTGTCGGCTGGCAATAATTCAGTATAAAACTCATTGATAGCGAGTTTTTTAGCAACGTGTTCGCCCACTTCTTTGCTGTCGCCAGTAAGCATTACCGTTTTTTCAACACCCATATTGGCAAGAGCGGAAATTGCCGCAGAACTGTCGTCTTTTATTTTGTCGTTTATCACAATGTGACCCGCATATTCTCCATTGATTGCCACGTGAATGATTGTGCCGACTTGCGGACAATCGTGCCATTTTGCGCCAATTCGTTCCATCATTTTTCCATTGCCAACGCACACAATGTCAGCCCCCACTTTTGCCTGAATGCCGTGGCCGGCAATTTCTTCCACGTCGGTCACAGAACATCCATCGGTTGCCTCGTCGGGAAACGCATTGCGGAGAGCGGCGGCAATGGGATGAGTAGAAAAATGTTCCACGTGTGCTGCAAGATGCAACAAATGACGTTCATCACATGCTTCAGGATGAACCGCCTCAACAGCAAATTGTCCGTGGGTAAGCGTTCCCGTCTTGTCGAACACCACCGTGCCGATGTTCGCCAATGTTTCCATATAATTCGCACCTTTTATGAGAATGCCGTTTCGCGACGCTCCGCCAATTCCGCCGAAAAACGACAGCGGTACGCTAATGACCAACGCACACGGACAGGAAACAATCAAAAACGTCAGTGCACGATACAGCCACGTGGCAAATTCAGCAGAGAAATTGCCCGAAAGTATCGGCGGAACAAAGGCAAGCGCCAATGCGGCAAACACCACCACAGGCGTGTAAATCCGAGCAAATTTCGAAATGAACGTCTCGCTTTTCGATTTGCGTTCACCTGCATTTTCCACCAATTCAATTATTTTTGAAACGGTGCTTTCGCCAAACGATTTTGTAGTGCGTACGCGAATCACGCCCGTCAAATTCACACAGCCAGATATCACCTCGTCTTCAACGGCAATTTCGCGAGGAACGCTTTCGCCTGTAAGAGCAACCGTGTTGAGCGACGAAGCGCCCTCGACCACAACGCCGTCCAACGGAACTTTCTCGCCTGGTTTCACAACAATAATTTCACCTACGGCAACGTGCTCTGGTTCAACTACTTCAACTACACCGTTCCGTTCCACATTTGCAGAATCAGGACGGATATTCATAAGATGAGCAATGCTTTCGCGGCTCTTCCCTTCGGCGTAACCCTCGAACAATTCACCAATTTGGAAAAACAGCATAACGAACACCGCTTCGGGAAATTCCGTCTCCGCACCGGGCAGAAATCCAATGCACAACGCCCCGATGGTGGCAATCGCCATAAGAAAATGTTCATTGAATGCCTCGCCGTGTGCCAACCCTTCGGCTGCCTCTTTGAGCGTGTCGTACCCAATGAGCAAATACGGAACCAGATACACCAAAAGCAACTGCCATGTGGCAAGATTGCAGTTTCGTTCAATCACAATCGCCACAGCAAGCAAAACGATTGTGCAAGCAATCAAAATAATTTTCCCACGCAATCCACCTTCGTGATGATGATGTTCGTGAGAATGTCCGTGTTCGTGACAATGACAATGATGCTCGTGATTGTGTGAGCAACATTCGTGTCCGTGATGATGTTCTTCGTGTGCCATATCCTGTACATTTTAATTTTCTGGTACAAAGATGCGGCAATAGTTTTGCAACTGAGTTGCAAAGTAATTATCCCAACCGTTTTCCTCTACATTTTGGGCAAATCCCTTTTACTACATATTCTGCTTCTTCCACATCCCAACCTTCGGGAATGGGGACAGACGGAATCTCAACCTCCTGAATGCAAAACGTTTCGTGACATACCGTACATGAAATATGAATATGCCCATGATGATGTTCTTTGTCGGAACAATGACAAATACAATATTTCTGCATTCCTGAGCCATCGTCAATTTCGTGTAACAGATGTTTTTCAGCAAATAGCGACAATGTGCGAAACAACGTGGAACGGTCGAGGGTGGGCAACAAATTTTCCATATCGGCAAGCGAGAAAACGCCCGATGTTTGTTTGTTGATTGTTTTCCAAATAAGCAGACGAACGGCGGTAACTCGCACACCTGCGTCCGCCAACATTTGTTCGAAATCTATAAGAATGTCGTTTTTCATTTTTGAATTGAATACACAAAAATAATGTATTTTTCTTAATACCCGATTACCGCGCTATTGTAATATTCTTAATTCTTAATTTTTAATTCTTAATTTTATGTGCTACTTTTGGCACAATTTGATTGGTATGATGAGAGTACTGCTAAAATCGCTTTTACGATTGATTTTTCCGCTATTGTTGGCGTGTCCCTTGCCGTTTTTGCTTATGAACTGTGCAAGAGAGTCGGCACCTACCGGAGGCCCTATCGACAAAGATGCTCCGTATGCTGTGTTCGAAAA
Source organism: Bacteroidales bacterium (assembly GCA_017642535.1). Taxonomy (GTDB): domain Bacteria; phylum Bacteroidota; class Bacteroidia; order Bacteroidales; family UBA1715; genus UBA1715. Next base: position 46,335 of record JAGCOW010000042.1, on the reverse strand, counting down.
ACCGGCAAACAATTCGCAAAATATCAGTCCTCAAAAGATTGTCATCAAGTTCAACGAATTTATTGCCCTTGATAATATTGAAGACAATTGCATGATTTCTCCCATCATGGAGAAAAAGCCAGAATTTTCGGTAAAAAAGAAAAAACTGACAATCTCTCTGCCGAAACAGACCTTACAACCAAATACGACGTATAGTTTCAACTTTAACAATGCCATAAAAGATTTGACCGAAAACAATTTCACAGAACAATACCTATATGCCTTCTCAACGGGTACTGGCATTGACACTATGAAAATTGCGGGAAAAATTTCGAGTGCAAAAGATGGCAAAGTTCCCGAACACGTCTATGTGCTTTTGTACGACGATGTGAGCGACACAGCGTTTCAGACGCAGAAACCACGATACATTACACAAGCGGCGAAAAAAGGTGATTTCTCGTTTTCCAACATTGAGGCAAAGCCCTATAAAATCTATGCTTTGGAAGATTCCGACAAAGATTTTACCTTCAATCAACCCAAAGAACGAATCGCATTCCTAGATACGATTTTTAACCCTACGGCAGAGCGATTTATAGATACAGTATGGTTTACCCACAACGACACCGTTCGTTTCAAGGAATTCAAGGACAGCATACAACTTGTTGAAGTAAAGGACTCGTTCAACCTTGTTGAAAAAACTCGCTGGTCGGATCAAGATGTGCAATTGTCGCTTTTTGAAAACGAGGTCTGGAATCAAGAAATTTTGTCGAATATTCGCATTTCACCGTACGCTATCGGCATAAAGATGAGTGCGAAAAACAATATGCCAACACTGAAAGACGTATATCCCCAAGGAGAATCTATTTTGGAAGAAGTTTCCCAAGATAGTCTTGTAATTTGGCTACTCGACACGCTTGTACAAAACTCCGATTCAACTGTGCTTTCCCTTTCTTACAAGAAAAACATTCAGTCTTCGGAAGTGAAGACCGACACCATTCAGATTGAAAGTTCTAAGAGTCATCCTGAACGAGTAACTATTTCAACGTCTATTGATAAGACAAAAAAGATTTTCCCTGACGACACACTTTTCGTCACCCTTTCACGGCCAATAAAAACTGATGATTTCCAAAAGATTACGTTGTATCAAATTTGCGATACGACAAAAAATTCTTGCGAGGAAATCAATGCCATTTCTGACTACAAATATCGTCCGACATTGCATTATCAAACTCAAAAAATACTTCGGTACAAAGAGGCCAACGACCGTTTTGCAATCTATTTCAGCAAGGCAATCAAACCACAAGATGTGAAAGTTACGCTTGACGGTCTTCCAAACCTTAGCGATTGGTACTATTGCGAACTTGACGAAAAAAGCAATGCACTCCTCTATTGGATAAAACCAAATTCTGACGCGCTCCGACTAAAAAATCAGGCAATTACGGTTACTTATCCTATGAATGACGGTGCAACGGAAACCAAGAATTTCAACAACAAAAAAGATGTCGCGGTTCAAAAAATGTATAAGCACCCATCATCAAACAAAAGACTGATTTTGCAAGTTTCCGAAGTTCAGAAAAAGACCCTGAAACCGTACGAGCCAATTCGTATCTACTGCAACAATCCTGTTCACACTATTCCCGACAGTCTATTCACCTTGATAAACGACGACGATTCGCTGGAAACATCAATCATTACCAAGATTTCACTTGCCGAGGGCTCTTCACGAATCATCAACATATATCATACTGCCGAAAAATCACAAAATTACACGCTAACCATTCAGAAGAGTGCAATTGTCGATACATTTGGCTTCGCATCGCGCGAATTTGTGGAGACAATCCAAACGGAAAACACGCCATACGGATTTTATCAAAAAGTTCCTTTTGCAATACAAAAACTGCCTGCAAAGGAACGTTCGTATGCCATTACCGCCGATTGGACGCCTAATACCGAATACACTTTGATAGTGCTTGACACAACGTTTGTTGACGTTTTCGGTGATGCAAACGATTCCATTCAAATTCGTTTCCAATCACCAAAGAAAGAAAATCTTGGAAACCTCAACATTAAAAATACCCAAGGACTACCTGCGGGGAATATAGTGTTTGTTCTCACATCCGACGACCCAAAAGATCCAACAACCTATTCTACGACAAGTTCAAACACTATCCAATTTAACAACATTCCTGCAGGGAAATACTCTCTGAGCTGCTTCGTTGACGAGAACAATAATCAAACGTGGGATTCGGGTTGTTTGGAACTGAAACGGCAACCTGAAAAAATGTATTTCTTCAAAGAATCCGTTATTATAAAAGCGGAATGGGACAATAGCATTTATTGGGAAGAGTTCAAGTAATTCTTATGGAAACCTAATCCATAGGATATTTTACCCCCCACTCTTTGCGAAGAGCATCCATCTGTTGCATAATGGCAAGTGTTTCCTTGTGCGGCATCAGAGGCGATTCAAGCAAACCCGCTTCTATGCATCTTCGGCTTTCCATCACTTGATATTCGTAGCCCGAAATCATATCCAACGGTTTCTCATAGGTTTCCCCAAGTGCATAATTACGATAAACCTCAACGCGTTCGGGACAGTTCACATTGTCAACCCTGATATAGCCCTCCGTACCGCTGATAACGCCTTGACGGTCGTTGAGGCACAAAGCGCCTGTCTGCAAATTCGCCATTTTGCCATCGGCATAACTCAATGAAATACTTTCCTGCATATCCATTCCCGTCGCTCCCAACTGACAGTTCGTGACCGTTTTCACTATATCGCTACCGAAATACATTCGTGCAAAATTCAGCACATACACGCCCACGTCGAGCAATGCTCCGCCACAAAGGGCTGGATTGGTAATTCGTTCCTTGTTTTCCAATGGATAGCACAAACTTGCCGAAAGTAAACGAGGTTCCCCAATCGCTCCGCCATCAAGAAGTTCTTTAATCTTATGTGACAGAGGCATATAGCGTGTCCAAATTGCTTCGGTTACGAATACTCCTTTTGATTCCGCAAGTTGCAACAATTCAGCTGCTTCGCGGGCATTGGCCGTAAACGCTTTCTCCACAAGACACGGTTTCCCGTGTTCAACGGCCAGTTTCGTATGCTGAAAGTGATGCGAGTGTGGTGTAGCCACGTAAATCAAATCTATGTCATTGTCGCGAACCAATTCTTCGTAAGAACCGTATGCTTTTTCAATGTTAAACTTTGCTGCAAACGACCGAGCTCTTTCAAATGAGCGAGAAGCAATCGCAGATATTTCATATCCATTCATTCTTGATACTGTCTCCGCCATTTTCTCGGCAATCCAGCCGGCACCGATAATTCCTATCTTAAATGTTTTGTTCATAAACTAATTCAACGTAACTTCTATTTCGAAACATAAAACTACAATTTTTTCTGAATGAAGTTGCTACGTTTTCGTACTTTTGTAAAAAGTTTTTCAATGAACTCGATACAAATGAAACAACCCCGCGCATTGATAGTGCTGTTCTTCACCGAAATGTGGGAACGGTTCAGTTACTACGGCATGCGTGCGTTGTTGGTACTGTACTTAATCCAGCAATTATTTCAAAATCTTGAAACGTCGAAAACCGTGGCATACGGCATTTTTGCCGCCTACGGCTCGTTGGTGTATGCGTCGCCGTTTATTGGCGGACTGATAGCCGACAAGTTCCTCGGTCATCGAAAAGCTGTGATTTGGGGAGCAATTATGATGGCAATCGGCCATTTTTTGATGGCGGTTGAAAATGAAATGTTTTTGTATCTCGCACTTTCGTTTTTGATTGTCGGCAACGGATTTTTCAAGCCAAATATGCCAATAATTTTGAGCGGTCTTTACGAAGAAAACGACCCTCGTCGCGACGGCGGATTCACCATTTACTATATGAGCGTGAACCTTGGTGCGTTTTTCTCGCCGATTCTCTGCGGAATTGTAGGCGAAACCTATGGTTGGCACTATGGATTCACCATTGCGGGAATTGGAATGTTGGCGGGATTGTTCATCTTCTTGAAATTCGGTCATATCATTGATTATCACGAAAATATCAATGTCGAAACGGGAGAAAAAACGTTGGAATACCGCCCTCTTGGCGGTGTGCCCGACAAAGAATCCCTTGCACAGAAATTCTGTGGATTGTCGAAAGAAATTTGGATTTACGCACTATGTGTCATCAGCACGTTTGGAATAGCATTGCTCGTACAACACTATGAAATAATGAGTTACGTAATCTTTCCACTTTCGTTGGCAATTCTTGGATTCATATTTGTGATAGCGTTGCGTAGCGAAAAAGTTGAACGCGACAGATTGTTTGTCATACTTATCTTGCTGTTATTCATAACGTTATTCTGGACATTCTTTGAGCAGGCAGGTTCGTCGCTCACGTTGTACGCAAGCGAAAACGTGAACCGAAATTTCTTCGGAAGCGTCATTCCCGCGTCGTTGTTCCAGTCAGTAAATCCAATGTTCATCTTGATTTTTGCCTCGCCGCTTTCAATCTTGTGGATGCAACTCGCACAGCGAAAAAAGGAACCTTCCACGCCAATAAAATTCGCGATGGGTATTTTGTTGCTCAGCATAGGATTTTTGCTGTTGGGCTTGGCTCCGCGTTTCCTTTCGTTTGAAACGATTGCCGAAAACGAAACAGTGCTTAAAATTGCTGCCGTGCCAGCCATTTTCTTGGTTTTGAGTTATATGTTCCAAACGTTGGGAGAATTGTGCCTGTCGCCCATAGGGCTTTCGATGGTTTCGCGGCTGGCTCCGCCCAAAATCGTGGGAATGGTGATTGGAGCGTGGTATTTGTCATCGTCGCTGGCATTTCAGGTTGGCGGCTGGATTGCAAACCTGACCACCGACGAAAGCAGCTACGAAATTGCCGACAATTCGGAAAACACTGAAACCACAGATGACTCGACCGCGTCGTACACCGCCATACTTGCAGGCGAAAACTCGCAACAGGCATTGCAAACCGCTTTAAACAAGAATTACGTTTCGGAAGAAACGTTGCAAGCAATCTCCGACGAAGAAAAAGTTTCGGTGGTGAATTTGCTCCGTTATACCAACGTGTTTGTAAACGTAGGACTTGCCGCATTGGTCGCAAGCATTCTGCTCTTCCTGCTTTCTCCGATGATTCACAGGATGATGCACGAAGGGTAAGACGAGATATGAGTTATATAAATTCGTAATTACCCAAGCGAAAGACATTTCTGACCGATGGAGTGCAGTCCGTCGATTACTTTTTTGCGTTGTGCTGGACGAGGACGACAAACTGCATTGGCGTAATGCGACAATTGTGCATGCTTGATTCCTGTAGCCCTGCTGATGGCAGCCAATGTAGTAAATCGCTGTGACTCTTGTAAAATAGCGCTCAACGTATAATCATACACGATTTCGAAGTGTGGTTTGATTATTTTTTTATTCTTCCGCTTTTCTTGACATTTTTTATTACTTTGTCCAAAAAATTGTCAGAAATTTGTATTCGATAAATAGTTGAACCTTCGGTTACATGAAAAAAATTCTTCTTCATATCTGTTGTGCTCCGTGCGGCTCGGCGTCGGTGGAACGGCTGCTTGCCGAGGAATGGGACGTGACGCTCTATTACTTTATGCCCAATATTTATCCGAAAGAAGAATGGGAAAAACGAAAATTGTACGTGGAAAAACTTGCCAAACACTTTGGCATTGAACTGATTGTAGGTGAATACAACCATGATTTTTGGCTTAAAAATGTGGATGGTCTGGAACACGAAAAGGAAGGCGGTCTTCGTTGCCATGCGTGCTTCAAGACACTGCTTTCTGCCACGGCACAAAAGGCCGAAGAACTTGGTTTTGAACACTTTGCGACAACATTAACCATCAGTCCGCATAAAAATTCAAATGTGATACAAGCTATCGGCGAACAATTCAAGGGTTACACGCACTATGATTTCAAAAAGAAAGACGGCTACAAACGAAGCATTGAACTGAGCAAGGAATTAGATTTGTACCGCCAATGTTATTGTGCGTGCGAGTTTAGTATGAATACAAATAAACGGGAGGACAAATAATGAAGATAGTTTTGGTCGGTACTGCATTCCCGTATCGTGGTGGCCTGGCCGCCTTCAACGAACGGCTTGCCATCGAGTTTCAAAAGGAAGGCGAAGATATTTCCATTGAAACGTTCACGCTGCAATATCCGAACTTTTTGTTCCCGGGGAAAACGCAATATTCCAACGGAACCGCTCCCGACTTGAAAATTAACCGTTCGGTAAATTCCGTGAGCCCGTTCAACTGGCGAAAAACAGCAAAGGCAATTGCTAAACAAAACCCCGACGTGGTGATTTTCGCCTATTGGATGTCGTTTATGGCTCCATGTTTCGGCACTATCGCACGTGTGTTGAAACGGCGATGCAAAGCAAAATGTATCGGATTGATTCATAACATGATAGCACACGAGCCATCGATTCTAGACAAAATGCTTGCTCCATATTTTGTGAACGCAATGGACGGATTTTTCACCTTGTCGCAATCAGTTTTTAAGGAAATTGAATTGTTTGAACGCAAACCAAAACCAAAATCGTGGTCGCCACATCCAATTTACGACACCTACGGTGCGCTAATCAGTAAAGAACAGGCGTGTCGGCATCTTGGCTTAAATCCTGACAAACGGTATATTTTGTTTTTCGGTTTCATTCGCGAATACAAAGGTTTGGATTTGCTGCTCCACGCAATGGCAAACGAGCGGATCAAGTTCTCTAACATTCATTTGCTCGTGGCAGGGGAATTTTACAGCAACGAAGAAAAATATAAGAAACTCGCCGAACATCTTGGCATACAGAACATTACATGGTTCTCGGAATACATTCCCGACAACGAAGTCAACAATTATTTCTGTGCCGCCGACGTAATTGTCCAGCCCTATAAATCTGCCACGCAGTCGGGTGTGACGCAGGTGGGCTATCATTTTGAAAAACCTATGATTGTGACCAACGTGGGCGGTTTGGCAGAAATCATTCCCGACGAGAAAGTGGGCTACGTCGTGGAACCGAACAGCCACGCACTGGCAAACGCCATTGTGAAATTCTTCGCTTCCGACAATGCCGTAAAAATGACCGAAAACATTCGCGACGAAAAGAAAAAATACGCATGGAATATCCTTACCCGGAAAATGACATCGTTAATGAAGGAAAATGAGAATTAAGACTGATTTTTAATGTAATTTATTACATTTGTAAAAACTACGAACATGAAATTGAAGTTTAAAATAGTGTCGCATCGTCTTCTTGCCCTGCAAATTGCAATAATTTCCGCATTTTGTCTGGCGATTGTGTTGGTCGGATTGCATTTTGTCGATTCCGAATATACCGTTCTCGTGAGTGTGCTTGCATTTTTTGCAATGCTTGTCGCAATGTATTTTATTACACGACAATTCATTCGGCGTTTTGTGATTGAAAAAGTTCGTCCCATCTATAAAATCATTCGTTCGGCACAAACTCCTCGCTTCAAGGAAGTGGTGAAAGCAAGCGACAACCTGATTGCCAAAGCCGCCGAGGACGCCGAAGAATGGGCAAAAAAGAAGGAAGAAGAATTGGATTTCCTGAAACGACAAGAAAATTTCCGGAAAGAATACATTGGCAACGTGGCTCACGAACTGAAAACGCCAATCTTTACCATTCAGGGTTATGTGTCAACATTGCTTGACGGCGGACTGTACGACGAATCTATCAATCGTCAGTATCTGGAACGCACCGATAAAGTCATTCAACGAATGACCTCAATCGTGAAGGATTTGGATGCAATTTCCCGTCTGGAATCGGGCGAGTTGAAAATGGAATATACCACATTCAACATCATCGATTTGGTGAACGAAATTTTCGAGGCACAGGAATATCTTGCAAAAGAGCGGAATGTGACGCTCAACTTGGAAATGCAACAACCTAAATCGCTGATGATGGTATATGCCGACCGAACAAGAATCAATATGGCATTGTCGAACTTGGTCACCAATGCCATAAAATACAATAAACCCGAAGGCGGTTCGGTGCGCGTTCGCTTCTTCGATATGGACAACCGCTGGCTGATAGAAGTTTCCGATACGGGAATCGGCATTCCACAAGAATATCAGGACAGGATTTTTGAGCGATTCTTCAGAGTTGACAAAAGCCGTTCGCGCGAACAAGGCGGAACGGGTTTGGGCTTGGCAATCGTAAAACACGTAGTTGAGGCTCATGGCGAGACAATCACGTTCAAAAGCACGCTGAACCAAGGAACGTCGTTTTCATTCACCATAAAAAAAGGTAATGTCCGATAATATGAATTCTGCAAAAACCATATTGATTGTTGATGACGAACCCGATATCGTGGAAATCCTGCGATATAATCTTGAAAAATCAGGATACCAAACATTGTCGGCACTCAATGGATTGGACGCGGTAAATTTGGCGAAACAACATCATCCCGATTTGATATTGTTAGACGTAATGTTGCCCGATATGGACGGCATTCAAACGTGCGAAACCATTCGGAGCAATCCCGAACTGCAAGGAACCATTATCGCATTTCTTACGGCTCGGAGCGAGGATTATTCGGAGATTGCGGGTTTTCAGGCCGGCGCCGACGATTACATAACAAAACCTATTCGACCCAAAGTTCTTATTTCGCGTATCCAATCGTTGCTGAAACGCTCAAAAACAGCAAACGAAGAGTCTAAAACGGTGGAATACAACGGAATAAAACTCGACAGGGAAAAAATCTCCGTCAGCGTGAACGGAAAGACTATGAGCTTGCCCAACAAGGAGTTTAAAATTTTAGATTTGCTGATTTCCAAACCCGAACGTGTGTTCACTCGTGAAGAAATCTATTCGTTGGTGTGGGGTAACGAAATTGTGGTTGGCGACCGAACCATTGACGTTCACATCCGGAAACTGCGTGAGAAATTAGGCGAACAATATATTTTTACAATAAAAGGAGTCGGGTACGTATTTTCCCGATAGAGTTATGGCAGATATAAAAGCGTGTATTTTCGATATGGATGGCGTGCTGGTAAGCACCGAAATATACCATTTCAAGGCGTGGAAGCGGTTGGCCGACACACTTGGCATTTCAATAGACGAGGCATTCAATGAAAACCTCAAAGGCGTGAGCCGTTCGGTGTGCATCGACCTGATACTGAAACACGGCGGCGTTGAAAAGACACAGGCCGAAAAAGATGCCTTGGCGGCAAAAAAAAATGCATGGTTTCTGGAATATGTTCAAACGGAAATTACTCCGGCAAATGTCTATCCTGGCGTAATTGATTTTTTACAAGCGCTTAAAAGACAAGGCATTAAGACTGCCATTGGCTCGGCAAGCAAAAACGCTCCGTTGTTGATTGACAAACTTGGCATTCGAGACTATTTCGACGCAATTGTCGATGGCAATATGATAACCAAAGCAAAACCTAATCCCGAAGTTTTTCTGAAAGGTGCCGAGATGATTGGCGTAAAACCTTCGCAATGCGTTGTTTTTGAAGACGCCATAAGCGGTGTGGAAGCGGCAAAAAACGGCGGTATGCATTGCATTGGCGTAGGCTCGGAGAAAAAACTGACAAAAGCCGACTTTTGCATTCAAAGTTTTACGGAAATGACAGTTGAACGCTTGCAAATGCTCTGAAATCCGTATTCATACATTAAGGAGAACGATCAAGAATACCTTATTTCTTTTTTTGCAAATAAAATGTGGTATATGAAATTTTTTATCTTGCGTAAAAATTATCTTATGAAAAGATATTTCAAAATACTATTCATTATTTGCGTTTTTTTTGCCCCATTTATTACTAATGCGCAAATCAATAAAGAAAACTTTTCAGGAAACGAGAAAAAAGTCATATGGAGAACTGGCGACTTTCACTTTGGTAAAAAACGAATTTCTGAATTTCAGCAAAAAGAAAAATTAGATTCCTTAGTAAATAATGCGGACTTTATTGTTGAAGGTAGTGCACATAAAGAAATCTTAACTTTTGCAGATAGAAATGGTAAAATATGGCATATTTATCAACTTGAGATATATAAAAAAATAAAAGGGGATATACCAGAAGACAAAATATATTTTTTGTGGCAAGACCATACACTATATTTTGATTCGGATGATGTAAATCACGATTATTATAAAAACTTGCATTATACACAAATACCAAGTCATACATATTTTAACGATGGTATTTTTTTCTTGAGCAAAAGTAATAAACCAGTAGAACAAATAAAAAAAGATACAACACTTTCAAAAAATAGTATTTATTCTTATTATGATAAAACCTTTTCTGCCACAGAAAAAGAATCTATGATATACGAGCCTTTAGATTTGTATCAATGGGGAATAAGCTACAATGAAGTAGAGTATTACTATGGACCATATCAAATGAAATTTGACAATAACAAATGGCAACTCTATGATTTTTTTAAAGAACAATATAATTTGAACATACCTAATTACACTAAAAATATAGAAAAACAAGCAAGAATAGATTCTTTAATTAAGAACTCTGACTATATAATTGAGGGGCATACAACATATAAAACGCACATTTTCTACTATAATGGATGTGTTTATCAAGTCTTAAAATTAGAAACTACGCATACTTTTAAAGGTACAGATTTATCTCAAAACCAACCAATATATCTGATTAGAAAAATGTTTAATGTTTCTTATGTACCAAATCAGAAAAACAAAGATATCTTTCAATATATCGAAAATTACATTTTCCCTGAAGATTACATTATATTTGAAGCGGGTGTTTATCTTTTAAGAAAAAACACTATTCCAGTTGACAGCATCCTTTTTGATACATCAAAAATTAATCAAGCAAGCACTCTTTACCCAGAAACGAATCCTACAGAAATATTCGATCCTTTTAATAGTTTTTTTGTCCAACCGATGAATGAAAAGGTTTGGGGATTTGGTTTTAATTACAATAAAAATTATACCTATGTGGGGCCAGAAAATCTTTGCTTTAAATATTATTATCAGATTTTCAAATATCTCTATGAACATAACGATGATTATAAACTTCGTTTCCCCCAAGAGGCTTTGAAGAGTTTCAAAAGAGATAGTCTAATTGAATCAAAGAAAGAATTAGACACAACAAACTTAAAAGATAAAGAAGAAAAATTTCAAAAATGGCTATTACATAATAGACCGATTCCTGATAGTGAAATCAAGTTAAAATCAGATAATGAAGCAGTAGAATGTTACTTCTTTGCAGACTTTCAACATATTGAATACAAAAACTCATTTTAACGAATATTTTTATAAAAAAACGAGTAACTTGCACAAAAATATTTGAGATGAAAAGACATATTCCTAATTGTATCACATTGTGTAACTTATTGTGCGGCGTAGGTTCAATAATTGTATCAACAACGCAATTGATTGACTTGGAATGGGCGGTGTTCCTCATTTTTTGTGGTGCTGTTTTCGACTTTTTCGATGGCTTTTCGGCTCGATTATTACATTATACCTCGCCAATAGGCAAAGAATTGGATTCCTTGGCAGACTTAATCACGTTCGGTTTTGCTCCTGCCGCAATCACATCGGCTATCATAATTCACATTTTAGGTTATGAAAGTCTTATCCCCGACGACGGAACAATGATAGATTATTTGTCGTATTTCTTGATTTTCTTGCCTTACCTAATCGTTGCCTTTTCGGCAGTTCGTCTGGCAAAATTCAACATCGACGAGCGACAAACTTGTTCGTTCATCGGTCTTCCAACTCCTGCCAACGCAATATTCTTTTCTTCATTCGCATTTATGCCAAATTTAGATTATATTCCAGTTTGGTTATTGGAAGTATTGGTTGTTGTGTTTTCGGTGCTTCTTGTATCGGAAATTCCTATGTTTTCACTGAAATTCAAGAATTATTCGTGGGCAGACAATAAAATACGATACATATTCCTCATTCTTTCGGTTATTTTATTAGTAGTATTGAAATTACAAGCTTTGACCTACATTATTCTTTGTTACATTTTGTTTTCTGTATTTGACAATTTTTCAAAGAAGAAAAATACACAGGAATAGATTTGTAGGGACGTGGCGTGCGACATCCATGATTTAGTATACCGAAACGCCAACAGTTTCTCTATCTGTAACTATAAATTAATCTTTCAAAACCTTTTTACTTTCAACATTCTGAAGGATTTTCATTTGTTGAATGGCGATTCTGTTGAGTTTTAGAAGTCGTTCGGATTGGGGGCGGGAATTTGGTACAAATATATGTTTTTTATGGTAAAAAATTGAGCATGATTTGAAAAATATACTTTCTAAAATCAGTCTTTTCGTGAAGAAATCATTCCAATTCTTCTAAGCTATTCTTCACCTCTCAATTTATTTCTATCGATACTTTTTTCAAAAAAATCTGAAAACCAACATAAATTTTTTTCTCGTGAAATTTTTCTTTTTGGGGAATGTAATTTGTAGCATTATGTGGACCAAAAAATTTTTCTCTCTCGAGAGAAAATTTTTTCTCTCCCCATTTTTAAAATTTTTCCTCTCTATCAAAAATTTTTTTTCTCTTTATCGCTCAAAAAAACGTACCGATACTTTTTTCAGAAAGTATGAAAACCAACAATTATTTTTTTCTAAGTCTTGACTTGTGTTATTTTCTGACTTTGCGTCCTATATTTTCCCAAGAATATCCCCAGCGGTAATTTCATTCATTCTCTTAATTGCAAACCATTGTTTGCCCAAATCTTTGAGCGAGGCACCAACGTGGTACACGTCGTCGTCCAAAATCAGAAATCGGTCGTGAGATTTTTTGTACCGCAAGACAGTAATTGGTTGGTATTGTGCGTTGTGGCGGTCAATGTCGAGTTGCAGCTGTTCGCCAATGCTGTGGGTGTAAATGGTTGCCGTCACGTTTTTGTTTCTTTTTTCAAGCATAAGCAGCGTACTTTCGTCAATGTAGTTGTCAATCAGTACAATGCGGCGTTTTGCTGATTTTATCAGCCGGCAGGCAAGTTCGTAGGCATCGAAGATTTGCCCGTCGAAAAAAATGCCTTCCACTGGTGGCAACGCGGTACGGACAAAGAAGTCAATTTTGTTTTCTGTCTGCGTAACACGCTGTTCCAGTCGTTCTATTCGTTGATTTACGGAATAGCCCTTGAGCAAATAGTCTTTCAAAACTTGGTTTGCCCATTGACGGAATTTTGTTGCATTCCGAGAACTTACTCTATAACCAACAGATAAGATGGCATCCAAATTATAATGCAGAATATTCCGCTTTACCATACGTGAACCTTCTGAACGAACTACCGAGAAAATCTCGGTAGTTGATTTTTGATCCAGCTCATCTTCCTCAAAAATGTTTTTCAAGTGCAATCCCACGTTGTCAACAGAACAACCAAATAATAACGCTATTTGCGATTGAGTCAACCAGACTGTTTCGTCGTTCATACGAACTTCCAAACGGATTGTGTCATCGGGATTGTAGAGAACAACCTCACCAGTCTGTGGTGCAAGCTGTTGGGATTCAATATTTTTCATATTCTATTTTTACGGCCTTTCCTTTACATTTGTTACTAATCATGTTTCGTTAATAGGTTGTGGTAAAAATAGGAATTTTTAATTAAAAATTAAGAATTAAGAGGGGAAAATTAATGATGGAAATGTAGAGACGATGTGCGTCGTCTCTACGGAATTTTACATTGTGCATTTGTAAGATCCCTTCTCTTATTCCAATTTCCCCTGATTCTGTTTTTCCAGCTGCTTGAAATCGAAATTCGACTTAATCTGCGAAAGTATCGCATTCACAATCTTATGAATTTCACCACCTTTCGTATAATCGGCAGCACAAGCAAAGTTTACGCGATTTTCGTGAATGAGTTTTTTCGCCAATTCTTTCTTCCCCTCAACCTGAGGATTGTAAATTGCTATTGAATTTCCGCCGTATTGTTTCACCATCCGCATACACGGAATATCGGTTTCCCCGTCGCCAAAATAAATCATGTGCTTGAACGGAATCGGACGTTCGTCTTCGGGTTTGTATTCGTTTACCTTGCTGTTTTCGCTGATGTTTGCAATGCCTTTGTTTATCATAAACAGGAACTGCGTCTTTGTGGTAAAGTCAACTGCAACCGCTGGCCATTCCGCAATCTCGTCAACATTATAAAGGAAGGAACAAGCATAAATATGCTTGAATTTTGACGCAATTTTTGTTCCTTCAATCATCTCCTTTAGTCCCGAGGAATTGATATAATGTTCCACCACAACGTCATATTTCCGAGCAAGTTCTTCAACCAAATCAAACCATTCTTCCACACCATCGTACAACTCCACACTTTTCCCATAATTGACAAACGCTTGACGACGAATGCTTCTTCCCGCTGCACGCGACTTATCAATCATCAACTTCATATAACACAACACGTTACTCGCATCGTGCTTCAGCACCAAATCATCAGCTTCTTTCCAAAAATCTTTTTTATCCTGAATGCCAATATCCTTCAAGAAATCATATTCCTGCATATTTTGAGGCGACAACGTGCCGTCGAAATCATATATTAACGCTACTGTGGGTTTGTCAAACATAAAAAAAACTTTTATCCAAAAATAACGAAAGAATCAATATAAACAGTCATTCTCACAAAATTATTCTATAACTCTTGACAAGGCAATTATAAATTTTATATATTTGCAATGGATTGAGCCCCGAGGGACTCTAACCGCCACCCGATAGATTTATTTATCGGGTTTTTTATTATTATCAATTCGTTCCCATATTTGATAAATACTATGTGGAATTGCTTTGAGGAGTTTAGTTTTCCATTACCCCGCCCAGTGTTCTCTATCCAAACTTCTATATTGAATCGCTTCCGCCAAATGTTCGGTTTCTATATTCTCCGACTGTGCCAAGTCGGCAATGGTACGAGCCACTTTTATAATTCTGTCGTATGCACGTGCCGACAACCCTAATTTTTCCATAGCAGTTTTCAAAAGTGCCTGACAGTCGTCGTTCAAAACGCAGTATTGCCGTAACTGTTTCGCATCCATCTGAGCATTGCAGAATATCGGTAACTCGGCAAAACGCCTATGCTGAATCTCACGGCATTTTACCACACGCTCCCGAATCTCAGCACTTGTTTCCGTCTGCGTTTTTTTCGACAATTCTTCAAAAGGAACAGGTACGACTTCTATGTGAATATCAATTCTATCAAGTAAAGGACCAGAAATTCTATTCAAATATTTCTGCACAACACCAGGACCGCACACGCATTGCTTCTCAGGATGGTTGTAGTAACCACATGGACAAGGGTTCATAGAAGCAATCAACATAAAACTTGCAGGATAATCAACAGAGAATTTTGCTCGTGAGATATTAATACGTCTATCCTCCAAGGGTTGTCGCATAACTTCAAGAACCTGACGCTTAAATTCGGGCAATTCATCTAGAAACAACACACCGTTGTGTGCCAACGAAATCTCGCCCGGTTGCGGATATTGTCCTCCGCCAACAAGAGCCACATCGCTCACCGTATGATGTGGGGAACGGAACGGCCGCTCGGTCATCAACGAGACATGACCTCCCAATTTCCCAGCAACAGAGTGAATCTTTGTAGTTTCCAACGCCTCGTGTAAGGTCAACGGAGGCAGAATGGAAACGATTCGTTTTGCCAACATCGTCTTACCTGCTCCGGGAGGACCAATCATAATGAGATTGTGTCCTCCAGCGGCGGCAATCTCCAAAGCACGTTTCACATTTTCCTGACCTTTCACGTCGGAAAAATCGTAGGTACAATTTACTATGTGCTTAAAAAATTCCTCACGAGTATTGATTTCGGTTTTCTCCAGTTCACGATTTCCCTCAAAGAAATCTATCACTTCCTTGATGTTTTCCACGCCATACACGTCCAAATCGTTTACCACAGCAGCTTCATAGGCATTTTCTTTGGGTAAGATAAAACCCTTGAAACCGAATTTTCGGGCCTCAATTGCCATCGACAACGCTCCATTAATACGATGAACACCTCCGTCAAGCGATAATTCACCCATAATGAGATATTCTCCCACCCGTTCTTCGGTAATTTGCTTTGAAGCGGCAAGTATGCCTATAGCAAGCGTCAAATCATAGGCCGTGCCTTCTTTTCGCAAATCGGCGGGAGCCATATTTATGGTGATTTTGCGCCCGGGCAACTGATACCCCACGCTCCGCAACGCTGATTCTATCCGTTGCTGACTTTCTTTTACTGCACTATCCGGCAATCCCACCAGATAGAAATTCACACCACTGACAATATCTGTCTCAACCGTGATAATTCGTGCGTCTATTCCATTAACCGCACCTCCATACGTTTTTACTAACATACTTATTTTTTTCATCTGTTTTGGCATGGTAACCATACCAATGGCTTTTTACGATGCCAAAGATAGAAAAAAAAAGAAAAGGAATACTATTCCTAAAGAATTGTATTCCTTTTTTTCGGACAAAAATTCAACGTTGTGTTATTTGCGTGCTTTAATGGAATGTTCTATGATAGCCGAAAATACTTCTGCCTCATTCAATCCTTCGGCACGCATCTGTTTTGGGACAATGCTTGCCTTGCTCATTCCCGGGTTGGTGTTGATTTCCAAGAAATTCAATTCTCCAGAATCAGTTATAATAAAATCGACACGACAAATGCCGAAACACCCCAAACACTTGTAAATCCGAGCAGTTTCTGCCTTACAAGCTTTAGTAATCGCATCGGAAAGTTCAGCAGGAGTGATTTCTTCGCTAAAACCACTTTCGTATTTTGCCTGATAATCGAAAAATTCATTTTTCGTACGGATTTCAGTGATTGGCAACACATGAACACCATCTTCCACTTCGTATGCACCAACAGAGACTTCCGTACCTTTCACAAAACGTTCAATGATAACTTCAGTATCCTCGCCAAATGCCTTTTCGATGGCAGGAATCATATCAGCTTCTGTCTTCACCTTTGAAACACCGAAACTGGAACCGCCATTGTTGGGTTTTACAAAACAAGGCAAACCAACTTTTGCAACAATATCCGAAACGTTTATCTCATTCCAAGGACGAAGCAAAACTGCATCGGCAGTTTTTACATCAAATGTTTTTAAGAACGTCTTCGTAGCATATTTGTTGAACGTCAAGGAACCAGCAAAAACACCACAACTTGTATAAGGAATCCCTAATAAATCCCAGTACCCTGGCATCTGACCGTCTTCGCCCGGCGTACCATGAATGGAATTATATACGCAATCAAAATTGATTTTTTCGCCTTTATACGTAAAAGAAAAATCACTCTTGTCAATAGGGAACTCACCATCTGGCATTTGAACCATCCAATCACCATGAGAAATAAATACCGTATAGACGTCATACTGATTTTTATCAATCATTCCGCTGACTTGCAACGCACTATTTTTTGATATATCCGATTCTGAAGTAAAACTTCCTCCAACAACAGCAATTTTCTTTTTCATATTTCTATTTATTTATGAGATTGTATGTATTCTGATATTTGTTTATCGTATGCTTCGGCAAGACGACGCACCACAGGATTCGGTACTTGGTACGAGATTCCCTCAATTTGACGTATAGGAAGCACTTTGGGCGACGTTCCCGATATAAATGCCGCATCGAAGTTTTTAAGCTCCGACAAGGCAATTTTTCGTTCTACCAAAGGGATTTGTAACGAATGAATCAATTCTATGATTTGCAAGCGAGTAATGCCACACAAAACATCTTGTGCCAATGCAGTAACAATGGTATCGTCTTTCACAAAAAACGTATTTGACTTACTCCCCTCGGTAACATTGCGGTCGTTGTCAACCAACAACACTTCGTACACGCCCGTTTCGGCAATCTTCTTATATGCATTGTTTTTTACGGCAGCTTCTTGTTTCACATTGGGGTTTGAACGTTCGCCCTCGAAGGTGCCACATACAACGCCGTTTTCATACATTTCAATTGTGGGATACGAATGCTTTATCTCATACACCAGAAATTGCGTCTCGTCTGCGGGAGAGATGCTATATACGCAACGCACGTTGCCATTTTTCAATCCATACAGTGAAATATACGTACAAATAGAATCGGCAAACACATTCTCGGCAAACGGGCGTTTTCGGTGCGACAAATCGAATGACTTGAAGAAACGGGCAGAATGGTCTTCCACAAACAACGGAACAGATTCCATCACTCGTAGCACATCGTAGATAACCACAGCACCCTCAGGAATTGAGACGGTTTCGGCATCTAGTAACGAACCATCCTTCAGTATCTTTTTTGAAACGCAATCCTTTACCATCATTTTCTTCGTTAAAGCGTAGTAAAAGTATCAAAAAACAAGGGAGACTATTCGTTGGCGGACGTTTTTTATTAACCAAATATCTACATAAAAAAGGGCTGCCCGAGTGGACAGCCCCCTTTTCTATTTCAATCGTCGAGGATTATTTTACAAAACCCTTAACAACTGTTCCGTTTTGAGTTTCAACAATTACTTTGTAAACACCTTGTGCAAAGCCAGCAGCGTTGATTTCGATTGCGTCGCCTGCAGTTTCTTCTTGAGCAACAACCTTACCTGTTGCAGAAACCACTTTGACTGAAATCATGTTGTCTGCCTCAACTGTCACAACATTTGTAACCTTCGTTGGGTAAACCTTTGCATTGATGATTACATCTTCAACTGCTACATTTGGATCTGGATCAGGATCAGCACCCATTGCAATGATTGCCTTATACAATCTGTCAGCTGCGGCATCTACTTTGCTTTGAGAAGCAAATTCTTCGTAGCGAACATCCTGTGCGTCCATCCAAGCACCCCTGAATTCATTGTATACAAGTTGTGGAATACATCCCTTGCCTGCTCCAACTCTAATTGTTCCATCTTGAACTTTGTAGTAGATTGAGTAAGCACCCCATGTCTCGTTTTCTATCAACTGAATCAAGTAATCCTTGTTAGCACGAACAGGAGTAATTGTTACGCTGATTACTTTAGAGACATTGTCTTCGGCAGCACTAATTGTTACCGTAGTAGTACCTTCAGCAACCGGAGTGATTACACCATAAGCGTCAACCGTAATGATACTTTCATCTCCAACAGTGTAAATCAAATTCTTATTCGTTGCATTTGTCGGAGAAATCGTAGCTTTTATCGTAGCCGATTGATCTGATTGGATAGAGATATCACTTGCAGTGATTTGCGTTACAGGAATCGTGTTGATAGTAACGTATGTGTAACCAGCAACTTCTGATCCATCAACTGCAGTTGCAGTGATTTGAACCATACCTGCTGAAAGTGCAGTTACCAAACCTGTTGCTGATACCGTAGCGATGTTAGGATCGCTTGTTGCCCAAGTTACTGCCTTGTTCGAAGCTGTTGACTCGCCTACCATTGCTGACAATTGAGCCGTTCCACCTACGTTCAAAGAAGTGTTTCCACTTACTACGATACTCTTAACCAATTCAGTTACTTTGATTTCAATCGTCTTCATTACTGAAGCATTCGATGTTGACTTGATTGTCAATGTAGCAGTACCACCTTGGTTACCAGTGACTGTAATTGTTCCGTCACCGTTGTCAACGTAAGAGAAGATACTTGAACTTGGTCTCAACGTAAATTCTGTCTGAGTCGTATTTGCAGGTTCGTACGAAATTACTATCGTTTGACTTGCAGCACCAGCAGTTACTTCAACAGTATTTATAGAAGCAATGATTTCTGATACAGGAATCGTTTGTTTCAAAACTGTTACCGTACATTCGTTAGAAACCGTATGTTCAATATCGTTAGCAGTAGCAACGATTACAAATTGATCACCTTCAGAACCTGTAACTGTTACAAGACCTGTTGAAGGATCGATTGTACCACCTTTACCTGACTTAATTGACCAAGTATAAGTTACATCGTCGGCATCGCTTGGAGTTACCACAGCTTTCTTCATTGTGAATGTAGAATTTGCTTCTTTGCTCAAGCTGCTTTCGATTGTGATAGCAGATACATATTTAGGATCTTTCAGCAACAATACTTTAACCGTAGCATATTTTGATGTTCCGTCAGCAGTTGTTACTGTTACCGTAACATTAACCTCACGTTTTGATGAAGTTGACTTACCTGAAACAACACCTGTGTTTGCATCAACATCTACATAGCTACTTGTTGTCTTCCAAACAATGCTTGAAATAGAAGCGTTAGATGGAGAGTAAGACAAGTATGGTGACAAATCCAATGTACCAGATTCAGTTACTGTGTATTCACCCTCAGCAATTGTAACGCTTTCAACTGGGAAGATTTGGTCAACAATTGTAACTGTTACCTGACCTTTAACCCCAGAACCATCGTTTGCCGTAGCAATTACATCGAATGAATCGCCTGAGTTACCAATTACTGTTACATTACCTTGTTGGTCAATAGTTGCATTCGCATTAGAAACTGACCATTTGTATGTAGCATCGTCAGCGTCAGATGGTGTCACCGTAGCAGTTGCCTTGAATGAACCATTTTCTTGAACTGATTGTGGAGCAGTTACAGTGATTGCCGTTACAGGAATAGGACCTTTCAAAATTGTTATTGTTGTATTTGCAGTCTTAGTAACGCCACCAGCGGTTACTGTTGCTGTAATAGTAACATTTGTATTTGTCTTAACAAATCCAGCTGTCAATACACCATTTTCAATAGAAGCACTTGTTGCCGGAGATACAGACCATTCAATTTCCGGAGATGTAGCATCTTCAGGATTTATAGTTACAAATTGTGTAAGATCAACAGTAGCACCTGATTCAACCGATGTTGGAACACCTGCGGCAAATGCTACGCTTGATACTGGAACAATCTGTTTTACTACCGATACGTTACAAGTAGCTTGTTTACCTTCAGTATAGGTAGATTTCACTGTTACCACAGCAGTACCTTCACCAACAGCTGTAAGTTCACCATTTGCAGATACTGTTACAACCGATTCGTCGCTTGATTCCCAAGCAACTGTCTTGTTGTAGATACCTTCAGCAGGTAGAATTGTTACAACGAATGAAGAATATGTGTCACCTACTGTCAACGATACGTCTGACTTGTTCAATGTTACAGAAGTTACAGCAGGATCTGAACAATCCTTAACGATGAACGATACTTCAGGAGCTGTACCCGTACATCCGTTTTCATCGGTGTATGAATAACCTACCGTGAATGTACCTTCGCCAAGTGAACTTGGAACGAAGCTCGTAGCAGCATTACCATTAATCTTGAATGAACCACCTATAGGGCTTGCAGCCAAAGGAACTTCAACAGCAGAGCTTACGCAGTATTCAGCGTCAAGCGTGATTTCTGGAGTTGGCAATTCTTTTACTGTCAATGTAGCCGTAGCAGCAGCCGACGTACAACCGTCAACAGTTTGTGTTACTGTATAAGAGTAATCCTTAGCTGTTGTCACACCTGAAACAGCTTGTGTAGCGTCAGTTCCAAGTGGTGAGTTGTTGGCATCGTACCATTGTAAACCTGTACCCGTTGCCGAAACTTTGTAATCTGCGTCTGTACCGATACAAGCAGTAGTAGCAGTCGTTGTCGGAGCAGCAGGAGTAGCTTTTACCGTATATGTAACTTCTGCGAAATCAGAAGTACAACCAGCAACTGTTTGATTTACATAGAATGTTGTTGTTTCTGTAACATTTGTCGGTACAAACGACTTCGTAGCCGTTGCAAGAGCTGCACCATCTTGAGCAGCGTACCAGTTAGCAGATTCAACTGTTGTCATTGCAACCAATTCAGCACCAGCACAAGAAGAAGCACCTGTTGCTGTTGGAGCAGCTGGTTTCGATTTGAATGAAACAACTTTCGAAGCACGAGCACTTTCGCACGTACCAGCATTTTGAGATGCGAAATACGTACCTGCTGCAGTTACTTCCAAATCAGCACCTTCGCCAAGCAAGTTTCCATCTTCACTTGCATCGTACCATTTAACACTTGTACCTGTAGCACTCAATGTAACTGTCTCGCCTTCGCACGCATCATCAACATCAGAAATTGTAGGAGCTGGAGTCATACAGTCAGTAACTGTTACTGTTACAGGAACCTTGTCGCTTTCGCAGTTTGCATCAGTATTTGTTACATAGAATGTAGTTGTTGACTTAGCAGCGGTTGAAACCGAAGTCGTGAATGAAGTTCCCGTTGCAATTGAAGCACCATTTTCAGAATCATACCAGTTGATTGTTCCTGAACCAGTTGCTGTCAATACAGGAGCTGCGTCACCAATTTGAACTACAGCGGCAGTAGCAGTTGGAGCAGTAGCTTTCGTTACTGTGATATCAACTGTCGCACTTGCAGAACATCCGTCAGCAACTTCAGTATAAGTCAATTCATAAGTATCGGCAGTAGAAGAAACGAATGTCGTTCCGTTTACGCCTGTACCTTGCCATGTACCAGTTGTAGGAGCAAGAGTAATTTCTTCACCAGCACAAGCCGAAGTAGAAACACCGCTCAAGTCGATTGAAGGAGACGCCTTAACAACTACCGTAGCGTCTTTTGAACCTTCGCAACCGCCAACTGTTACCGTATAAGTTACAGTGTTTTCACCAACTGTAGCAGTTGCAGGATCGAATGACGTAGCTGCGACGCCGTTTACTTTGAATGCACCACCCGTAGGAGCAGCAGTCATTGTTACAGCAGCATCACCGCTACAGTAAGATTCTGCAAGACCGGAAATTACCGGAGTAGGATTGCTTGTTACAGTGATTTCAGCTGTTTTTACAACTTCACAAGAACCTTCAGTATATGTATATGTTACAACTGAAGAACCTTTTGAAGGATCGAATGAAGAACCTGTTACACCAGTACCTGACCACTTACCTGTTGAAGGATTTGCAGTCAACGTAGCGGCAGCATCGCCAGAACACATTGTCGTTGGAACAGTAACTGTCACACTTGGAGCAGCAGTTACGTGAACTGACTTAGTATATACATTCTGACAACCAGTTTCACCAATCGTGTATGTCAACGTGATGTCGCCAGAACCAGCAGTCTTAGGACTAAATGTAGTACCTGTAACACCTGTACCTGACCAAGTACCTGTTGCTGGAGTAGCACCCAATGTTACTGATTCTACAGTAGCACAATATTCATCAAGGATAGATGATGCGATTACAGCCGATGGTTTCGCAGTGATTGTAAGAGCGACAGCTGTACGAGATTCGCTTTCGCAACCATCCATTTTAGCAACATAATATGTCTTAGAACCAACAGCAGTTAGACCTGTAGCAAATGTATTGCCTTCGAATACAGAAGAACCACCTGTTGCAGCTTCGTACCATACTGCCGTTGCAGAGCCAGAGAATGTTGCCTTCAATGTAGCAGCATTGCCTTCACAAACTGTTACATCAGGAACTTCCGATGCAGTTGGAGCAACAGTCTTACAAGCAGCTTGAGAAACTGTTACAACTACAGCAGTACGATCTGTACTTTCGCAACCGCTTGCATCTTTCTTAGCAACATAATATGTATGAGAACCTGCAGCCAATTGACCTACATTATAACTGTTACCAGTCTTCAATGCAGAACCACCTGTTGCAGCAGCATACCATACTGCAGTACCCGAACCAGAGTATGCCAAAACAACTTCATCATCAGTTGTTGCAGTTACCGCTGGAGCTTCAGATGTTGTAGGAGCAGAAACGGCTGATACCGTAACAGCTACCGATGTACGAGAACTTTCGCATGTTCCATTGTCGCTCGATACATAATATGTATATGTACCTGCAGCCAATTGACCTAAAGCGTAGTTTTTACCTGTCGTCAATGCAGAACCACCAGTTGCAACATCGTACCATTTAATTGTACCCGAACCAGTAGCAGTCAATGTTACATTATCACAAGTAGTAGCCGTAACTGCATTTGCAGTTGGAGCAACGGCATCACAAGGAGCATCACCGTTTATGATTTTGATAGTGCCATAAACTGTTTTATCACCATTAGCATACACTTTGATATTAGCAACACCAGCATCTTCATCTCCAACCGGATATACAGTTACATACCAATATCTTAATCTGTTGTTATATTCTATTTCTGCCGTAGCAACATCTTCATTGTCAGATTCAACCGTGAATTCATCTACAACATACGAACTTGGTACCACAACGATACGGAATGGTTCGCTACCTTCCTCGTCGTCGCCTACATACAAACCATAATCATCTTCAGCGGCGCCATTTCTTATGTCAATTACATACTCTGATTGAGCATCTTCAACTTCATCACCAGCCGATTCACAATATAATTTGATAGCCGACAAACCAGCTTCTTTAACAGTAATATCGAATGTTCCCGTTACAGTGCCGGAACATCCTGCAGTTTTCGCAGTAACAGTAATTGTAGTGTTTCCAAATGCTGTTGCTTGAACAAATCCTGCTCCTGTGACAGTTGCAACAGAAGTATTGCTTGATTTCCAAGAGCTAATTTCTTGACTTGCGTCAGCAGGAAGAATAGAAGCGACCAATGTTTGGTCTTCGTCTGGTGCCATAATTGGGTTACCTTCAATTTCGATAGAAACAGGAACCGCAGTTACAGAGATGTTGATCGTTGTCTTAACTGTAGGAACAGGAACTGATGTAATCGTCAATGTACCCGTACCAGCCGACGTACCAGTGACAGTAAGCGTTCCGCTTGCCTTGTCATATTCTACGTCAACAATGCCCTCAGCTCCAGAGAATGACAATTCTTTGTCGTTGTATTTTGGATCATCGAATGTTACCGTAACTTCTCTACCCGTACAACCTGCTCTCAACGCCAACGTTTGATCTGCAAAATCAGTTGTAATGCTTGTCAATACACGTTCAACAGGACTAATGGTAATCAACGCCGACGGACCAGCCAATTCTTGTTCTTCCAAATCTATTACATATACATAATATGTGGAAGCTTCTGTGATTGTCAATTGATCTGTATCAAATACAGCACCTCCGTAAGCATTTGAAGCTTCGGTAAGAACTGCAGGTGAATTAGCACCTGTCAACTTCTTATATGTAGCACCCTTATCAGAAGGAACCAAGTATGCAGTCACTGTACGAGTCGCATTAACTTTGATTTCCTCACCTACATCGTATTCAGTAGCGTCAACAGTAAATGTCAAAGCAACCTTGTCGATATAGATTCCATCACGAGGTACCGCAGTTGAACGGTTTCCTGAACCATCAACGGCAACCATGATAAGGTAAGAACCTGAAGGGAAGTCCTTCTCTGGCAAGTATGTCATATCTACAACAAATGGTTCTCCACCATTAACCGGATATGATACTGGTGCATCGTCCAAAGAAGCAGTAGCATAATTTGTTGACTCATCGTATGGGAAAATGTAAACAGTTGCATTTTCATCAACCGTGAAGTTCAACATACCATCTCTTGAGATAGTTGGTTCAGCATAGTATTCTGTAAATATAGGAGGTGTAACGTCCTTCACTTGACAGCCATACTTAGCCGATACAGAACCTGTAATAGGGTCATATGCGTATGTTGTGAAGTAACCATAACCCAGACCTAACATATCAATAGTTACAGGAGTTCCTGCAGTACATTCTGCCGAAGCACCTTCGCCAAGAGCTACCGCAGCAGCCATTGCCGAATATTGAGGACTCACATCTTCACGAACGGTGAACACATATCCGTCGCAAGAACTTGTAACTTGGAATGAACCATCCTCATCGATACCTGATTTCGTATCCAACACAACTGCTGGAGTGAAATTGCTCAAGTATAATGGTTTACCGATAGAGATATAGTCAAATGAAAGTGTTCCGTTAATCAATGTAGGAACATATTCAGTTGCCTGAGAACCCTTGTCTGAGAAGAAACGGAATGTTACCTGTGCAATAGCTGCCTTATCAAGACCTGTCATAGCCAAATCAAAAGAGATTTTTTGATATGAGGTTGTAAGATTGATTGCGGTAACAGTACCTTCTTTTTCAGTTCCAAAATAATCCTTTGCATCGATACGATAGAAACCAGAGATACTCTTGTTTGCCTTAACAAGGAATTCGCATTTTGGATTATCTGTCAAGTCCATTACATATCCAGCACCAACCGTACTCAATATCATTGAACCTGCCCAGGTCATTGAGCCATCCCAAGAGACATTCAATTGACTATTTCCTGCTTGTTCTATTGGAGCACCAACATATTCTCCATCGGAAGATATATTTCCAGTTGTGTAGTCGCTTGCATCGGCAAAGTCGTCGTACCAACCAGTAGATGTAGTCATACCCAACAAGTTGGCAACATCAATATCGAACACACTTGCAGGACGACCATCAACAGATTTTACCGCAGAGGAAGATTGTGTCAACGAAGCTGTAATCACCGCATCAGCAGAAGTGATTGGCTCTTCCAGATTGAAAATCAACACTGTTGCATCACCATCTTTTGCCTGAATTGACGTTACAGCGTGAGAAGTAGAACCCTCCTTAATCGTAATTGCCGACGTAGAAGTAGGAATTTTCATAGCAGTCGAGAATTTCAACTCAACTTGTTTACCATTGAATGCAACCTTACCACGTTCAGCTACGACATCAGATTTCTTAGGACAGATATGTAAATAATCTACATAAATCTTGAATGTTCCGCTTGGTGTTTCTCCATAGCCACCATCACCGTTAGGCGCCCATGTTGACAACCAAATAGCTTGATATTCTTCATTACTATTATAAGTATTATAATACCAACCATTATTTTCTGACAACGGAATATCGAATTCAAACCATTGTCCTGTTTTCAAATTCTTGATAGGGAATGCGGCGTTGTTGTCGTGGTATCCCGGTTTTGACGCTTTACCAGAAAGTAAGAACAATGCAAGACCTTCGCCGCTTGTACCAAGACTTTCCACATAAATACGACCAACCAAACGGGAATCCTCGGAACCGAGAAGCCCCATCCACATATCAAAATCAGCATCATTATCAATATCAAGTGCATAGGTCAAACGTTCGTCTGCACCTGCGTTAAAATACAACACTTTTGCATTTTCACTGCCAGATTTTTCCACTTCCGAAGCTTTGTTAGAAATATCGGAAAGCATTTGCTCCCAACGTTCAGTACCAGTGCTTTCACCATAGTCATACAAACTCATACACGTTTCAGCACCGTACAAGTTTTGTACAGGAGCATTCGTGAACGGTTTTGCCTGACGGGTTCCCGTAGTAGAAGTCAAACCACCAGTGTATGAAACAGTAATGTCAACATCAGGTGAAGTTACGATAGCTTCATTCCATTTCAATGCCAAGATTGACTTGTCGGAACCTTCAGAATCTGTATAATATTCAACAGTAGGAGCAGCAACCGCGTTCCCGGCAACTTTTACCGAAAATCCAGATTGTGCAGTACTCAATTTCACATCTTTTGACCACGCAATATAGATTTCGTTACCCAACTGGTTCGTGTAACGAGCCGTTGGATATGGTTCCATATTGGTAATCAAGTTCGTAACTGTCTTATCTTCAAATGTAGCTGCCTGAGAATCATCAGTTCCTTTCAAAGTCGTACCATTATATGATATGAAGATGTAAGGATCCATAATTTCTGCCGACATATTCAAGGTTACCGTCTTAGACGAAACGGAAGCAGAAGAAACAGGGATTGTCGTTCCGTTAGTCTTATTTTTCGCATCTTCGGCAGTTGGGTATGTTGTTACCGTGAACTTACCCGTAGAGCTTGATGCGGAAGATTCAGAAATAGGTTTTGAGAAATTAACGATAACCGCAGTACCTGCTCCGTTTGTCTCCGCACTCAAAAATACAGGGTTCATATCCCAGAAGTTAGGCATATTACCCGTTAAACACAACATATACAACAACTGAGTCGTATGCGTGTAATATGCGCCATACGCTTCAGCAGCAGCACCATATTGCCAGCACAAGTCTCGGTAACTGTTGTATTTAGAGTCAACCATAGAACCGATACTCAATCCTGCCTTGAAAGTAGGGTTCTTACTTGAACCCCAAGAAGAAAGGGATCCTGTGAAAGGACCGTTACCATCACCAGGATTACCATTCAAATAAAAACCATCTACGATATCATTGGGGTTTGGATATTTACTTCTAGCCCAGTCAGTAATTTTTGACGCAAATCCTTTTGCCTCCGTATCACCATACCAAGCATAGGCCTGTGCCATACGCCAAGGAATACGAGCAGCATCATAACCGAAAATTGATTCGAATTTACCATCAATAATACCATTCAAAAGACTTCCGTTTTCATAACACCAGTCAGGAATCAAACCTGTTGATGCATTGGCACACTTACTCATAATACCATAACAGTTTTGAGCTACGGTGTTCCAATCCCAGCTATTGCTCCAACCCTCAAGTTGTTTTACCTGAGTGAACAATTTCATCGCATTGGTGATGAAATAGCAAGGGTTCTTGTAGTCATCGAACATATCACCAGGTTTCAACTGTTTGTTGTTGTTCACTTCATACGCCCACAAGTTTTGAATCAACGTTTGTGCGGCAGTCAAATATTTCTGGTTACCCCATTGCTTGTATGCCATCAACAACGCTTGAGCAGCATCCAAGTCAGCATCGGTTGCACCGTTGGAGTTGCCAGAAACTGGTGGAGCAACCTGGTGAGTGAAACCGGTTACCTTCCAGTTCATCACACCGTGACTGTTGGCGTTGGCCAAGTAGTACGCCCACAACTTGTCAAACATTCCTTGCGTGTTGTTGGTCGCATTATCCATATACACCGCGATAAGCATACCGTATGCTATACCTTCGGATACGGAAGTGCTACCATTATCACCACCGGAAACGAATTTTACACGAGCTTCGCTACCACTTTCTTCGTAGTACTTAGCTTTCCACGTCGTGTACAACGACTGGATTTTTGTTTGTACATCGCTACCCGTATAGATAGTTCCATACGGATACGGATAATTGTTCGGGAATGGATAATTTGGACCCGCTGTAGCGAAACCAACCACTCCCATGAGTGTTACACATAGTAACAACAGGTGTTTCCACCATTTTCTCATTTTTGTAATCCCTGTTTTCATATCAATCTATTTTTAGTTTACAATACAATAAGTTTACAAAACTACATTATTTTTTCAATACTTAATGCACAAACGCATTTTTTCTTTATACCTATGACAAAAGAAAAACGAAAAACCCTAACCTGGTAAGTAAAAAAAAATAAGAATTATGTAAAAAAAATGTAGAAACGCCACAATGTGGCGTCTCTACAGATAATCATTGTTGTTATTTTTAACAGATTCCTCCCTTCGGTCGAAATGACGTTCTGTCGGTCGGGATAATATTGTAGAGACGTTGCGCGCAACGTCTCTACAAGGAAAATTATTTTACAAATTTAATTGTTCCTTCTTTCGCAGTGATGAAATAAACACCTGCTGCCAAAGTATTAACGTTGAATGATTTTGATGCTTTTGCAATTTCTTTACCTGCTACGTTGTACACAACGATTTCACCAGCAGAATAAACCATACCGCCTTCAACTGCGAATGCAGGAGCAACCTCTGCAACAGCAACGTTTCCTGCTGGAGCAATTACGATTGATGTACCTTCTGTTGCTTCATCTGGAATTTCAAATACCAAGTCGCATTTTGCAGCAGCAGAAGAAGCTTCAACTTTGCCTGAATATGAAACTGCACCATTAGCTTCTGTGTTTGCCAAAATTTCTACATATTCAGAAATTGCAGAATAACCTTCAGGGTTTCTCAAATAAACTTTCATTTTACTGAAAGCTGCATTACTAACACCATTGATTGAGAATGTTACATAATCACCAACTTGGACATCAGAAGCAACTTCTGCTTCAATAAACTGATAGTTTGCTGGAGTAGCATATTGGTTGTAGCCCAATGTAACTTCAGTATAGTCCTTCTTGGCAACTTCAACAGGATCGTGAGCTACATCACCATCTTTCAAGAATGAAATTGGTTTTTCAGCGTCATATCCTTCAATGAACACTCCCAATTTTGCTGCAGTAGTAGGACAAGCAGCAGGCATCACAAGATCAAGCGTTTCGTTTACTGTTTCATCCTTTGGTGCTTGGAATGTACCTTTAACGCTCCAACCCAAAACCTCATTACCATCATTGTCAAATACCATAAAAATAATGCCCTGAACACCTTCGCTGAATTTACCATTGATAACCACTTGCAAAATATCATCAGCAGCCATGGCAGCTTCAGTTTCAAAAGTAACTTCTGCCTTATAATTGGGATTCTGTTCTCCACCGTCAGAACCGAATTTCAATGTAGGCAAATCTACTTTGTATGTTTGTGCTTCTACTGACAACGCAGCTTCAGTAGGACGGAATTTAAATTGTTGGTATTTTTTCTTATCTTTCAATGAAGCAAAAGAAAATCCTAACTGAACGATATACTTATCTTTTTGAAGTGCGGTCGTAGTTATTGTTATTGTTTTTGTAACATTGAATATTGTACCAATCTCTGCTGTTCCTAATTCTACACCTTCCCAAGCGGCAAGCATATTCCAATAACCACCTGCACCATCCGCATCGTATGCATTATCCGCAATAGTATTATAGGTTACAATTGCAGGTGCATCAAAATAACCTTGTAACGTTAATCTAATTTCATCTCCTTCTATCAATTTAGCTCCATTTAGCTGACTGGTAAAATCAATATTGTTGTCAGCCGTCACATCAACATTGAATGAATTGATAAGTACATCATACTGCGTTGCACTCACGCCAAGCGAAAGCAATGCAGCACTCAAGAATAAAAATATCTTTTTCATAAAAATAAAATTTAGTTATACATACTTTTTTTAGTGGTGTAAAAGTAGAACATTAAAATAAGAATAACAAAAGTATTCGTATATTTTTTACTGCTCTTCTGTGATGTACATTGTAGAGACGTGCCATGGCGCGTCCCCACATAAATGTAAAATATCTATATTATTTATATTGTATCGTTCGAGAAATGCTACCTACCGCCTCGCCGTTCTTGGTTATGGTTTGTTTCGTCCAATTGCCTTGTGCATCGTATTCGTAGGTATATTGCATCTTAATCTCGTTTTTAATTGTTGACGCAACCATATTGGCAGCATCGTACTCACACTGGAACATAGGCATCATCTCGCCCGTTTCCTGACGTTTCTGCACGTTTACCAAACGCTGGTTTTCATCATATTTCATTACACACAAATCATATTTATGTCCGTCCGTGCATCTATATTCCACAAGGTTTCTTTGTGTATCGTACATCATCATATTGACTTCGGAACTTAATTCAATTGATTTCCGTTTCGAAATATCTCTGAAATATCCTTTCACGGCTTTTACCAAATAACCTTCTTCGTACGTATAAACGGTGCTTTCCACTAAATTGGTGTTTGAATATGTTTTTACCTGTTGTTGAAGAACACCTTTTTTGTATTTAAATTCCGTAACCGATTCTCTCACCTTGTCGCGTGCCGTTTCTATCTTTTTGGTCATCAAACCTTTACCATTATATTCATAGATATACATTCTATCAATAATCCATTCTTTTGCTTTGCCTGCATTCGTCGCCTCAAACAAATACACGCACTCAGTGGAATCACTCAGAGTTTGTTTCTTCCACGAATCGGTATAAATATATTTGTCGGCCATAGTGGTCTTGCTCTTTGAATCAATCTGGTTTTTGCCAGAACCTTCCACAAGAAATGCCTCGCTTGCAACTCTCCCCTTTTTATCGTAGGTAATGGCGACGATTGAATTTCCCGACTGGGCAATCTCTATTTTAGCATTAGAATTATAGGTGAACTTGCACAACTCAACGCCATCTTTAGTAATGCTCACGGGTTGATTATTTTCGTTGAACGCACACACAACCGACGCCTTACTGCGGGAAACGGTAATTTGAGATATGTTTCCCTTCATATTTTCCTCAATATTATATTGATTCAAAACTGATTGCAGACAAAATTCCGTATGATTTGCCTGTAAATTACGAGGAGAAAAAGTCGTTTTAACTTCATCGGCATTTTTCGTTTGTGCCGACAAACCAACAGTAACAACAACTGCAAGGACAGATACAAGAAATCGTTTCATAATCACATTTTTTACAAAAATAAAGGGCTACCCGATTGGATAGCCCTTCTATGCAAATAACTTTTCAACTATTTCTTTACAAATGCCTGTTTTGCACGGAGAATAGTACCGTC
The DNA here is from genome assembly GCA_017642535.1 of Bacteroidales bacterium. Taxonomy (GTDB): domain Bacteria; phylum Bacteroidota; class Bacteroidia; order Bacteroidales; family UBA1715; genus UBA1715. The sequence goes on along the minus strand of JAGCOW010000042.1, from coordinate 14,237 downwards.
ATATACCATTATATAATAGATGCCGGCAGTGAAACTATTTGTTGAAATATCTTCCACATCGGATGCAGCGATGAACGAAGTGACACGTTTTCCCGTTGCAGAAACAATATCAATCTGATTTCCTTCTTGCAGACCAGCAACGTGGATTTCCGATTGAACTTCGGTAGGATAAGCTATTACGTTCATTGCCTCAACTTCGTTAACTGGCGTTGAGCCAAGACTATACTTGAATTGTGGAACTTTTCCGCCAAATTTGGAAATCAACGAATTACCCTTATACACGATTGTAATTTCATTCGGGTCATCAATAACAGGTCCAACACTAAGAATAATCTGTTTTGTGTCGAAATCCCACAACGATACCTTGTTCACGTTGTACATAGGATACGAAACTCCATACACATACAGGTCAGTATAAATGTCAGGTAACGGTTCGTCCATTTCTTCGGAGAATTTCATGATGATTTCCGAGCCAGTACGGTTTACGGTTACCGATTCAAGTTTTGGAGCTTCGGTTACCACGACAATCATACGGGCTTGTGCGGCATTGTTGTTGGCTGCGGTTGCCGTTACCGACACACTACCAGGTGCTTTGGCAACAATTTTACCTGACAATCCATAAACCCAAGCAACATCGTTATTTGACGTTTCCCAACTCAAATCAGATGATGCACCTGCAGGAGCGAACACAACTTCTGGAGTATATTCCTCACCTACAACCAAATAAATCTTATTTGTCGTAAACGAAACATCAGAAACCTTATTTGGTATTTCGGAATTTAGGAACGAAGTTATTGCATATTGTAAAGCATTCACCGCATTCACAACCTCGGCTTGTGTTGCTGGAGGATTTGCTACAACAGCACTTGCCGTTGTTATTGCATTTTCCAACATCGTGAAACTTGCTTCAGGAATGTTACCTACAAGAGTACCCTTTCTATATTCATTGGTTTGAATAGTAAGGTATGCTTCAGAGATTTTTGCTTCGAGAATCGACACATCAACTTTTTCGATTTTACTATTCAAGAACGCTTGAATCGCATTGCTTAAAATGATGACTTGCTGATCAATTTGAGCTTGTGTGTAACTTTCATAATTATTATAGTAACCTTGTGCCATCACAATAGCTTGCGACAACGAGTTCTTTGCAGATGCTGGATATGAGTCATCTACCGTGTACAAAGAAGAGATATTGCTTGCACGAGCAATCGTATCTCCCAATTGTGTTCTATCAACCGTGATTCCTTTTGTTACCACAACCGACGTGCTGGCAGTAGCCATACAACCATTTACATCTTGATATGTATAGGTGATGGTATGCGTTCCCGCACCAATTGCAGGATTAAACTTCATTCCCGATACTCCAGTTCCCGACAATTGACCACCAGCAGGTGAAACCGAAACTGTTACTGGAGAATCTGTTGTTTTCATATCAGCGATATTTGCTATTGAAACACTTGGCAATGAGTTGATTACAAACGTAACTCGTTTTGCAGGAGACTCACACGTAGATTTTTGTGTTACATAATAATAATATGTACCAACAACACTATTCGTCGGAGTGTATGTAGCCGATGTTCCAACTTGATTTGTAAGTGACGCATCGGAATACCACACAACGGAATTTGCAGCCGATGCGGTGAAACTTGGATTCGTACCACCTTCACAAACTGATTGATTGTCGTTTGCAACCGTTGGAGCGGTCAAATCACAATCAGAGATTTGCAAGGTTACCGCCTTTTTCTCAGACATACAGTTTGCAGCAGTTTTTACCGTAACATAATAAGTGTATGTTCCAACTGCAGTCTGATTTGTCGCAAACGAACTTCCCGTTCCAACCTCTACATTATTATAATACCACGTAACGATATTCGTCGAAGCAGTGGTAACCGTCAAGTTAGGAACGGTAGCACCCAATACGACTGTTTGGTCAGACGTTGTGAATTCTGGTTTCGGATTGATGGTATAAGTAACCATAGCCGCATCGCTCAAGCAACCGTCGGCTTGTTGACGAACGAAATATGTACCAGCCGTAGTCGGCGAATAGGTCTTTCCTGTTGTTAATTCCTCATTCGCACTTGAATACCAAATTGCAGTCACCGACGATGTGAATGTTCCCGTCGTTCCTTCGCACACAGCGACATCGCTTACGCTTGGAGTGGCAGGTTTCGTTTTTTCCGACAAAGTAACTTTCGTCTTAGAACTTTCGCAATCGCCCGATTTCTGATATACGAAATATGAGCCCACCGTTGCGGTAGTCAACGAACTTGTTGTTGATTTCACTGTGTTTGTAGCATCTTCCCAAATCCAGTTTGCAGAAGCATCACCCATAGCAGTAAATGTTACTTCGTCGCCACTATCAGGACAAACCGACTGAGTTGCATTTGCAACCGTCGGAGCCGACAAACTACAACCATTTTTAATGGTAATCGTAATTTGTGCTGTTTTCGAGGTTCCGTCCTCTGTCGTAACTTTCACCGTTATTGTAACTTCCGTATTGGCATCAACGTCAGAAACCGTAACCACTCCGTTTGTCACCGTTGCCACTGAAGATGAAGGAATCCATTCTATCGTTTTTACCGAAGCGTCGTCAGGATTTACCACCAAGTATTGAGACAACGAAACTGAACCATTTTCAGCAACAGTTATATCCGACGGATTGTTGAATGCGACTGATTCAACTGGCGAAATAACAGTAACTTCACACGAAGCAGATTTTGTCGGAGTATATGTCGATGTTGCAGTAATTATAGCAGTTCCCTTTCCTACCGCGGTGATATTTCCATCTGCATCAACCGTCGCCACACTTGGATCAGATGACGACCAAGTCACTGTTTGCGGAGATTCGGGAGGAGTAATCGTAACGTCGATGGCATTTGCTTGCTCCCCTTTCAATAATGAAAGACTTGCTTGTTCCAATATGATTGTTTCCACAGCAGGAGCCGCACAATCGTCAACCGAAATCTTTTTAGATGGCTCTCCATAACAATGATGCTCATCTTCGTAAGAATATAAGATAGTATGTTCTCCTGCGCCCAATTCTTTCGGCACGAACGATGAAGCTATTATACCATCAACCATAAAGTCGCCACCTTCAGGATCTGCTATCAATTCTACTTCAGTCTCGTCATCAGAACAGAATGAAGCATTTACATTAATTGTTGGTTCTGGTAACGCATACACCGTCAATGTAGCCGAAGCAGGTGCCGAAGCACAGTCGCCAACTTTTTGAACGGCAGTGTACGTATATGTACCAGCATTCGTTACTGCAACATCCTGAATTTTTGCCGTACCTTTTTCTGTACCATTCTCATCATACCATTGCAATGTGGCATTTGCCTCCAAATTACCCGACATTCTTACAATGTAATTAGCCGTAGAACCAAAGCAAGCCGTTGTTGCGTCAACCTTTGGCTTATCGGGAGTTGCCACAAGTGTGTAAGTTGCTTCTGCGAAATCGGAAGAACAACCATCAACAACTTGTTTAACATAGAATTTCGTTGTTGCCGACAATGAGGTCGGAGTATAAGAAGTTACATTTTCTGCAACGGCATTTGCATTCTTATCGGTGTACCAGTTTGCGGCCACATTTGCCGTCATTGCAGCAAAACTACTGCCACCACACGAACTAACATCGGCAACCGATGGCGTGGTCGGTTTCGTTTTCACCTCAACCGTTACCGAAGCACGTGGACCTTCGCAACCAGGATTTTGAGAAGCGTAATACGTACCAGCCGCAGTTGGCGTGTATGTTGCTCCTGTTTCCAACGAGCTTCCACCTGTCACAGCAGAATACCAAGTGATATTTGTACCAGTCGCTGTCAACGTTGGGAAAGCATCTCCTTCACAAATTGCATCGACTGACGCAATGGCAGGTGCTTCGGTCGTACAAGACGTTACCGACAATGTTACTGGGACTTTCTCGCTTTCGCATCCAGCAACGGTATTGCTTGCATAGAACGTGAAGACGTTTTCTTCAGCTGTTGAAACCGAAGGAGTATATGAAGTACCTGTTCCCTTTACAGCACCGTTTTCTGTTTCATACCAATTTATAGTTCCGTCGGCAGTTGCCGTCAATGCCGGAACAGCGGCATTCATTTCAACCGAAGCGGATTGTACTGTCGGTGCAGTCGCCTTATTTACCGTAATTGTAACATTGTCGCTTGCAGAACAGCCATTTGCTAATTCCTCATACGTCAATGTTACAGAACCTGCAGTTTCCGAAGAGAAAGTTGTTCCCGAAACGCCACTTCCCGACCACGTACCTTTTGTCGGCGTCAAGTTTATCGTTTCTCCAACGCAAACAGTTTTTGGAGTAGAAGAAAAATCAATTGACGGAAGTGCTTTTACCGTTACGGTTTGTGATGTGCTACCGCTACAACCTTTTATATCTGTCACTTGACAAGCAATTGTATTTTCACCAACTTTCGCCGAAGCAGGGTCAAACGTTGTTGCACTTGCGTCATTTACTGTAAATGTGATAGCAACATACGATTGCTCAACTCCCAATGTAACAGCAGCTGCATTGGCACAATATTCGTCGTCCAATCCAACAATCATAGGATATGGTTTTTCATCAATCTGCAACGTAACTTTTGTTCGCTCTGTACTCTCACATGTTCCGTCGTTTCTTGCTACATAGTATGTATATTGACCTGGATCAGATACTCCCGGTTTGAAAGAATTTCCAGTGAACAATGGTGTTCCATCAGTTTGAACATTATACCAAACAGCTTTATGCGACTTATTGCCGAACAATGCGTCAAGCATTATATTACTATTTCCCTGACAATAAGCGACATCCCTAACTTCAGAAGAAGTAGGAGCCGTAGCAGTACAAGCTTCTTGAACGAATGTAATAGTATAAACTGTCGTTGTGTTATCTTCAGCCGTTACGGTAATTGTTGTTGTTGCCTTATTATCGGAACCAAATTCCGTTGCAGCAACAACTGTTGCATTTGCACGAGAATCAGCGACAACGGCAGTATATGCAGAACTTGCTGGCAATGCAGTTCCGTAAGGGACCGAAATTTGATATTCAGTTGTTGAAGCAGAGAAGGTAGGGTCTAAAGTGTAATCTGTAACCGACAACGATTCAAGTTTGCTATCGGTATTTGGTTTTCCAATCTCATAATCGAAGATTTCACCAGCTGATTCGGTAAACAAAGTTCCATAAACTTGTGCAGAAACCAGTTTATTTGCCGAATTATCCCAAACCTTAAATTCAACTTCTTCGGGTTCGCTCGTCGAGCCAGTCATATCGGATATATCGCCGCCTTGAATCACCGACGAAACGTATAATTTGCCATCGTATGCAAAAACCTTCGCAATCATTCTACATTCTTCACCGACAAACGCACCGATATAATCGCCTTCTTCTACCGTAATTGGGAACGAAGGATTGTAATCGTTGATTTTCACAATACCGATGAATGCGGTTGAACTTGTATAATTCGTGCGAGTCCACGTCGGAGCAGCCGCCGTGGCTATCATAGGGAATAGAATACCCAATGTGAGCACTACCCTAATTAGAAATGTTTTTAAAGACTTCATACCTTCCAAATTATAAGTTTGTAAAGATAGTATTTTTCAAATAAAAGACACAGAAAAATACAAAAAGGTTTCTTAAATAAGACAATTATTTTTTATAAAACCCTACAATTTTAATTAAGAATTATCACGGATTATTGTTATACGGATGCCACAATGTGACATTCCTACAATGTACAAAAACAATGCACATTGTGAATAACAAAAAGAAACGTATATTTGTTTCGAAACGATATGACAATGAATTCCATAGAACGACATCCATTACAACCATATTTGCCGAAGAACGCCACCGTGTTGTTTCTCGGAAGTTTTCCCCCTCCTCGAAAACGATGGTCTATGGAGTTTTTCTACCCGAACATTCAAAACGACATGTGGCGAATTTGGGGTTTGATTTTTTTCAATGACCCAAACCATTTTGTCTTGCTAAAAGAGAAGAAATTTGACTATCAAAAGATCATTGACTTCTGCAACACACACGGACTTGCTTTTTACGACACGGCATCGGCAGTTCGACGGTTGCAAGAAAATGCTTCCGACAAATTCTTGGAAGTGGTGCAACCTACCAACATAGAAGCACTGCTTTCGCAGATTCCTGACTGTCGTGCGATAGTCACAACGGGAGAGAAAGCAACCGACGTGTTGGTTTCCACCTATCAATGCGCGAAACCCAAGGTGGGAACGTGCGAGAGAATTCAAATCAATTCGCAAGAATATGCTTTCTACCGTATGCCTTCATCGTCGCGAGCATATCCATTGGCATTGGCCCAAAAAGCAGAAGCTTACAAGTTGCTTGTTTCGCTTTTTCACGTTCAAAACTAACCTTTTTTATTGTAACAAAAAAGGGAATCAACCAAAGTCGATTCCCTTTCTTTATATCAATTTAAGAAAACTATTTTACAACTGCTTCAAAGTTTGAATCTTCTGCAAAATCGCGAAATTCCAAATCTTTCTTAGCTCTGTCACGGAAAGAAGAATCTTTGTCGATAGCAGATTTCAAGTTAGTTACAATCATATCGATATTTTTCTGTCTTGCACCGATAACAGCTTTCAAGTAGTCGCAAGAAGCATCTGGATTTTCAACATCGTTAACAGTGCTTAGAGCGCCGTCAACATCGCCAGCCAACAATTTAGCAAGAGCAGCGTTGAAAGTCTTGTTGCTACCGAACATTTCAACAGCAGTTGGGTAGTCGCCTTCTTTTACTTTTACAGTACCCATGTTGTATTTAACTTCAGAACCAGCACCTTGTGCAACTTCGAAATATTCGTAACCTTTAGCCAAATCGCCTTGTTTTACAGCCAAAGCACCCAAGTTGTTCTTAACTGCCTTGTCGCCTTCCGAAAGTTCATCAGCACGAGCGAAAGAAGCTTGGGCATCTTCAAATTTGTTTGCTTCTAATTGTACACAACCCAAATTGTTAACGATTTTCCAAGAATCTGAATATGCAGTAGTACCGTTTTTCAAGATTTTTTCTGCATCGTCAGCATTTTCAGCGATAGTTGCAGCGAACAAGTATTCATCTTCTGTAAGTTTTACATCAGATTTACCCAAACCAGCCGACAAAAGAACATCGTCAGATTTTCCAACTTTTTCAGCACTTACAACGATTTTTGAACGACGCAATTGAGGAAGAATGCTGTTAGCGATTTCTTTGTAAACAACACCCATCTTCTTAATTTCTGCCTCACGAACAACAGGATCTGAATATTGAGAAAGGATGTTCAAGATAGCATCTTTATCACCGATAGAAGAAGATTCCATCAATTGACGGAAACCATCCCAGTCTTCTGCAGTGTAGTTAGCTTCATATTCAGCTTTGATAGAACCCTTCAATGCTTTTTCAGCAGCAGCTTGACGATTCTTTGCCAAACTTTCGTTGCCATCTTCTGGTCCATCAGGAGAAGCATAACCGATAATAGAAACGCCCTTCAACGACATTGTAGTATCAGCTGTTGCATTCTTAGCGAATGTCTTCATATCCTTGATGCCTTGTTTTGAAAGTTCTTTTGATTGAACTGAAGCATTGTTGATTTGGAATACGATTTCAGATTCCGAAGTCAATACTTCCGAACGTTTGAATTGGTTTTCAGAAACGATTGGAAGAGCATCGTCTTGCAACAAAGCAGCAGTTGCGATAACACCTTCTGCAATTTTCACAGCTGGCAAATCAACTGATTTTTTCTTTACTGTTACTTTGCTGTTTACCATCAAATCAGAAGCCAACAAAGCATCTTCGTAAGCAACTTTCCCTGTGTAAGTATATGTGCCACCTGCACTAGAAATCACAGCGCCATTGCCTTGTACTTTCTCGCCTTGTAACGTTGCAGGTTTGTAAGCAGCAGAAGCACCATCGCCTTTCAACACTGGAGTCAACTCCAACACAGCATTTTTGTTGAAATATTTTGCAGGATACATTACCGTAACAGATACATCAACACTGTCACCTTTCATTTCTAGTGGATCTGGAGTAACATTGTAACGTACCGTAGCAGCATTTTTTAACATTTTGTTTGGACTACTACAACCTATCGCCAATAGGACTGCTGAGCCAAGAACAATTTGAAAAATAGATTTTTTCTTCATTTTCTTAAATTTGAATTTAACAATATGTTTCCTTATAGGATTTTTCAACAAACAAAAATAGAAATGTTTTTTTAGACAACAAGCATATTTATGATATTTTTTGATTTTTCGCAGATTATTCTTCCTGATTTTTGCGAAATAAATCCTTTACAGTGTTAAAATCTTTCGTGAAAAAGAACCCTACACCATTGGTGTTTTCCCTTTTTTCGGACAATTCATCTTCATTGCTTCTTGAAAAACCTTTCACCTTGAACGTTCCTTTTTTATTGAGTTTCATCTCAACACTCACATTACCCGAAAAATCATTTGTTTGATTTTGGTCAGTCGATTGCTCGGTTTCGCCCGTTCCTCCAAAATCGGTATAACCGTTAACATTCACCATTATCCTATCGTTCCAAAACTGACGGGAGATTCCAAATTCAAATTCATTGTTCGTCACATTGTCGGTTCCCATTCTGTAATTCACGCTCACATCCATATCGGGATCAATCTGCGACAACAAATTGTTAAACTGATTGCTCAACACCTCGAACGACACGGAACTTCCTACTCCCGAACCCGAATTGACAGCCATAAAAGCACTATGCAACATAAGCGAGAAAAATTGCAATGTCTTCTCATCTTCACTCAATGTTGACAACACTTCCGAAACTTGCGTCGCCGACGACGGGACCAATATGTCGTATGAAATATCGGGCGACAACAAATTATTCTTCAAATGTGCCTGACACGTTACTGGAATTCTTTTCGTGGCATTTACCGTACTGTCGAACAACGGTTGTGGCGACGCCTTTGTTTCATAATTTGCCGACAAATCAACCTGTGCGTTCAAAGGATCGCCATTCCAAGCAATCGTTCCTCCTTTCTGCAGTATCAACTTCTTGTTTATCAAATTTTTAAGTGTAAAAAGATAATCTCCTTCTTCAATCTGATATTTTCCATACATCTGCAAATCACCGCCTTTATCCATCTTCACTTGAAGATTTCCCGCTCCTCGTGCTTTTATTATATCGCCGACCTTGGGGTCAAAAATTATCTGTGCCTGAGCATCGGGGGTCACGTTCAACGTAAGATTCAACGTCAATCCCGACGACGATTTTACTTTCTCGTAGGTTTGCACCGTAAGCGAATCCGTTGAGAAAAACAAGAAATCGTATGAACCCGACAACTCCGAATAACTTACAGGAATACTGCAAATGGTGTTTTCCAACGTCGTTCCATTACCAGAAATATCTGTCTCATTCAAGTCGCCCTCAATTTTTGCCGTACCATTATAATAAATAGTACCATAAAAATAGTCGTTCTCTTTTGCCGTGGTTTTCATCACAAGCATTTTAGGCGTTTGAATGTCAAAAAGATAATGAGGATTCGTGATCTCCTTCACATCAAGAAAGCCACGGATTGTTCCCGTGTTTTGCATCGCATCGGCAATAGAGAAATCAGAAAAGAAAAAGCGTGTTTTCCGTGCCTTTAATTTTCCCGAAAATGTGTAAGGAACATTGGTGAAGTTCACCAACATGGAACCATTAGAAATTTCAATCTCGCCCGAATACGTCAGATTTGAGAGCGTTCCGTCAATATCGACGTCGCCATTTGCCATTCCAGCGATATTGTCAACCGTTCCTTGCAAAATTTCCGAAAATGTTTCCATCTTGAAATCGGTCAGACTTACGTCAAAATGAACCGAATCGTTTTGTGGAACATATTTCCCTTCTACGGCAAAGTTCGGCGTACCATCTTTTCGGATATACATTTTCATCAACAACGCCTTTGCACGATTTTCCCAGAAACTACGAATACGCATTTCGCCTAACAAATTGTCATTAAATGAAATGGCAGACGATTGCACATCGGCAAACACAAGCGGTGTGGCATATAAGTTTTTCAGTCGCACACGACCTTGCAACGGTCCAGCCATACGAATTCGAGGATTGTTAATGAGAGGATTTATCTCACTCAAATCATAATTCTCCACATTCACCACTACCACATCATTGGGATTTTGCGAAACCACGCCGTCAACGGAAATTTTTTTCGCATCCTTCGACAAACAAAAATTTACAATGGAAATTGAGGACGAATCAACGACAATGCTTGCAGGTGCCACGTTCCACACGGAATCCTCAACTTGTATGATCGTGGGGCGAAGAGCCAGATTCAACTTTGGCATTCTCTGTTCGCCATGCGAAATCATTGTGCCGTCAAAAGCAATAGTTCCCGTTGTTTTTATTGCGTCACGATACGCCCATATAAGTTCCGCAGAAACATCTCCTTTTTTTACAAATCCATTCAGTTTCAACGAATTGTCGGCAGACGTTCTGTTGAGAGAATCAGCAATATAGGCAAGAGCGTCGAAGGAAATTTTTTCATTCGTCAGCGAGCAGTCCATTTTGCACTTCTGCACTTCCATAGTATTGTATGAGAGTTTCGGAGAACTAATTTTCACATTGCACGCATTATCCGACTGAATATATTGGGCTTGTATCGTCGTATGCTCCGCAATTCGCACATTCGACTGAAGAATTGAGAAAATCGTATCCATTTGTTTTATCTCCACTTCTGCGGCAAAATCCTCGGATTGAGTATATTTCTCAGTAACAGCAGGTAGAAAATCCAAATGTTTTTTGAGCAATGCCAACACGCTGTATGTCAGATCCGTATATTTCCCTTCTCCTTCCACCGAAGCATCTACAAAAGCAGAATGGAGCCGAATAGTCCTCTTGTTTTCGTGTTCCACATTCAGTGCAATATTTTTTGTCGCAATTTTACCTTTTGCATTGGAAAACTGAAAATCACGAATGGAAACGTCTCCACTCATATCATCCAACTCCGTACCTTGAAAGTCAACGCTGAGACGAAAGGCGACACTTGCAAGACTATCGTTAAAAAGATTCAACTTATCAAGATTTGCCTTGTCAACTTTCGATATGAAACGAAAATCTGGAATATCCTTTGCCATATCAACAAGACCGCCAAATCGCATTTTGAGATTGGGGTCGTCAATGTCAAATTTCCCCATAAATTTTCGTGCCGACAATTTCCCATCAATATTCACTCCAGAATACTCATAATCATTACATTCCAACTTGTCAATCGTACCAACAATTTGTGCTTTTATCAAAGAATCGGAGTTAAACGACGCGTCAACATCTAAATTCCCTGTAGTTTTCCCCAAAATTGTTGTCGCCAAGCACGTTGACAAATCAAAGTCATCAAACGCAATTTTTCCCGTGCAAACGCTCGTCTTTTTCTGTGTCAAACGTGCGTCGGTGCTTATTTTTCCTGCATTCGTCGTCAAAACACCTTTGGTTGTCAAATCATTCCAAACACCTTTAATAGTTCCTACATAATTAAAAAAGGTAAGTTTTTGCAACGTGCTTGGGAGCGAAATGAACTGTTCCTCGTCAAATGGCGGAATTTGCGTATGCTCTATGTCATATTGATTGGTTTTGAGTTGTTTGGCATTGACGACAAAATTTGTTTCTTCCACATTTGGCAATCCTTTTGCCGCGATAGAACCTACAAATTGTGAGCTTCTCCCGTAGCCAATATGGAGATTTTCAATTGAAAAATCCGAAATCGTTCCTTCCATCTCTCCTTCAACAGTACACGAATACGGGAATTCCTTCAGCGAAGAAGCAAAATAAGAAATATCGTGAAGCGTAACGTTTGACCGATGCAAATTCGCCGACAAATGTACTTTCTCGCAAAAATCCGAAAAATCCGAAAAATCGGCATATTTCATGGCGAAATGCTGTGCCGAAAGCTTTGTTTGTGGCGTGTATATTGACAAATCTTCACAACGAATCAACGTATCACTTACTGTTGCCAACGTGTGCAGATACTGTATTTTCAAACCCGACTGCTCCTCGCACGAAAAGTTATCGATGGCAAGAGCATAATTTCCGTCGTACATAGAAAAATCGTGAGCTTGGATAAACAGTTTTGACAGCGCGACATTACTAAAATTTACGCCATATTCAGCATTCTGTTCCTCGGTAAAATCGCGATAATGCACATTGGCATCCCGAACAGAAATTTCGTGTATTTGCAAATGAAACTTCGATGATGTGTCGGATGAACTCAAGGCGTCCAACAGCGATGCTATATTGAGGTTTCCCAAACTATCCTTTTCTACACAAATCATTGGTTTTGACAAGGCAATCTCTTTAATGGAAAGAAACGACGAGTCCAACTGCATCTTGTCAAGAACTGCCTTTACGCTTGCTGACTGAAAAACGGTATCGTTTTGAGAATTTGTCATTATAACATCTTTCAGCACCAATCCGTCCCACGGAATAGGAACAACATGACCAATTTCTATATGCATGCCGATGAGCGAGCCGACTTTTTCGGAAACGATGTCGGTCAATTTTTTTTGAACGGCTGGAATCTGCAACAACACATACGCCAAGAGCACGATGCCCACAAGGGAACCCAAAATCCATGCGAATATTTTTGCGATACGTTTTAGCATTCTCAACGAAATAAGCGTATTTTTGCGTGCAAATATAGAACATAAGTCGGTAGGTATCAACCGAAAATAAAAAATATGAGTACAACTATTCTTGCCATAGAATCTTCATGCGACGATACATCGGCTGCCGTCCTACGTGATGGGGTATTGCTTTCCAACACCATTGCAAGTCAAAAAGTTCACGAACGATATGGTGGCGTTGTGCCAGAATTGGCGTCACGTTCGCACCAACAAAACATCATTCCTGTGGTTGACGACGCTTTGAAACAAGCGGGAGTTTCCGTCGATGACATTGATGCAGTAGGGTTTACACGAGGTCCGGGATTACTCGGTTCTCTTTTGGTGGGAAGTTCCTTTGCGAAAGCATTTGCACTGGCAAAGAATTGTAAATTAATAGAGGTCAATCATTTACATGGCCACGTTTTAGCAAACTTTCTTGTTACCCCCGAAACGGTTGGAAAGGAACAAGCACAATTTCCATTTTTGTGTTTATTGGTTTCTGGCGGACATTCGCAAATCATTGTGGTGAAGAGTTTCACCGATATGGAAATTATCGGAACAACTATTGACGACGCTGCAGGCGAAGCGTTCGACAAGAGTGCGAAAGTGTTAGGATTACCGTATCCTGGCGGTCCACACATTGATAGACACGCAAAATTGGGAAATCCCAAGGCATTTCAATTCAGCAAACCTCAGATTCCCGATTTAGATTATAGTTTTAGTGGATTCAAGACTTCGCTTCTTTATTTTTTACAAAAAGAAGTGAAACAAAATCCGAATTTTATAGAGGAAAACATTGATGACATTTGTGCATCGGCACAAGCAACTATCATCGACATCTTAATGAAAAAACTCATTCTTGCCGCAAAACAAACGGGAATACGCGACGTGGTGATTGGTGGCGGTGTTGCCGCAAATTCAGGATTACGCGATGCCATTGTTACTACGGGAGAAAAATATCATTGGAGAACATTTCTCCCTGAATTACGGTACACAACCGACAATGCAGCAATGATTGGCTTGGCTGCATATCACAAATATCTGGCAGGACAATTTGCCACGCAAAACATGGCACCACGTGCACGATATTCTCTTCAAGAATATTTTGGGAAAAAATAAAGAACAGAGATCCTTCTGCCCTTTATATTATTTATTGATTTTGATTGTGGTCAAAATATTTACTACCTCGGATTAAATTTGTGCCGTTAGGCACTTTGGGATTATTGAGAAACGGTTATTCGCATTCAACAAAATGGGATTAAGGAAAGAACTGATTCTTTCAGCAGTAAAATAATGAGATTTCTTGCCTCGTTTTGCTATCGTTTTTGAGAAAAAGAAAAAGGGTAACGGACATTTCCGTCACCCTTTCCCATGATTATCTTTTCAAAAAATCTATCGAACCAAAGTCACGCTACCAAATTTAGCTTTCTTGCCGTGACCTACATCGAAGCCTTCCCAAACTTGTCCATCCAAGAACGTAGCTTCCATCTTCCAGATGTACACGTCGGACTTCATCATCTTGCCCTCGTAACGACCGTCCCAAGAACCGACGAACTTGCCGTCTTCTACAGCATCGGAATGCCACAACAAGTTACCCCACTTGTCGAAGACTGAGATTTCGCACGT
>JAGCOW010000041.1 GCA_017642535.1 Bacteroidales bacterium | reverse complement strand
CCATAATGGCTTATCAAAACGCAATCGTATGAAATTTATTGACCAATATTTTTACAACAAACAAAAATCCAGGTCTCATTTTGACCATTAGACAATTTTCTTGTCTCTTTCAGGTCTCATTTTGACCAATAGGCCAAAAAAATATTTTTTTTGTGGTTCTTCAGAGGTGGTAAAAAATGGCGTACGGAATCACATTCAAACGTATAAATGTAAGGCTTGTGGCAAGCAGTTTAAGGGCGGAGAGCGCCGCGATAAAAATCAAGTTATAACTGACTTTGTGGAAGGCAAGCAGACAAGAGAGCAACTTGCAAAAAAAATATGGCGTGTCAGCTAAAACCATAGGACGCGACCAGAATCTCTTTTAACGTTTTCATTTTTTTGCAAAACCTTTCCGCGTATACTCTTCATCATTTTTCAATTTTTTTTTGAAAAAAATACTATGTGCGGTGATTTCGCACATTGACATTCTATGTTTGCATTTAGTTAATTGAAGTATTCACTAAAATAGGAGGTAACATGACAAAAACAGTTTCTTACAAGTCAACAATCGACATTTACAAGAATGAGTTGAAAACACGTAAGCCACTTTCTGTGGAACAGGAACGTGAGGTTGGTCGTAGAATCGCCGCTGGCGACAAATCTGCGGTTGCAGAGCTGATTGAGGCCAATACTCGCTATGCGTTCAAATTTGCCCATAAATACGACTATGGAGTTGTGCCGTTTGAAGATGTTGTGGAAGCTGCAAATCAAGGTTTGGTCGAAGCAGCACATCGATTCGATGTGTCGTACGGAAATCGTTTCATTACATTCGCAAATACATGGATGCGCAAGTACATTCTGGAATTGCTTGACAAGGAAAAAAATAGTACGAGCACTTGCGACACTGCTGGTAATCGTTTCAAGCATACTTCATTGGATAGTTTTTTCAATGACGATGAAGACGGATGCCGATACGATGTGGTGGCAGACGAAAATAGCAAGAATCTTGAAGATGATGTTTGTCAATCTCTTGACTTTGAGTTGATTATGGATTGCCGTCATATATTAAACGACCGCGAATACGAAGTCATTGTCCGTAGTTTGGGCTTATTCAACAACGAGCAGGAAACGTTGGAATCCATTGGTAACTCGTTTAACGTAACCCGTGAGGCAGTCCGCCAGACCAAAGAACGTGCTTTGAAAAAACTTCGCAAACACTTTTCGTACATGCGTGCGGCATAGTCGTTTCATACTTCTAACAATAAAAAAGCACTTGCAAAAATCTGCAAGTGCTTTTTTCGTAATTTTAATGCGATTAGAATGCATGCCCTACTGTATTGAACTACATAAAATTTCACAAAGTAAATGTGAACAATTCTATGTACTAATATAATAATGTCTATAACTTTATATTATATTTGCGTCAATTTAAAAAGAGAATATATGAAGAAATTTTTATCCCTTTTGTTGACGCTCACATTGTGCACAATAGTTTCTGCACAAGCGCCATGGAAGACAAACATTTTGACAAATGGTAGTGCCGAAAGTGGAAACTTTGACGGCTGGACCAAAACTTCAAATGGAGGGTCTGGTTGGGCTATTGGTGGTGGTCCAGAAGGAACTTCTACGTTCATGTCAAGCTACTCTAACTGTGTGCTTACACAAGATATAGATCTCGAAGCAAAAGGTTTCTCAGCCACTGAACTTGATGGTGGTTGCAAAGCTTTGTTGCAAGGTTATGCATGCGGTGGTACAGCTGGTAGCAGAAGTGGCGTCATGAAAATGATTGTGTATTTGCTCGATGCCGACAAAAATATTTTGGAAACAATAACAATGGTCGATATTACGTATACCAGCCCTGCTCCAGAGTGGAAAGCGTATGATAAACAGACCACTTTGCCTGCGGGAACGCGATATGTTCGCTATCAAATCACAGGTAAGGATGCATTGTTTTGGGCTGGACAATATGGACCAAACTTTACTGGTATGGCGGTTCGTTTGTACCAACCAAACGATGGAATAACGTTTTCAGTCACCAATGAAATCTTTTCCAATGGTACGGTAAAATGGATGGGGGTAACAGAAATGGATCCAAGCGGTGATTCTCCTTTGATTGAAGTTTCTCCAAAAACACAGGTTTCTTTTACCGTTACTCCTGATGCAGGTTGTGAATTAGCACGTTGCTATGTAAAATCTGCCTTGGGGAAAGTCGCTGTTACCGAAAATGGTACAACATTGAGTTTTACCATGCCATCGAGTGATGTGATCATTGCTCCTGTATTTGAAAAGACAGAGGTGCCTTCCATTAGTGAAGATGGATACTATAATATTTATAACGAGAATACCCTTAAGTGGTTTTCTAATCAGGTAAATAAAGGTAACAATACTATTAAGGGTCGTTTGATGAACGATATAGACATGGCTGGTAAACCATTTTCGCCTATAGGCGTTGGTACGGTCTTGGACTACAATGTGTCAACATTATCTCAAAAGGGATTTGCCGGTATATTTGATGGACAAGGTTATACAATTAGCAATCTTACTATTGGTGCCGTTAGTGGTGAATTGGTTACTGGTTTCATAGGCAATCTTTCGGGTACGATTAAAAATACGATATTTGATAATTGCCATTACGACCAAGTTGATCAAGATGTTCGTATGGGTATTGTTGCAGGTGTCGTTCAACCAGGTGCTGTAGTAGAAAATTGTGGCGTTATAAATTCTACTATAAATGTGGCAGGCCATATTGGAGCTGCTGTGGCAGGTGGCAACTATGGTGGTACAATAAGATATTGTTATACGTTTAATAATACTGTGAATGCACATGGCAGAGCAGGTTATCTTGTTGGTGATAACACAAACGATGCGAATTCATTAATAGGTACTATTACCGATTGTATTTCTGATAATAAAATTGAAGGAACGACTTCGGATGCTCACAAAGGAACAGTAACGAACTGTACGGCGAATTCAACGCTTAAACTTGACGATGGTTCGCTTGCCTATGCCATGTACGAAAGAAATACTGCATGGCGTCAGGAAATAGGTGTAGATGCATACCCTCGGCCCAATGTAAATGGACCACGTGTATATATGGCACAATGTGTTTCAAACAAGTATTCAAATAATTCTTGGGCTGAACATGGTCATGTGTATGGAGCCGATGGCAATTGTTCTCTTTGTGGTGCAGCTGGATGTGCGCAAGTCAACGGTGTATTCCAAATTGCCAACAAAGCAGATTTGGATTTCTTTAGTAATTACGTGAACACCACTAATTCGTCGGCAAAAGCGGTGCTTGTCGCAGATATTGTTTACAACGACAATTTATTTGGCAAGATAACATTAGACAGCGTGAATGTGGCAACCGTAAATGAAGAAGGTACAGTTTCTACATGGCAACCAATAGCGAACGTAAATAATTTTACAGGTTCATTTGATGGACAAGGGCACAGCATTACGGGATTATATACCAATGAAAGTTCTCCTGCTGGTTTATTTTCCCTAACCGGAGGTGGTTCAACTATTGCGAATGTGGTTATAAAAGATTCATACATTCGAGGTACGATTTGTGGTGGTATAGTGGCAAAAACGGATGGTTCTACTATTACAAATTGTGCTGTGGAAAATTCGTATGTTGTTGGTTCGCAATCAGCAGGAACTGGTGGTATAATTGGTAATAGTGCTTCTGTAAACACTGTTATCCAACTTTGTTACAATACAAGTACAATATTTAGCTCAAAGTCTGATGTTGGAGGTATTTTAGGGTATGGTTATGCAACTATTAAAAATTGTTACAACCAAGGTTCTGCTCATGGTAGCGATGATACTGGTGGTATAGCTGGTGAGCTTAGGGGTGGTTCTGCTGCTTACAACTGCTACAATTCTGGTGATATTACTTGTGGTTCTTCTTATGTGGGTGGTATTGTGGCATTCACTCCAAGCGCTAACTCTGTTACGGCAACATTTAGTAATTGTTATAGTGTAATGACTCCAAAAAAAGGTACTCAAAAATCTGTTGAGGCATTTGCCAGCGGTGAAGTTACATATCTGCTTAATGACGGACAAAATGGTGATGTTTGGTTTCAAGAAATAGGAACAGATGCATTTCCTCATTTTAATGAAACAGAAAATAATAAAGTATATCTTTCAAATTCTACTTATACAAACACGCCTACCGATGACTTCTTGTATGGTGGAGGAACTGGTTCTAAAAACTACCCATTCATTATTAAAACCCGTGCTCACTTGGAAAAACTTGCTACCAAGGTTAATTCGGGTATTACGTATAGTGGTTACTACTTTATTGTTGCAAACGACATAGATTTGACGACAGAACCGTGGACACCTATTGGTAGATTTACTTCGGCTACTGATATAAAACCATTTAGTGGTTATTTTGATGGTGGAAACCATGTGATAGATCATTTAACTATTCAATCAACACAAGGCGGGGCAGCAGGTTTGTTTGCGATGGTTCTTGCTGGAGAACTTCGAAATATCATTCTTACGAATGTAAATATAGAGCGTCCTGTTAATGGAGATATATACTCCTTTGCTGGTGCAGTGGTTGCTCGTGCTAATTATGCTATTGTAGAAAATTGCGAAGCTCGTAGTGGAATCATTACTACTGGTTCTAGTAATGTTAATGGTGGTGTTGCTGGAGCATTTGCAGGTGGAACGATGAGGAATTGTATTAACCGTATCGATGTTATATCATCAACAGGAGCCAATACAAGTTACAATGCAGGTATTGTTGGAAGAATTGAACCTGGTATTGACTGGAGAGGATATACAAATCCGTATGCATCTCGGTGGGAGTCCTATATTGAAGATTGTCGTAACTATGGTAATATAACATCATCAGGTTCTTACCTTGGCGGAATTGCTGGTACATTTACCACTGGTTTCACGAGTTCATATAAAGGTTATGTATTACGATGTGCGAATGCTGGTACTATTACTGGGAATGGCGCTTGCGGTGGTATTGTTGGTGAATTAAGTTCATATAGTGAAGTCAATTACAATGTAAATATTGGTTCTATTCGTAATTTCTCTAACGCATCTACTGCATATAGATATGGAGGTATAGTTGGTTCGGTAAACTACGATAATACAGGCGTATATGGTAATTTGAATGCTGGTAATATTACAATGCCAGCTTCTGTAAACGAAACTGGTGGTATTGTTGGTTGTGTTGGTTATGAAAGTCAAAATTATTATTACAATGCAGTACAGCGAAATTTGAATGTAGCATATGTTTCTTCAAAAGGGAATTATGTAGGAACCCTTATTGGAAGAAATTCTAAATCTATACGTATTGGTGGAGGTATTACTAATTCTCAGGTTAAAGTTCACGCCAATAGCGGAAGTGAATCTGATGCTATAACATCATCTTCTTCTTGGGGTTGGGGTGGCTTTATTGAATTGCCAACCGTAGGCATTGCTGGTTTGAGACAACGCGGTTCTCAACAATTAGGAAATCAGGATGAATATTTCCATTTTGAAGAAGGTCGTTATCCTTGTCCAAAAGGAATAGAAATGAGCGATATTGTTCGTGTTGCCACTACACCTATCAATTTAAATGAAGGTGAAATATACAACACCGCAGGTTCTAAATCAACTTCGTTTGCATATAATACCGATGTTGAGTTTAGTACAAAAAATGGCTATGTCAATTTTGCAGATGGTACGGCAACGTATGAAGGAGCTGGTGAGGATGTTATCTATATTACGTATGGTGATGCCCAACGCTACCTTGATGTTGTTATTGCATGGAACAAGTCTCGTAAATTGACCGTAAATTCAGCACAAGATCTTGCTGATTTGGCCGCAGGTGTTAACGCAGGTGCAGCGAGTGGTTTCCGCTATCACGGTACAACTTTGCCAAGATATGCAGCAGGATGTGTTTTCGTTCAAACGTGCGATATAAAGCGTGGGGTTCATACTCCAATCGGTAATACAACAAATGGATTCCGTGGAACATACGATGGCGATGGTCATAAAATAACAGGTTTGATTTATAATGATTCAGGTTCTGGAGTAGGTCTTTTTGGTGCGGCATACGATGGCGCGATAATTAAGAATTTAAGTATAGATGGTTCTATAACTGCATTAAACACAGCTGCTGGTTTTGTAGGATTTGCTTTTTCGGGTTCACTTACTATCGAAAATTGCTCTAACAATGTCATTGTAAATACGACATCAAACACAGGTAGTGGAACAGCCGCCTTTGTCGGTAATGCTGTAAATGCAAATGTTACTATACGAAATTGCTACAATTCTGCTCAAATTACATCTTCGGCTGATGGTTATTTGGCTGCAATTGCAAATAAACCGGATAATGCAACTGGTGTGTTGGTTATAGAAAATGTACATAACTATGGTACAATTTCGGGTGTATTGAAAGAAGATGGAAATGCGTTTGCAAATAACGCAACGAAAATGACCAACTGTTACATAAATATTACAAAAACAACATTAAATACGGTAGCTACAGGTTTAACTCGTGCTCCAGAAACAGACTTTAATAATGGTAAAGTGTGTTGGATGCTAAACGGAAAGCAAGAAACACGTAGTCAGTGCGAGAATGTGTTGTTTACACAAAATCTTGATCCACAAACAGGTGAACTTTGGCCTGTATTCAATAGTTTATATGTATATCCTAATGGAACGGATGCTTTTACAAACATTCGTCCAGATGGAGAATATACTTTGAGTGAGTATATAGTGTATGACATAACAAATTCTCCAAAGGACACACTATTTCCAGTTGCAAACTTGTTGGCTTTTGCATCGGAAGGTGTTACATGGATTGTCAATAAAGAACCAGAGTATCTCCATGTAGATACTGTCATTAATGGTTATGCCTATGTAACATCAAAAACAGATACACTACATGCGGGTTGGCTGGGTGCAGAAGTAATAACATTCTCAACTACAATGCAAGATGCAGATGGAACGATTATTCAGATTGATGTACCAATTAAATATGAAAAGAAATTCATTAGCCCCGATGCTTCAACAGAATTAAAAGTAAAATTGGAAACATTACGTACCGTAGGTACACCTGATGATTTGTTCCGTGTTGTTGCTACGGTTATTGGTCGTCGTGAAGGATATAGCTGGTCTATTGTTAAGAAAGGTACATCAGAAGAATATACTAATGTAACATTGAGTCAAACCACAATGGGACAAGATTTTAAAATTCCTGATGTTGGTGATTATACTTTGACTTTTATAGCTACAAGTACAGATGGAACGTTCTCAGCTTCTAAGGAACTTAGTGTCATTGGTATAAGCAATCGTACACCACAAGTTTGTTATGGTGATAGTATTACATTGGAAACTTCTGGTGCTGATTTTAGTGATTGGAAAAATGGACCATCATCAAGTTCGATAACGGTAAGTCCGACAAAGACAACGACATATGTAGTTGAGATGTCTAAACTATCTGCTGGTACTTCTACATTTACAGATTCGGTAACAGTTATTGTTTCAGAACCTGTTAGCACAACTCCAAATTCATGTCTCCACGTTGGAAATACTATGGAGATTGAAGCCCTCGGAGATTACGAAACATATTCGTGGTCAACTGGCGAAACCACATCATCTATTTCTGTTTCTGAGGCAGGTATATATACTGTTGAAACACTTGATGCACTTGGTTGTACGAGTAGCGCTTCAACAGAAATATCAGTATATGGTATTACAACAACAGACTTGGCTATCTGCTACGGCGAAGGTATTACTTTGAATGCGGCAGCTTCTATGGATAGCGTTGTATGGAATGACGCATACAAAACACATGGTGAAACAGCTACGATAAACTATATGCTTGAAACACAATCAGTTTCTGCAACATCATATAAAAATGGTGTACCATATCTTGACGCAGTTACGGTTGTTGTTGGAGAACCTGTATCATTCAACGATGTGCGTGCGATTTGTACTGGAGTTACTACTACTATCACACCTATAGCCGACTATGCAACATATAGTTGGGACAATGGTGATGGAACTGAGGTGATAAGTACTCAAAAAAGCATAGTCGTTAGCGAAGCAAATACTTATCGTTTGACTGCAACAGATACACTTGGTTGTGAATCTTCACAAAGTGTTGTGTTAAATGTCGTACCAAATCCAGTAGTTGATTTGGGTGAGGATAGAAATATCTGTTATGGAGATACCATCGTTTTTGATGCGGGGGCTGGTTTCATGAAATATAACTGGTCGGCAACTCGTGACTTTGAAACTGCTGAAACAGACCAAACATTTATTGCCGATACAATTTTGATGCAGACAATTCAGGGCTTAGGCAATGAGCGTAAACTTTCTGTTGAGGTGCACGACAAATTTGGCTGTTCGAACAGCGATACGGTCGTCCTGACATTTCACTCTCGTCCAACAATTACCTTCGGTGAAGGAGGTTTGTATTGTGGCGAGGAAGAATCTGTTGCACCTACATTCACTGTTTCTGGTGTTGCACCATTCCGATTTACATATACTGACGGTATAGAGCAGTTCACTGAAGATTTTAGTGGAAAAACATTTACTCCGACTGCTCCAGGTATTGGTGAGTACACATATAGAATGAATGCGTTGGAAGATGCATATTGCTCGGCTGATACTACAAGTCAGACAACTATAGTAAAAGTTGTTGCGTTACCGACTGTGGAACTTGGTGCGGATACAACTCTGTGTTATGGCGAAAGTTTTACGTTAAATGTTCACAATGATGGTGCAACATACTCGTGGTTGCCATTACGTGATGGTGTTCATGCTGAGTTGAAGGATTCATATATCGTCGATACAGCGATTGTAAACCATAATTTCCCAATATCAAATATCCAGGAAATTGTTGCCACTGTAACGAGTGCAGAAGGTTGTGTTGTAAAGGATACGGTTATGGTGACATTTAAAGAACGGCCAACTGTTTCAATTACAGGTTCAAAAACATACTGCGGTCTTGATGAGGCACAAGGTGCAACATTCAATTTGAAAGGAACAGCTCCGTTTACATTTACATATACCGATGGTGAGGAAACAATGAATATTGATTCTCTGGAGACAGCATCGCTACAAGCACAAAAACCAACTGCAATAGGCGTATATGATTATTCTATTCTTTCTTTGAAAGATGCAACATGTACAGCCGATCTTCAAATAGGTAAAGCACGCGTTGTTGTTGCCGAAATACCTGAGGTTGTCCTTGGTAATGATACGACATTGTGTTATGGTGAAGAACTTACATTACAATTGAATGCTGAAGAGGGTGCTTCGTATGCATGGAGTCCTCGTCGTGATGGTATTCACATTACTACTTCGGCATCATTCATTGTTGATACAGCAATTGTAAATAATAATTTCCCTATTTCAAACGTGCAGGAAATAGTTGCAACAAAAACAACATCTAATGGTTGTTCTGCAAGCGACACGATGACGGTGACATTCAAGGAACGTCCAACTGCGACAATATCGGGCAGCGCTACATACTGCGGCACGGAAGAGGTTGAAGGTGCTACAATAAGTTTAAAGGGAACAGCACCGTTTACGTTCGCCTATACTGACGGTATCGATACGACAACCATAGCGTCTCAAGAGGAAGCAATGCATCAAACGGCAGCTCCATCATCGGTAGGTACGTACAACTACTCTATCGTATCGTTGAAGGATGCATATTGTAGTGCCGACTACCAATCGTCGAAGGCTAAGGTTGTCGTTGCCGAAATTCCAACGGTTTCTTTGGGGAATGATACAACAGTTTGCTATGGCGAAAGCGTGGTATTAAATGCTGGTTTTGAAGCAAAATGGTATACAAACGGAAACTATGTAAGCCGTTCTTCGGCAATGGAAGCAGATACTGCTTTGATATATGCATACTATCCAAACAAGAACGAGCAAGAGATTATTGCCGTTGTCTCGAATGCAGATGGTTGCTCTGCAAGCGATACGATGACGGTGACGTTCAAGGAACGTCCAAGTGCGACAATATCGGGTGGCGCTACATACTGCGGCACAGAAGATGTTGATGGTGCCACAATAAGCTTGAATGGAACAGCACCGTTTACACTCGCCTATACAGACGGTATCGATACGACAAACATAGAGTCTCAGGAAGAAGCAACGCTTCAAACGACAGCTCCGTCATCAATAGGTACATACAACTACTCTATCGTATCGCTGAAGGATGCATACTGTTCGGCTAATAGACAAAACGCGAAGGCAAGAATTGTTGTTGCAGATATACCTGCAATAAATATTGGTGCTGATACAACTCTTTGTTATGGTGAAACTCTTGCTTTGAATGCAGGCAATGCTGAATCTTACGAATGGAGAGCAAATGGAGCAATTATAGGTAATGCAAGTTCGTTGAACGTTGATGAAAATTTGGTATTTAATTATTGGCCAATTGTTTATAATAAAGAAATTGTAGCCACGATTGCCAACGAAAATGGATGTAAAAATTCTGATACTTTAGTTGTATCATTCCGCTCTCGTCCAACTGCAACTGTTTCAGGTTCGAAACTGTATTGCGGCAACGATGAAGTTCAACCTGTATCGTTCCAATTTGATGGTGTTGCACCATTCACATTCACATATAATGATGGTGAACAATCATTTACAGAAACGGTAGAGGAAAAAGAATTTGTTCTTGATTTGCCACAGTCAGAAGGTGTTTACTCATATCGATTGACTTCTCTTGGCGACGCTGAATGTTCTGAGACTACTTACGGACTCGCAACATCAATTACTATAGCAGCAATGCCTTCGGTAAATTTAGGCGAAGATCAAGTTTTATGTAAAGGTGAACTTGCTTATCTTGATGCTCAAACAGAAGAGGAAAACTCTTGCGTATGGTTCCGTCAGAGCAAGAAAAATCCAATTTCTGTAAATTCATCAATATTCTTTGGTGAAACCGATACGGTAACAGTAAAGGTAACGTCTCCTTCAGGTTGCATAGCATACGATACTGTTTCTATTACTATTAAAAAGCCGTATGCAGAACAACTTGGTGTTGTAACGTACAGTGAGAATGCAAAAGATATGGTTATTGCTTGGGAAAAAACAGTTGATGTTGGAACGGTAGGTTATATAGTAGAACGTGAAACTGACTATACAAATAATTGGGTGGCAGTTGACGACACTATTTTCTTCAATCAACCAGCGTTAGTTGTGGATTACAATATCCCTGCAACTCGAGCATACAAATATCGTTTAAGAACAATTGACGAATGTGGAAACTCAGCTGTCAGCAAGCCACATCGTTCAATGCACCTGTCAATTCAAAAACAAATTGACGATAAACCAAGTTTGAATTGGAATGCATACGAGCCAACGGAATTAGTTTCTCAATATCTTGTCTTGCGTGGTGCAGATTCAACAGCAATGGATACTATTGACCGTGTCCCTGCAAGCAATATGACAGAAACTTGGGATGAGATTGAATCATTCGAAGGTAAAATGTATTATAAGGTGTTGTTTGTTCTTGAAAACGAAGTAAACGAGAATTGTTATCGTGATATTTACGGCAACAAAGTTGATTGTGCATCAATCAAAGCTGAATCAGGACCATTCTCGTTGGCTGTATCAAATATCGCCGAAGTTGAAAATGAAATAGAGCCAGCAGCCGTGGAAGATGTTTTAAATGCAGTGGTTGTATATGCGGTAAATCATACAATCAATGTGAAGAATGCAAAAGACAAAGCTATTACCGTGTACGATAACACTGGTAGAGTTATATCGCATACATCTTCGGCAGACGAAGTAATACAAAGTTTCGACGTTAGATTACAAGGCGTGTATTTTGTAAAAGTTGAAGACACGTCATATACAGTCATTGTAAAATAACGATCCACTATGTTTCGGTAATAAGATATAAATTTACATTACAAAGCTGTTTGATTTCATTTTTTTGAGAATAGAGGATGACAAAAAGGAACATCAAACGAAATATATTGATTTTTCCGTGACATTTCCAGAACATTTCCGCGACATTTGCACGTGTTTGGGCGTGTTTGCAAGACAAATGTTGGAATTTTCGTGGAAAAATCCTTTTGACGATGCCTTGACCGTGAAACCATTACACAAATGCCGCCATATACAATGGCAGATACGTAACATTTTCTGTTTGTTCCACGTTATATTTATTCAATACCAAGCAACGTCCTATTTTGTTTGAATTGTCCATCAAAGCATTTGTCAATGAGGAATGTCGTTTATAGTCTTTGCCAGATTTAACTTCCAATATGCTCATTCGTTTACCTTCTTGTAGAAGAAAGTCCAATTCGTTTCGGCTTTTATGGTCATAATAATGAAGCTGATGACCGTGTTTGACAAGTTCGGCAGCCACATAGTTCTCGGTTAAAGCTCCTTCGTTTATCGAGAGGTCGCCTTGTAGTACCTGCCATTGCACGTTGTCTGCCCACATATTGCAGAGCAGACCAGTGTCGAGCAAATACACTTTGAACAAATTGCGATTTTCGTATTGTTCGAACGGTAGTTCAAGCGAATGGGTATTATAGCAAAAAATCGCCACTCCAGCATCCGACAGCCACTGTGCTGCGTCTTCGTATTTCTGCATACTTGCAGTTTTTTCCAAATCGGAAAGGACAAAACGCTTTTTCTCTTTTGCAAGTTGCGAAGGTATTGCATCAAAGAAACGTTTTGCCCTGGTCTTTTGTGCTGCCGCATATTTTGCTATGTCAAGGCGATAACTATCTATTATTATTTTTTGTTGGTTGGTGGTTTCGGCAAAATCAGGGTTTTCCAAATATGTTGCAACCACTTTTGGCATTCCGCCAACGATGAGAAATGTGCGGTAATGTTTCATCAACTGTTCGTGCAGGAAATCATCAACTGGCACAAGATTATTATAATTATTACGTATTTGTTCCGTCACTTGTTCGCTTACACCGTTCGCCCACAGCCATTCCTCGAAATCAAGAGGGTACATGCGTATTTGCCGTTCGAACCCCACTGGATAGCTGCTCACTTCGGCATAGTTGATACCCAGCAGAGAACCAGATTCTATGTAATCAAACCGACCGTCTTCAACCAAAAATTTGATGGCGGTACGTGCGTTCGGGCAGCTTTGTACCTCATCGAAGAACACAAGCGTTTGTTTTTCAACGAACGGTCCATAGCCCATAATGCTCAAGCGGCTAATGATGGAATTAGCGTCTCGGTTGCCATCAAAAGCATGCTTTGCCTCTGGCGTCTGCTCAAAGTTTATTTCCACAAAATGTTTGTATTGTTGCCGTGCAAATTCACGCACAATGGTGGTTTTACCAACCTGTCGGGCACCACATATTAGCAAGGCCTCCTTTTGTTGTTTTTTCTTCCATTGCTCTAAATAACTGATAATCTTACGTTTGATATTCATTATAGTAACTTATTTCCTGATTTTTGATGCAAATATAGTAACTTTTTGCATAAGTATTGATATGAATTCAGTAACTTTTTGCAATATTAGGGTTCTCTCAGTGTTTGTGGGAAAAGCCATTTGACGATGGTTTGAACGTGGTTTGACCAATTTAGACCGTGATTTGACCGTGAATCCAAAAAGGTAAAAACGTGCAGAGTATGGAAGCAGATTGATAACATCGCTTGCCGAAGCATTGTCAGTGGAATATCCTCGAGGTTTTACTGCAAGAGATTTGCGAAATTGTTGACAATTATACTTGTATTTTAGGGATTTAGAGATTTTGCACTCGTGAGTGCCAAATCTTATTTGGTCGCATTACTGAACGGTGTTGTCCGTTGTGAATGAGGATGTTCGATATTGGTATGTGATGGAAAGCGTACTACCCAAAAGAGTGATTATACTACCCAAAAGAGCGATTCAAAAGTAAATTATGTTGGTGATGGTAATGTCGGTAATTAGGAAATTTTTGTAATTGTTGGAGAAAATTTGTAGCGTTCATATAACCTTTTATACAAATCGGGAATACAATTCCATTTTTGTATAAAAAATCTTCCGAGTGTTACCAGTGTACTTTTCAATGTGTTTCTGTGCGTATGACGTGAAACTGCCAGCCAAAGCACCCTCGTTCTTACGGTTAAGCAGCACGACAAAAAAAGCACTCACGAGTTTTTGTAAGTGCTTGATTTTGAGAGTGATTCGGATGCGATTCGAACGCATGACCCACAGCTTAGAAGGCTGTTGCTCTATCCAGCTGAGCTACCGAACCGACCTATTTTGGTGTGGCAAATATACTAATTAACCACAAATTCCCAAGTTTACACGAAACTTTTTTAGTATGCGATGGCAAACAAAGCTCGTTTGTGCGACGGTTTTCCCGAATAAATGCACGTTCCTTCCTCGTCTGGAGCATCGAATGGAATACAACGAACAGTCGCTTTTGTTTCCTCCTTGATTTTCTCCTCAGTCTCGGTTGTGCCGTCCCAGTGGGCAAGAATGAACCCGTCGCAGTTCTTTATTCGTTCCTTGAATTCTTCGTAGGTATCAACTTTGTATGTGTGTGCCGTACGGAAATCTTTTGCTTTTTGCAACAAATTCTTCTGTATGTCATCCAAAAGTTTTTCTACATATTCGTCAACATTGTCGAACGAAACGGTTTCTTTCGTCAACGTGTCGCGACGGGCAACTTCAATTGTGCCGTTTTCAAGGTCGCGGGCACCCATGGCCAAACGTACGGGAACGCCTTTCAATTCGTATTCGGCAAACTTCCATCCTGGCTTTTGTGTGTCGTCGTCATCGTATTTCACGGTAATGCCGCGTGCTTCCAATGCTTGTTTTACTTGCATTGCCTTTTCGGTGATTGCGGACAATTGTTCGTCGTTTTTATAAATAGGAACAATCACAACTTGGATTGGAGCCAATTTTGGAGGCAGAACAAGACCATTGTCGTCGGAGTGCGTCATAATCAAAGCACCCATCAAACGGGTAGAAA
Organism: Bacteroidales bacterium; assembly: GCA_017642535.1. Lineage (GTDB taxonomy): Bacteria > Bacteroidota > Bacteroidia > Bacteroidales > UBA1715 > UBA1715. The sequence continues at coordinate 1,217 of JAGCOW010000041.1, read as the reverse complement.
CGCCCCACGAAGTTGCCCATACGTAGTCGGAAACACCTTCTTTGTTGGTGTAGGTCACGTCGAATGCTTTCGCAAAATTTTGTCCCAAGAAATGCGACGTTCCCGATTGCAATGCTTTGCCGTCCTGCATCAATGCCTCAATTGTATATGTATCAAGTGCACCAGCAAAACGTTCGTTAGCGGATTTCACACCCTTAATAACAGGGATTGCCAAGAAATTTTCGGCGAAATCGGCATATACGTTAATCATCTTCTCCGCTTCTTCGCGAGCTTCTTCAGCCGTAGCGTGTGCCGTGTGACCTTCTTGCCACAAAAATTCTGCTGTACGCAAAAACAAACGCGTTCTCATTTCCCAACGTACCACATTTGCCCATTGGTTACACAAAATAGGCAAGTCACGATACGAGTGAATCCATTTTTTATATGTGTTCCAAATAATTGTTTCCGAAGTTGGGCGGACAATCAGTTCCTCTTCAAGTTTTGCATTTTCGTCAACCACGACTCCTTTCCCGTCGGGGTCATTTTTCAAACGATAGTGGGTAACCACCGCACATTCTTTGGCAAAACCTTCCACGTGGCTTGCTTCCTTGCTGAAGAAAGATTTTGGTATGAAAAGTGGAAAGTAAGCATTTACGTGCCCCGTTGCTTTGAACATTGAATCAAGCTGGTGCTGCATTTTTTCCCAAATTGCGTATCCATAGGGCTTGATAACCATACAACCACGAACCGATGAGGTTTCTGCCAGATTCGCTTGTACAACAAGCTCGTTGTACCATTGCGAGTAATTTTCTTTTCGACTTGTTAATTTAGCCATAATTTTGGTATGATAATTGCTTATAGCAAATTGATTAAATTTTAATGCAAATAAAAAAAAAATATTAATACTTTTATGCAATCGGAGGGTTTTACTATGAAAACAATTTTACCAATACTGATTTTAGGAGCGACGATATGTACATCGTGCGCTTCGTTGGTTGCCTTCAACGCTCAATATACGGAGCCCGCAAGCAACAATGTGACCTATGCCGCACCGGCATCTACAGTGCAAACCGAAGCTGATTCCACAGAGGCATCAATGGAAGCTGCAACTGAATTTTACGACGATGACTACTATTATTCTCGTCGATTGATGAGTTCGTACGACCCGACGTGGGATGTTTCGTTCCGCATTGGTGGACCGTACTGGTCGATAGGATATGGATATTATCCATACCGCT
>JAGCOW010000040.1 GCA_017642535.1 Bacteroidales bacterium | reverse complement strand
GTATTGTTCAGTCTCGCCAACGCAGACAGAGTCGCGTCCGAACAGCTTCGTCATGGCTGCCGGTGCCACCGTCATCGAGATGGTGTCCGGTTCGCTCTCGCAGCCGAGGTTGTTCTCTGCGTCGTAGATGTTGAAGTCGCGGATCACGAAACGGTACGTTCCCGTGTCGAGCACCTGACCAGCGTCGAAACGATACTTCGTTCCCGTCATCGCATAAGGTTTCGGAACATACGAACCGTTGCCGAGACTTCCCCATTCCATATTTGGAGTACCCAAAGCTTTCAAATCTTTTATCTCGTTACCCTGGCAGATTACCGACGAGAATACTATCGGCGTTCGTGCTCTATCAAACACAGTATATGTAATAGATTTTGTCTCGGAATTACAATATACATTGTCATATTTATAACGGTAATACGCTGAAACAATGTATGTTCCAACTTCATTTATCATTTCTGAGGGAACGATAGCATGTTCCGAATTATCGGGATATGCATTTGATTTTTTCTTTGACGACACCGTCCATCCAATGTACGAATTCTCGTTTATGACAGGTTCAAAAGCAGTGGCTTCAATGGTTTTTATTGAATCATAAACACAAGCATTCAAATCACTCCCTATAGAGAAAGACGGTTGTGGAATAACATTCAACTCAACAGGAATTATATTACTCAAGCATCCATTTTGTTCACGAAGCACATAAAACGTCCTTGTTGACTGTATCTCTTCTAATGTTGGAGTATAAAAATTTCCGATGGCTCTGAATGATTCGGCCGTCACATTCATATCAGCATACCACTTGTCAATATTTAAATTAGTGGACAGAGACGGCACAAGAGTGTCCCCCGAACACATACTCGCTCCTGTAACTATTGGATCGGAAGGTTTTGCGTTGACAACATACGAAATCAAAACGGGAGCTCCTTCACATTCTTCAACAGACTGAGTAGCATAAAACCGTTTCGGACCGACAGTCATATCTTCTGTGACATACGAATCGCCTTCTGCAATTTTAGTTACTTTATCAGCCGCAAACCACAGAATATTTTCTCCAGAAACGAACAACGTCGGTGCAGAATCGTATTCGCATACATTTGCCTGAGGTAATGCAGTTGGAGGACTCGGTAAAGCTTTTATCCTATAAACTGCTTCTGCAACAGGACTTTCGCATTCATCCACAATTTGCGTCGCATAATAATTGTAGGCACCAATTGAAGTGACTGTCGGCAAATACTCGGAACTACCTTTCCGTATCTCATCAACTTTCATGTCATCGGCATACCATACAATCGTAGATTCGACAGTTCCGACCGCAGAGACAGGAATTGACGGTTCTCCGTAGCATATCTCGGCATTTGTAACTTGAGGCGCTTCAGGAATAGCTTTTACCGTATATTGCATAATTGCTCTCTTGCTGTAGCAACCGTCGGCAACGTGAATTGCCCACACTGAATGCTGACCAACTTCTTCTGCTTGTGGAATATACGTTGTTCCTCGTTCCAAATAATCCGTCGTTGGTTCCCCTTCCGTTCCTGGATTTTCTTCATACCATTCCACAATTCCTTGTATTCTTGATGCAATGATAGTCGGATTTTCGTCGCCATAACATACCGAAGGATTTGCTGATGTTGCTAGTATAGTCGGTTCAGAAGTTTCAATTATTGTCAACGTAACTTTTGCGCGACTGCTTTCGCAACCTTCTACATTGGTAAGATTTGCAAGTGGTTCAGAATTATATTCCGAAACAAAATAAGCATACGTTCCTGCAGCAGAGATAGTAGGTTGGTAGGCACCGTCAACAGACTCGAACAAAGGAGTTGATGCAGTCGCGTCTGAATAGTAACGGAACGTAGATTTCCCTGCATTTCGCTCTGACCACGAAGAGGTTTCTGCCGTCAAAATGGGAACATCATCGTAAATACACGCAGTTTCGTCTGAAATCATTACCGAAGGAATTGGACAGTCAACAATCGTAATAGTTGCTTCGGTCGGTTCGCTGTAGCAGCCGTCTTTGTACTGACGGGCAAAATAACTTTTGTTTGTCTTTGCCGATGTTGAAATTCCTGTATTCAACTCAACTCCTGTTCCAACCGAATTGGTTGTTGACGAGGATGTCTCAAACCATTGGATTTCGCTTTCTACAGGACTTGTAACGCTGACTTTTACTGGATACGACTGCGAAGTCATTGCAAAAAAGTCTTTTGTCTCGGGTGCGGACAAATAAATAACGTCAATTGTTCGATTGTTTTTGTTTACGCAACCTTTGCCGTCGGTGTATTCGTATGTAATAGTGTACGTATCAGACTTTTCTCCGTTTGCCTGCGGATTGAATATTCCCGAAGCATTTATCGCACTTGCATCTCCCGTCACCGACCACTCTCCTGTTCCGGCACCGTTTGTCCCGTAATCAACCGTAACGGAAATTCTTTCAGATGTTTTTGTGTAACAAACCGAGGAAGCCGTTTCGTCAAACGTGATTTCTGGCAACGAGTTGATTGTCGTCGTAACTTCTTTCGCGGGTGTCCAACAATAGGTGTCGCTCACCGGCTCGTATGCATAGTACGATACAAAATAAGTTTTCGTCCCTGCCTCAGCCGTGGATGTCTGTGTATATGAATCGGTTGAGGAAACCCCAGTGCCGTTTTCATTTGTCCATTTCCATGTCTGAACCGTTGCATTGCTTTGTGCCGTTGCCGTCATTGCAGCCAATGACTGTGAATTTTGACAGTCTTCAACATTCGTCACTGTTTCCACTGTCCACGGACAATTGACAATGGTTACCGTAGCTTCTGCTCGACCGCTTTCACAGCCGGAAACGGACTTGCTTACCCAATAACTTTTTTCAACCTCTGTTTCGGGATTGTCGCCTGTCGCATACGGAATATCTGACGATAATACATCTATTGACGACTGACCTGCATACCAATGATATTCAGCACCTTGCTCAATATCGGAAACGGAAACCTGAACTGTTTTCGGGTCGGTGATTATGCCTGTGTGGTTTATTGGCGTTGGAACTTCCACGTATTCCACATGGAAATCTTTTGTTGCCGAGTTAGAACAGTGTGTCGTAGCATTTGTAAATTCATATTTTAACGTAAAGTCGCCGTCGCTTGAATTTTGTTTGAACGAAGGCGATATGATTCCCGCCGACGAAACGCCGTCTGTGGCATTGTCTATCGTCCACAAACCGTTTGAGGAACGAACACCGTCAACCGTAGCAACGACCTCATATTCACCGCCGTCGTAACATTGAACTGGAATGTCGTCAATTTCAATAACAGGCAGCGGGTTGATGGTCACGGTTGCGGACGCATACGAGCCCCAACACTCGTTCCCTGCCGCGTCAAGTCCGTTTTGGCGGACACGGAACGTGTATTCTCCTTGCTCGGAAACGTAACCCGACAAACTCGCCACATTCAATGTCTCCGTCGTGCCTATTGTCGTGCCATTTACGTCAATCCATTCATAGTCGGGATTGTTCATTCCGTTTGCCGTCAAGGTCGGTAGATTATCGCCGGCGCAGATGCTGACAGATTCGGGTTGTGGCGTAGGCGTAGGACATTCCACAATTTTGTATGTCGAAACCGCCGTCGGACTTGTACAGCCGTTCAGCATTTGAACGACGTCGTATGTATATGTTCCGATTTCAGAAATGCGTGGATACATTGTCACAGGTGAACTTGTCGAGATTACCGTCAGCGTGGAATCCTTCACGCTCAATGTCGCACCCAAATCCGACGCATACGATATTGCCATTGCAGGCAGGGACGCTATGCTTCCGATGCTCCAAAGTTGTTCCGTTCCAATACCCGTTCCAGTCGGAGCAAGGACATTTGTTACGTTCACGTTCAATGTCGTCGATGCCGAACACGTTGCTGTGACGTCTGTTCCCGTTCCCCACGTTTTTTCGGCGTCCAGCGTCAGTGTCGTTGTCGTTACGCCAGTTGCCGAAGCATCGAACTGAGGTGTCCACTTGTCTCCCAAAATGCCCGTGCCGCTCAGCGTGGAACCCGTTCCCGGAGAATATGTAATCGTCACTTCCTGAGTCTCGCTGCAAATCATTCCCGGGTCGTCGATTACAGGGACAGGATTGGCGTGAACTTCAACGGTAACGGCTGTTGCCGGACTAAAACACTGCGTGCCGGCAGTACCGTCGTATTCCGCAACATATACGGTCACGGTTCCCTCGGCGGTTAATCTTGATTGCGGAACGGTAAAGGTGACGCCAGTTCCGTCGGGATTTGCCGCTGCAAGACTCGAAACCGTAGTTGCAGGGATTTGCGTTCGGTCGAAAAACCAACCGAAGTTGTTCTCAGTATCTGGATTTGCATACGTCGATGTCGCTGTAACTTCAATACCGTCGCCCGATTCGCTCACGCAGGCATGATATTTTACAGCTGTCGGTGCGGTTACGGAACAATCGGTGATTGTCAAAATTGCCTCGGCGGGAACGCTTTGACAACCGTTTTCGGTTTGTGTGGCAAATGCTACATATTGATTTACAGCCATATATCCGCCATCATCAACGTATGTGTGCTGGTATTCATTCGTCGTTGCCACGACAGCCGATGTCGTGTCGTTTGCCAAATACCATTTTATGGCTGTACCCGTCGCAGTCAAAGCGGGAACTGATGTCTGATTTGTCACATTCAGCTTGGAATCGCTTGCCGAAGTTATGACAGGTGCGTCGGTATGGTGAACAATAATGACGTTATACACTTCAATCGACGAACATTGAGTTGTTGCATCGGTATAGTTGTAGGAGATCTGGTATGGTCCTCCAGCCCCCGCCGTTGACGGAGAAAACGTGTTTCCCGTCATGCCCGTTCCCGAAAATGTCCCGTCCGAAGTTACATTACCGTCAACTGTCGCAAATAGCTCAACAGCAGGCGAATAATCACAAAGATTCACATATTTATTGTTTATTGTCACGTCAACGTACGGGCGCGCATTGATTTTTACCGTCGTCTGTGCCTCATCCTGACACGAATGTTCATCTGTATAAAGCAACGTAATTGTATGTGTTTCAGTTGATTCGCTTTTCGGGTCGAACGAGCCGTTTGTCGCATTGAGTGTTGTCAGTGTCGGGCTTGAATATGCGAACGTGCCCGTTGCGGCGGTTCCCGTTGTTCTCATAGTGACCACGTCGCTGTTGTTTCCGCCTTGGCAGACTTCTGTTTGGCTTGGCGCAAGGGTGATTTCCGGCAGCGCGTACACCTCGGCTGTTTTTGAAATCTGCTCCGCCTGACAACCTTTGTCGCTCACAAAATCATACGTCACCGTATGCGAGCCATTTTTAACAACACTTGGAGTAAACGACGCTGTGTATTCCGTCAACTTCGTCACTTTGTCGTTCCACGTACCGTTGCCGACAACTCCGTCGGGTGTAACTGTCGCAGTAATTGTCTGTGCCACGTTTTCCGACTCGCATTTTGGTGTCAGATCCGACAGTGTCACCTGTGGAATCGGGTGAATTTCAATTGTTTTCGCCTCCGAAACGTTTTCGCACTCATTTGCGTCCTTTACCGTAACCGAAATGGAATATGTTCCAGCTTCGGCAGTGGCTTGAACCGTCGGCGAAGCCAATGAGGTTGAATTGAGCACGTTCGTCGGCGTGCAAGTCCACGTCTGCGACGAATATGTCTTGTCAAGGCCGAGCGTTATCGCAGTTCCTTTGCACGCTTCGTCTTTGGAGGCAGATATGACTGGCGTAGGCAATGCGTTTACCGTCACATTTATTTGAGCAAGTTCACTTTCGCAGCCGTTTGTCGTTTGACTTACAAAATATGATGTCGTTGTGGCTGATGATGAAGATGGGGTGGGAGTTCCCGTCAATTGCTGTTTCTCAGAGTCGTACCACGTCAATGTCCCCGTTGCCGTTGCCGTCAGGGCCGACGTCGTAGCTCCGAGACAGTATTTTACATCGCTTACCGTCGGTGCCGATGGAATGGCGTTCACAATCACGGTGGTCGTTGCAGGAACCGCTATCGTACAACCATCAAGACTTACGTATGAATATGATATGGTTTCCGTTTTTACTTCGGTAGCGGTAAATGTTGCTGACACATCGTCAATTTTCGTTGCATTTGTCCACGTACCTGTGCCGCCTGCAGGACTCGGGGTGGCGGTAATTGTAGTAGAAGTCAAGTTACAGATTGAATTTGGCGAAGCCGCCAGTGTTGCCGTAGGTAACGGGAATACGACAATAGAAGCTTCCCCGCTTCCTTCACATTGATTTTCGTCAACAACCGAAACGTTTACTTTATACGTCGTTTTTGATGTAACCGACGGAGCCGTGAATTTCGGCTTGTCTAATGTAGTTCCGTCAAAATATGTGCTTGCGTCCCCTGACCACGTTATTGATTCAAAAACTTGGTCGCCGAGAGAAACCGTTGCCGACTCTCCGACGCATAAATCGCCATCTGAGATTACAATTGAAGGAGTTAATTTATCGTTTACCGTAACGGTAATTGTGGCACGTTCGCTTTCGCACTCGTTTTGTGTCTGACTGACGTAATATGTCGTTGTCGCTGCAGAAGCGGTGCTTGGTATTGGTGCTGTTGCAGACGCCGTTCCTCCCGTAGCCGAAGTTCCGTACCAATTCAATGTTCCCGTGGCTGTTGCCGTCAATGCAGAAGAAGGAGCGTCAACGCAATACGAGCGGTCGTTCACAGTTGGAGCGGCGGGAATTGGATTTATGACAACAGTAATTGTTTTCGTTGTAGCCTCGCATCCGTCGGCATTTTTGTACGATAATGTAACTTTTATGGTTTCTTTGGTGGTGACGTTCTTTTTTAACGATGCCGTCAATCCCGACGACGTAAGCGTTTGTGTAGATTCATCGGTAGTCCACGTCGCTGTGCCAGCACCATTGTCGTCGGTAGTCGCTGCGAATGTAATTTCCGTTCCGCTACAAACTTCTGTTGCCGAAGCAGTTAACGTTTTAATTGTTGGAACAGGATTTATGGTGACTGCGGTTGTGGCAGTGCTTGAACAGCCGTTCAGCGTGGTTGTTAACGTGTACGTGCCCGACATTGCCGTCGTCGTTGATGTTAAAACAGGCGAAGCCGTGTTTGCCGTGTAGTTTTGTGGTCCAGTCCAACTAAATCTTGCATTTGATTGATCAGAACTTCCAGTTAGATTTACAGCATTTCCAGCACACATTGGACCATTGTTCGACGCAATCGCCGTTGGAACGGGTTTGATTGTGATTACTGCATTGCCATTGGTTGACGACGCAGTACAATACTTGTCTGACAAAGCACTGACGGAATACGTATATGTGCCTTGTGTAGAAGGTGTTGCTGGATTGAATGTTCCTGTTGAGTTTGAAATATTGCTATACGTTTGGTTTCCGTCGGAATACGAGAACGTATAAGGAGCAGTTCCCGTAAACGTAAATTTTGCAGGAGAAACTGTTTCTTTTCCGTAACAATAATCGTTTGTCCCCGAAATAGTTACCGTTGGTTTTTCGGCTTCGGAAATTTCTATTTCAGCAGTCTTCGTACATTTTTGCAAGGTCGGATTTTCCACATCATACACTTTGATTGTGTATGTTCCCGCCCCATTTACCGTGTAAACTGCCTGATCGGTGGTTTTTGGATAACCAGAAATGATGGTGTTGTTCAAATACCATTCTTGCGCAAATTGAGTCGAAGAAGATTGCTTAGTCGGAGTTAGTGTTGCCGATTCACCAGTACACAACACTCTGTCGGCGTCGGAACACGTGATGGTGATGTCGTCGGGGGCAACGCACGTCACGCCTTTACAATGAAATCCCACTTGATTTGTAATATAATACACCGAACACGGACTTGTCGGTTTTCCGTTTTGGGCAACTTGTTGAGCAACTGTTTTTGTTTCGCCAATAACGACTCGGAATAAGGTCTCTCCATCCGATAAATCCTCGCAATAATGTGAAACACCATTTTCAGTTACGGTCTGCCACGTAGTTCCACCGTCAACCGAAGATTGCCACACGTATCCATAATTCGGATATGCAGAAGCCCATTCCGCAATGTCGGTTAAGTTTACGATGTGAGGAGGGGTCACACCACAATCAAAATTGCTCAAATATCTTTTTGAAATGGAATTGTCAATGTACAAAGTTCCTTGTGGCGTTTTCTCCTGACAAACGACGACTTGTAAGTCATCGAAAGCCACTGGTACCGCCCAAGATTCATTACCTTGATATTCTATTTGAAGTCGAATCGTCCCTGAATAATTGAAATCAACAGAAAAAGGAATGCTGTAGGTATGCCACGTCGGTGTTCCTGAACCATCAACGGTTATGTCAGTTGAAGCCAAAATTGTTCCCGCTGAATTTTTGACATACGCCTTGTATTTCATTGTGGTCCACGAATTGAGCGTAAATGTCCTGAAAGAGAAGATGTAGTTTTTGCAATTACAAAATGGACCTTGAATCACTTTGTCAACGACCAGATTCTTCCCTTTTAGCCGAGTGTACAACAATGCATCATTCGGAAGAGGAGTATAAAATTCACTTAAACGTTTTTCAAAACTTGACCATTGATTTGCTCTCGGTAGAGCAGAATCAGGTGCACAAGTTACAGAATATGCAGGAGCCGCACTTTCCATACCTCCCGTGCTTGTCGTCGTATAATACGTTAAAGTTGAAGCCCCGTCAAAAGTTCTTGTCAATGTAGAATCTATCACGCCGAAATCCTCTTTCCAAACAACTTTTAATCCGTCTTTCAGAGAACAATCTGGTTCAGGCGAAACACCAGCGAGCGTATTCGAAATTGAGAAATACGAACAGCCGTTGCTTGGACCGCCGTGGACTGCAATGTATTCGGCCTCGGTTTTTGCATCGATAGCCGAAGTGGAACCTGTAATAATCACCCGATAGACTTCCCGTCCCGTATTGGGGACTTCCCATTCTATAGAAGGTTTGTCTATCCCACTAACGGTACTCATATTTGTCCACGTCAAACCATCATCGGTAGAACGCTGCCACAAGAAGTAAACTTGGCTATAAATAGTTTTCCAACTTGTGAGAACTTCTGAAGGCACGGAAAAACGGGCAAAATACGTACAGCCCGTCGCACTCGTAGTACTTTCGGCCGATAAGGTGTTTGTAGAAATTGTCGGGTCTATTATTTGCTTGTCATCCAAACGATAGAGAGAAATATCATCTATCACGAAATCGTTTCCACATCCACCAGGACTATGGTTCAATACTTGTAACAATAATTTATCTCCGTCACCTGCTTGAAAATCCACGCTAAACTCCGTCCAATCACGTTCTGCAAAAACATCGCCAAATCCGCCATCGGTAGTACTCCACATCTCTGCTCCCGGAGGTAAATTCCAAAATGGCAGACCGCCAGTTTCTATTGTCTGGATAATAACAGGATTAGACGGATTTTTTATGTTTATCACATTCATGGTAAGATTTGCCTTCGTGGGATTTCCGTCGCAATAACTTTGGTTGGTAATACTTGCGGCAAAAATTTTAAATCGATACCATCTGTTTTGACACAAATCAAAATTTATTTCTTGCTCGTAAATTTTTTCTCCTTGACCCGCACTTCCGACATTCACAAGCAACATGGCCCCTTTTTCATTTCCTGTGTGATCGCGGCCGGCCATGAGGTGCCATGCTTCCTGGCGACAACTTTTGGGGCGGTTGAATGCCCACCATGAACTATTTACTATGCCGTAATATCCGTCATTTATCGTTCCACAGTCAGTAGCAAAACTATGATTTGGAACACTCATTGTCGGATCAGGGAAATCCTTTATCACAGTATCTTCCACGACACCAAAATCCTCGCGCCAAACAAGGTTCCAGCTACCTTGTGAAAACGCAGCATCAGCAACGAATAGAAAGAATAATATGACCCACAAAAAACGCTTCATATTTTTTTTTAAAACACAAATATACAACAAAAGTGTATTTTTGACACTTAGACGGTGCATTTATTCAAAAAAAAATCATTTTCATTTTTGCAGCAACTCATAATACAATATTTTTTTACCTTTGCACAAATGGTAAAAAAATGAAACGGTTTTTTCTTTCTCTCGCATGCAGTATTGCACTTTCGGTTTGTTTCGCACAACCCAAAAACATAATTCTCGTAATGGCTGACGGTGTAGGATATAACCATGCCAACATTATGTACAACAATAAAAGTTGCGTGCTTCCCAATTTTGACGTCCAGCTTGCGGTTTGCAATTATCCCACATATTGGGAAACGCTTGATAAAAAATATTTGGCAGAAACAGGTGCTGAAAATTACGTTAACTCCCATTATCGTCACGTGGATAATTATCGTGGCGACTACCACGTGCGAAGAGTTTGGGAAGAGTTTGATTATGCCGATTCGCTTCCTATGAACCCTATTACTGCTGGTTCCGCACTCGCAACAGGAGTGAAGCCAGCTCTTGATGCGGTGAGCTACGATATGGACGGACAAAATTTGGAAACTATCATTGAACGTGCTATTGCAAAAGGAAAAGCAACTGGACTTGCAACCGATACTACACTTATTTCAAACAATGCCGTGTTGCCGTTCATTTCACACGCAGAAGTTGCAAATAGCGAAGGCGCATACAAAAAACTTATTACTCAACTACTAACGTCGAACATTGACTTGGTTATTAATTCAAAAAATGCAGATCCAACAGGTTCAAATGAACATTGGACGCTAACAAATTCGTTGGATGCATTCCCTACTTCGTTTGAAAAAAGTGTGTTTTTCGGGAAAGATAATCTTTCTACAACAGAATATGCCACAGCAAGTACCAAAGGTTTGGACGCATTGGCAAGCAATAAAAATGGCTTTGTGTTCGTAAGTGAATTTACCAAAGCCGCTCGTGCCGCCGAAAAACAGGATGTTGACGCAACAATTTCAGCAATGGACGAGTTCGCACGATACATTATCTCGTTGAACAACTGGGTTGAACAAAACAGCGGTTGGGACGAAACGCTTATGATTGTTGTTGGCTCCTACGAACAAGGTTACGCAACAAGCAAACAATTTGACAAGGCAACTCCAGTAAAGAACTATTTATCAAGTTCATCAAATGATTTCAAATACAATAGCGAATACTCTACAAACTTATTAACCCCGCTCTTCGCAAAAGGAGAAGGTAGTGAACTATTGCAGAATTATGCCGACGAAACCGACTATGTATTAGGAAGTTATATTAGCAACACGGAAATTGCACAGACTATTTTCCGTCTTATGCCCAACGAAATCAAAAAACCGAAAAACATCATTTTTATGGTGAGCGACGGTTGCGGTATTTCGCCTATAAAAGCGGCAGAATATTACACAGGGAAAAAAGCTTCGTTTGAAGATTTTCCTGTACAACTTTGGAACTGTACCCATGCATCGGTAACATCGGGTAACACTGGTTCTCTTTCGGAATGGAACAACACGTATGAATCGCGACTTGCATGGACTGGGAAAGATTATCTTTGGAAACGGAAAAATGCCACGTGCTCTGGTGCTTCGGGCACTGCTATGTCAACTGGACAAAAAACCTACTACTATTGTTTGGGTGTTGACCTTGAACGAAACGCACTAAAATCTATCGGCCGTTACGCAAAAGAACTTGGAAAGGCCTCGGGCGTCGCTACCAATAGTCCCTACTACGATGCTACTCCGGGAGCATTTTTTACAAACAATGAATCAAGAACAAACTATGGTGAACTTTCTCGTCAAGCCGTGATAGAATCCAATGCCGACGTAATTATTGGTTGCGCACACCCTGAATTTGACCAAGATGCGCAGCCAGTCGAAAATCCTGATTATACGAATGTTGGTGGCAAGGAAATTTTAGACGGTCTCCGTGAAGGAGCAACTGAATATGCAGTGGCTTCGAATTCGGGATGGACAACAGTTCGCGACATTGACGGTGATGGTGAACCAGACCCATGGACATTCGTAGAAGATAGTGCCTCGCTTGTAAAATATCTTAAAGGCGAAACGCCCAAACGTTTGTTCGGCATTATGCCAGTTGACGGTTCTATGCAGTTCTATCGTACTGGAACAAACGTTCACGAAGTGCACTATGACGATTGGAACAAAGAAATGCCTACCATGTGGCAAATTGGAATGACGGCAATCAATTGCCTTTCGAAAAACGAGAACGGTTTCTTCGTTATGATTGAAAACGATATGGTTGACCTTGGCGGACACAAAAACCGTGTAGGAAGACAAATCGAGGAAGAGATAGAATTTATAAAAACCGTTGATTCTGTCATTTATTGGATTGAACACAACAGCAGCTGGGACGAGACGCTTCTCATCATCACCGCTGACCACGAAACCGGCTTCATTGCCGATCCTACATTCGGCGAAGATTCCATATTGCTAAATCACTGGGAAATTATTGACAACGGCGTTGGCAATATTCCCGGACTCAAATATTACGCTACTGACCATTCAAACCAATTAGTTCCTCTGTATGCAAAAGGTGCTGGCTGTGAATTACTTAACAGCTATGCCGATGAGTGGGATTTTGTTCGTGGGAAATACCTCAACAACTCGGAAATCGGTCAGACAATGTTTGAATTATGGAACGGAACACCACGTGAAATCGTAAACAAATGTCCGACACTAAATTACTTCGACACTGTCAAAGTCGTCGCACAAAAAGATTTTTCATTCTCTCTGCCCAAAGATTTCATTCTTGACAAAGAGAATGACCTTGTAATCAATAAAATCACAAAACCTACGTGGGTTAAAGTTGACAAGGAAAATCTCACATTTACGGGAACTGCTCCCGCTATGCTCGGTCTTCAAGCCATCAACTTCAAAGTTTCCGACGGCGGTTCAACAGGTGCGGGAGTAAAAGACTTCACTTTCACTGTTCGTATAGAAGTATGTCGTGAAACGGAACCAGAAGCGGTAGAATCTGTTGACAACAATGTGGTGGTATATCCTACCATAGCATTGTCGAATATCACGGTAAAATCCAATGGTGGCAACGGGCAAGTTGTGTTGCGTAATATGCAAGGACAAATTGTGAAAAAAGTTGACCTGACTGGCGACAAGACAGAGATTTCGGTATCAAATTTGCATAGCGGAGAATATATGCTTCAAATAATTGAGAACGGAAATGTTACGACAAAGAAAATTATCATTCATTAGTTGTATTCTGTTTTATTTGCTTTATTCTTTCTCCGTCAATGCACAGACATTCTCGGGAATTGTCCGTGATATTGACTCAAAAGAACCGCTTTCCTTCGCCAACGTATGGGTAAAAGGCACCACAAACGCCGTACTTACGCAGATGGACGGCTCGTTTACACTTAGTCCCGTAAAACCATCCGACACGGTACAAATAAGTGTGTTGGGGTACAAGGATTTTGAAATTCTTGGCTCTGCAATTTCTCGGCAACCGATGGAAATAGAGTTGCTCCCCGCCTCAATTCAGATTGACGCCGTCACCGTGCTGCCAGGCAAGAATCCTGCAATCCCCATCGTGAAGAAAGCCATAAGAAACCGCCACAACAATCGTCCCGACGGGGTTAAAGACATTGAACTTATTGAATATAACAAACTGAATTTCAGTTTGAGCGGCATCGACAGCACCGTATTCAACGTGGGTTTCTTTAGAAAACATCCCGATATTCTCATAAAAACCAACGACTACGACGACACATACAACGTGCCGCTCTATTTTTCGGAATATATGACATACGAGAAACGTCGCGAGAACAAACCACCCGAAGTACAGGAAATCGTCAAAAATCAACACGGGAGCAGTTTTATCGAAAGTGACATTGTGTCAAATTATATTGCAAGTCTGAACGAGGATATGACATTTTATGGTAATCTCCGTTTCTTACAAAAAGATTTCATCAGCCCAATCGCAGCACAAGCATTGGTTTACTACCGATACTACCTCGACGATTCCTTGACCGACAACGGGAAAACCTATTATCGCCTTCGTTTTAAGCCGAAAAACTCACAAGATTTGGCCTTTTTCGGATATATGATTATTGAAAAAGAAACGGGAACGCTCACCGAAATTGACGCGACTCTGCAACCAACCTCAATACTGAACTTCGTGAGAAAAATGCGTTTGTTCGAAAAGCTACAACTGACAACAAACGGCGAATGGTTCCGACGACAACAAAAAATGACAGTGGAATTTGTTCCTGAACTCTCGAAAGATACTGCCTATCATGCTATCAATACACCTTTGACAGCAATAAAGTCAACATCATATATTATTGATTCCGTGCAAATTAACGATTATCTTACGAATCGCATCATTCCCGGGAAATTCAACCTTCGTCGTTCGCAATCAACTCTGAAAGACACATCGTTCCTCAATCTCTACCGACCCGACACGCTTTCGAGTCTCGACATCGTTACTCAAAAAGCCATAGAAACAAGCAACAACATAGGTACGGTGAAAGCAGCGAACAAAGTGATGAATATGCTTATGTACGGCTATCTGCCGCTTGGTTATATTGATTTCGGACCATATTTGTACTTTATCCAAAGTAACAAAATTGAAGGAATACGACTTAATCTCTGTTTTCGCACGTCAGAGAAATTTCACGACAAAATGTTGTTTGGCGGTTATCTTGGCTACGGATGCAAAAACCACCAGTTCAAATATGGATTGCAGTATTCGCTGAAAATGCCAAGCAAATACTATGGTGCATTTCACATTCGATACGACCAAAATATCTATCGTATCGGCGACTATATGCAACCACTTGATTTCATTCGCGAAAATGTGCTGGTTCAATCCGATGACAATCTACTGTCGGCTATTACCGCACACAACGAAAACGAGGCCGTATATTTCGTGAAAAAAGGCGTTGTGGCATACGAGCAACAAATTTCCCCGAATATCATTCTTAAACCCGCATATACACACGCCATTCACTACAATCCGCCGTATGTGCCGATTACAACCCCGTCGGGTGATACTGTTTCAAGTATCACAACGAATAATTTCAGCTTCGATATACGCCTGTCATACAAAGAAGCTATTTCTAACAACCACTTCCGACGAATTTATATTGATTCACGATATCCTGTGTGCCATTTCAACGTTTCGGTCGGAAACTATGCATTCAACAATACGACCGACTGGTACACACAACTGCGACTTGTTGTTCGACATGACATTCTCATCGGTATTGGACGGATGAAATATGTGGTTGAAACAGGTATGATAAACAAACCGGTGCCATTCCCTATGATGGAGATTCACCGAGGAAACGAGACGGGAAGCAGCGGGGAATACTATTTCAATCACATGAAATATCTTGAATTTGCGAGTGACGCTTTTGTCAATCTCTACGCCGAATACGGGATGAACGGATTTTTCTTTAACAAAATTTGGCTCCTGCGAAAACTGCAACTACGCGAACTACTCACGTTTAAAGCCTGCTATGGAAGAATGCTGAACGACAATAATTCCGTTTTAACTCTTCCACAAAATACCTTTGAACTCAACATGCCCTATATGGAAGCCGGAATCGGGGTAACCAACTTACTGAAATTCATCCGATTAGAATATATTTGGAGGCTCAATTACCTTGACCACAGCGATATAAGTAAAAAAGGATTATATATCCGCTTTAACTTTGAATTTTAAGCCTTTGTTTCCGTAAAGGGCAAACGAAACGCACACCCCGACTGCCACTCCGAACAGCCATACGCCGTCTTACCTTTTATGATTTGCCCTTTTCCACAAATAGGACACGCTTTTCCTATAATGGAATCATCGGCAACCAAAGCTGTGTCTTGCTTTTCTTCGGATTTTTTCTTTGGCTGACGAGGTTTTGAAGTTTTCTTTTCTCCCTTTGCCTTCTTTGCAGTCTCCTTTTTCACATCTTCCGTAATTGCCACACGGCGATTGGTGTTGTCGCGCAAAACTGTCGTAACAATCTCCGAAACCATGACTTTCAACTCGTCAAGGAACTGTTTTGCGGAATACTTCTTTTGCTCTATTTCACGCAGTTTCTTCTCCCATTTTCCCGTCAGTTCCGCACTTTTGAGCGACTCCTCATAAATAAGATTTATCAGTTCCACGCCCGTCGGAGTTGCTATCAGGTTCTTTTTGTCTTTTATGATATAACGCCGTTTGAACAATGTCTCAATAATCGCTGCACGCGTTGACGGACGTCCGATACCGTTTTCTTTCAACGCGTCACGTAACTCGTCGTCATCAACCATTTTTCCCGCTGTTTCCATAGCTCGCAGCAAAGTTGCTTCGGTATAAGGTTTCGGTGGTTGCGTCCATTTTTCGGCAAGTTCAGGCTTATGTGGTCCCGACTCACCTTTGGTAAACGACGGCAGCGTTTTCTCCTCATCTTTCTTTTCCTCGTCGTCTTGACCAGCGTTCCCAAATACGACACGCCAACCAGGGCTCAAAATCTGTTTTCCCGTGGCTTTGAATTCATAATTGCCAACCTTGCCCAAAACCGTAGTCGTGGCAAACTGACAATCGGGATAAAACACGGCGATAAACCTTTTCGCAACAAGGTCGAACACCCGTTCCTCGTTTTGTGACAAGCCGTGAGGCGTGACGCCTGTCGGAATAATTGCATGGTGGTCAGTCACTTTTGACGAATCGAACACTTTTTTGCTTTTGGGTAATTTTTTACCCTTAAACGGCTCCAGCAGCGGCACGTACGACGGCACACCAGCCAAACCGCCCATTATCTGCGGACATTTAGGATAAATGTCATCACTCAAAAATGTCGTGTCAACACGCGGATAGGTTGTAAATTTCTTCTCGTACAAACTTTGAATCAACTGTAAGGTCTGGTCTGCCGAAAACGAAAATTTCTTGTTACACTCCACCTGCAACGAAGTCAAGTCGAACAAGCGTGGCGGTGCTTCCGTACCTTTTTTCTCCGATACGTCGGTCACGGTGAACAGCCCATCTTTTACTTCATCCAAAATCTTTTGCCCCTCTTCCTGCGAAGAAAATTTTCCCGACGTTGCAGTAAACGTCGTGTCACGATACACCGTTGACAACACCCAATACTGTTCGGGCGTGAAATTTTCAATCTGTTGCTGACGATTGACTATCATCGCCAATGTGGGCGTTTGCACCCTACCAATAGAAAGTATCTGTTTGTTTTGCCCATATTTCAGCGTATAGAGGCGTGTGGCATTCATTCCCAAAAGCCAATCACCGATTGCACGCACCAAGCCTGCCTCGTACAGCGATTGATAATTATCCTGAGGTTTTAGGTTATTAAAACCATCTTTGATAGCATCTTCGGTCAGCGAAGAAATCCAAAGTCGTTCCACAGGACATTTTGCACCAGCTTTTTGCATTACCCAGCGCTGAATCAGTTCCCCTTCCTGACCGGCATCACCGCAGTTTATAATCTTGTCGGCATGTTTCATCAGCGTTTCTATCGTGTGGAATTGTTTGGCTATTCCCTTGTCATCTATCAACTTTATGCCAAACTGTGGAGGAATCATCGGCAATCGCGAAAGCGACCACGATTTCCACAAATCAGTGTAATCGTGAGGTTCCTTCAATGTGCAAAGGTGACCAAATGTCCACGTTACCTGATAGCCGTTACCTTCCATATATCCATCATGGCTTGTATTTGCCCCCAATACGTGAGCAATATCTTTCGCAACACTCGGTTTTTCAGCAATACAGACTATCATAAATACAAGTACATTTTATGGTTTTGCAAAAGTAATTAAAATTTAGTGCAATAGAAAAAATAATTACCGCGTAGGGCATTATTAATGTGTTTCCCTATGGTTTTTACGTCACAATCCATTGTTTTGTTGTTTTCATAACCACTAAGTTTTATTTCTTTATAGCAAAGAAATATACTTAGTATGCGAAATTTTCGCATAGGGTATTTTTTTTGAAAAAAATCGGGGGACTTTCGTTTAATATTTTGAGATTTCTCGCTTTCGCTCGAAAAGACGTGAATTTGGGGCAGAAAGAGAAAAGCCCCACCACGCCCGTCATTCCCAGCGAAGTGAGGAATCTCACCATTGTGCATTACGCATTGAGCATTGTGCATTAAAAAAGGCCGCCTTGCGACGACCTTTGATTTGTAACATTTGCAATGATTTGTAGAGACGCGATTAATCGCGTCTCTACAGAATTACCGTACCGAAATGCCTACGGTTTCCCCATCTGCAACCACAAAATACACCCCTGCCTTGAGGTTTGCATTTGCGGTTTTCTTACCCGAAACGGTTACCACGAATGCTGGTGCTTCGCCGTTTACAAGGATTTGACCGTTTACGACTGTAACCGCCGTGGTGTTGGAAACCTCGGAAACTGCGGTTGAACCGCCTTGGCCACCTTGTCCGCTTCCTTCGCCACCACCTTGAACGCTACCGCCTGTGCCATCTTCGTTCTTGGTTGTGAACGAACCGCTGTATTCTTTAAGCACGGATTTGTTTGATGCCAATGCCTTGAAAGAATAGCCGTAGTCTTCTGCCGTTGAAAGACCCGTTACCGTGAATTGGAACGCCTCAACGCCCGATTTTAACTCGTAGCTCTTGTTTGTTGAGAAATCTATGTTAGCCAACTGACCTTGTGCGTTGAACGTGAGAGAACAGAATGTTACGCCATTGTTTGAAATGGTAAGCGTGTAGGAGTTTGCACTCTCGTTTTTAGGCATTGAGAACACTGCCTCGGTTTTCTCTGGAACCACAGCGACCTCGTCTTTGGTTAATTCCACTGGTTCTGCTCCTAAGCACTCCACATGCTTGAACGAACCCCAGCACGAAGCAAAATCGTAATCGTCCTTACTCTCGCAGGGAATATACAAATAACCGTTGTAGTTCTCGAAACTGTTGGCGTATGCCGTTGGCGGCACTGATGCCAAACACGTAACGTTTTTAAGTGCCGTGCAACCCGAGAACACATATTCTTCCACCTTTGTTACACTGCTTGGTATGGTAATAGAAGTCAAACCTGTACAACCATTAAATGCATAACTTCCAATCGAAGTTACACCATTAGGGATTGTTATCGATGTCAAACCAGAACAATCCAAAAAAGCATAATTCCCAATCGAAGTTACATTATTCGGAATGGTTACCGATGTCAAGCCGCTACAACCAGAAAACGCAGAGCCTCCAATAAAAGTAACACTGTTAGAAATTGTTACCGATGTCAAGCCACTACAATCTGTAAACGCATATTCCCCAATAGAAGTTACACTATTAGGTATAGTTATTGAGGTAAGTCCAGAACAATTCCCAAAAGCACGATCCCCAATAGAAGTTACGCTATTCGGGATTGTTACCGATATCAAGTTGTTACAATTCTCAAAAACACTCTCTCCAATCGAAGTTACGCTATTCGGGATTGCTACCGATGTCAAGTCCCTACAATTTATAAACGCAGCTTGCCCAATAGAAGTTACACTATTAGGTATGGTTATTGAGGTAAGTCCAGAACAATACCCAAAAGCAAGACGACCAATCGAAGTTACACTATTCGGAATTGTTACCGATGTCAAGCCGCTACAACCAGGAAACGCATCACTTCCAATTGAAATTACGGTGTATCTTTTCCCATCATATGTCACGGAGGAAGGTATTGTTATACTGCCCGAATAACTTGGTTCATCTTGTTTATAAGTTACCTCTACACCATCATCAACCATCTTGTAATAGATACCGTCCACTTCAAAATCATACGCCCACATGCTGCTTGCTACAAACAGAGTGGCAATAAACATAAAAAATTTTTTCATAAACATAAAATTTAATATTAATACTTATTTTAATTCTTTCTTAAATGTTTCATACGACTCAAGAGCCAAATCCTTTAGTTCGGGATACACATCTTTTCGAGATAATCCTATTTTTCTTCGTACATAACCAGCCAATGATTTGCGAATATCCACGCAATGAATTTTTATTGCGGGATAGTTTTTAGTCATCAGATATTCTTCAAATGGCATCGCTTCATCTTGGTACAAAAAGAAACAACCATCTTGAGCTGCCATATTAAAATTTGCCCAATAAATATCTGTAGTAACAAGATTTGATTTCTTTAAAGGATTAGGTATAAATAATGCATCATTATCAAAAATATTGTTGTGTATTTTTTGGGGGTCTATTGTCCTTGTAAAAAAATTTGTTGACAGTTGTTGCGGAATCTCAACACCAAACTCCGTAAAAAACTCAAGATGATTGAAAAAATTTATACTATCATTCAGTTCTACATAATAAACAGAAAAGTATTTATTAATAGACTTTGGACATAAAAAAGGCTTTCTTAATTTTTCAATAGCAAAAAATAACGAAGTATCCAAAGAGTATGAAAAATCTAACAATGGAGTGGGAGCACCATAATGTTGCAGATAACTCATGTAAAACAAATCGTTGGCAGCGATACCAAAGGTTGATATATATTTTCTCATAAACGGATTCTTCTTTGTCTCTTCTAAAATACCAAAGATAAAATTTCGGTATTTTATCTTTCTCTGTAAATTATCTTCCAACCATTTTCGTTGCCCCGTAGTATAAAGACGAAACTTTGCTTCATACATTCCTCGAAAAACAAAATTGCTTTTGTTTTTCATTTCATCATACCACGTGTCAAAGTCTGACTTTTTGTCACACAAATCATATCTTGTTTTTTGGCCTATTGGTCAAAATGAGACCTGAAAGAGACAAGAAAATTGTCTAATGGTCAAAATGAGACCTGGATTTTTGTTTGTTGTAAAAATATTGGTCAATAAATTTCATACGATTGCGTTTTGATAAGCCATTATGG
>JAGCOW010000039.1 GCA_017642535.1 Bacteroidales bacterium | reverse complement strand
CACACACACACACACACACAACTCTCTCGTAAATAACCACTTACGTGGACTGAATACGCTACGCGACTTTTCGGCACGTGCCGAGGAGTCGCTTTTTTTATGCTCAATTAGTAATGCAAAATTCACAATGCATAATGCACAATGTAGGGGGAATGGAGTGGCTGAGCTTGTCGTGGTGGCTGAGCTTGCCGAAGCCACACACACAACGGTCGTTTCGACAAGCTCAACGACCGCCGTTATGTCGAACGAAGCGGAGCGGAGTGAGACATCTCGTCAAAAAAGAAAAATATTGTTTAACTAAAACATATACATATGAACAAAAAACTAATTACAACAATGGCACTTGTGGCGGCGGCGGTTGGGTCGTTTGCGCAGAGTGCGGTTTCGTCGGCGGGCTACGAGGCCACGGGCGATGGAACGGTGAGTGCCACCATTGGGCAGGTTGCCTACCTTACGGCTACGGGCGACGGCGGAAGCATTGCGCAGGGCGTTCAGCAAGCCTTTGAAATCACAACGGAAACGGGCATTGAAATCACCGAAATCCAACTTTCGGCATACCCGAACCCAACGAGCGACGTGCTGAACCTGAAAATTGACGGCGATTTTGGCACCGTGACCTATGCTTTGTACAACAATTCTTCGGCATTGGTGACAAAAGGCACGGCAAACGGTTCGGAAACCCAAATCCAAATGGGTGCGTACAAACCAGGCGTGTATTTCCTTGAAGTGAAGATGGACGGGAAGGCGAAGAAATTCAAAGTAGTTAGGAATTAGTATTAATGCGTAATGCTTAATTTATAATGCACAATTCACAATGATTGTCGTCATGTCGAACGAAGCGGAGCAGAGTGAGACATCTCATCAAAAAAGAAAAATAAATTTTGTTTAATTAAATACGTATAAAAATGAAGAAATTAGTTTTAACATTGACTTTGGCGATTGCGGCGTTGTTGTCGTTCGCCCAGATTCCGCAGACATTCAGTTACCAAGGCGTGGTGCGGGACGCGGAAAGTAAGATTGTGGCTGAAAAGCCGATTACGGTAAGCGTGCAGATTTTGCAGGGAACCGACGAAGGTGCGGAGGTTTACGCTGAAAATCACGAAGTTACCACCAACGCAAACGGTTTGATGACCTTTGAATTGGGTAGCAAGGATGCTGAAAAATTTGCAAAGATTGACTGGAGCAATGCTCCATATTTTGTAAAAACTGTTGCCGAATTCGACGGCAAGCAAATTTCGGGCGTAACGCCACTATTGGCAGTGCCATACGCACTCTATGCCGCAAAAGCAGGAAATGCCGATGTTGATTTGAGCGAGTATTACAAAAAATCCGATGTTGATAATCTTCTTTCTGAATTGAATGCAAAAGTCGCAAAACTTGATAAACAGTTGAATCCGCCTATTAGAGGTAAATTTTCCGTTTCGGATGACAAGCAAATTTATTTTTCGCAGGGCAACTTGCAATACCAAGTAAGCACAGGTATATGGCGTTTTGCAGAACACCAATGGGATTTTGTGGGGACACAAACACCAGATAGTGAAGGTTATAGTGGAGGTACGGTAAATGGGAGTGATAATGCATATATCTCTGAAAACTATGAAGGTTGGATTGATTTGTTTGGTTGGGGAACGAGCGGTTATAATGATAAATTTCCATATATGACAAGCATAACCCTCTCCGACTATGGTGACGGATTAAATGATATTACAGGCACAAACTACGACTGGGGCGTTTACAACAAGATTTCCAACGGAGGAAATCAAGCAGGATTGTGGCGGACGCTCACAAAGGACGAATGGGTGTACCTAATCGCCACCAGAATAGATGCTAAAAACAAGAAGGGTAGTGCCACCATTAATAATGTAAAAGGTCTGGTTTTATTGCCCGATGATTGGAAGTTGCCAAGCGATGTAACATTCACAAGTATTGGCATGAATACATATTCTGCTGAAGAATGGTCGGAGATGGAAGCTAATGGAGCGGTGTTTCTTCCTGCAGCAGGAAATGGCTTCTATAATCCAGATAATAATGTTTGTATAATTCGAAAGGTTTTATCGACAGGTTTCTATTGGTCATCGACACCCAAAAATTCTGACTTTATATATGACTTTAGTCTATACGATTCTAATACAGAACGTGCAGATTGGCGCTATCTTAAGTTTTCTGTCCGTCTTGTACAAGATGTGGAATAGTTAGAATTTAGGAATGAGGAGATAGGAAAGGCTGCCGAGAGGTGGCCTTTCTTTGTTAGGAATGATTGCATAGTCAAAAAAGAATCGCTACTTTTGGGCAACCAATTTTTAAGAGTAGTTAACTATGAAAAAAGAAATGGATTCAAGCCCAAAAAGCGAAATAATCCTGTACCAACCCAATGAAACGGTGTCGTTGGAAGTGCGGTTAGATGAGGAAACCGTTTGGCTGACGTTAAATCAAATGTCCATATTGTTCGGAAGAGATAAGTCTGTAATATCCAGACATATAGCTACTATTTTCAAAGAAGAAGAATTGGAACGAGAGGCAACTGTTGCAAAAAATGCAACAGTTCAAAATGAAAATGGCCGTACCGTTCTTCGAACAATAGAGTATTATAATCTTGATGTGATAATTTCTGTCGGCTATCGTGTCAATTCCCGAAACGCCACATTGTTCCGCCAATGGGCAAATAAGGTTCTAAAAGAATACCTGT
>JAGCOW010000038.1 GCA_017642535.1 Bacteroidales bacterium | reverse complement strand
GCTGGCATAACAATGACAGAATGCCGCCTGCTCGAAGAAAACGGACGTGCACATTTTATGACACGCCGTTTCGACCGAGCCGGACACAACGAGAAACTGCACATGCAAACACTCTGTGGCATAGCCCATTACGATTACAAAATGTTGCATTCCTTCAGTTACGAGCAAGCGTTTCAAGTAATGCGCCAATTGCGGCTCACCTACTCACAAGCGGAAGAAATGTATCGACGGATGGTGTTCAACGTAGTGGCACGCAACCAAGACGACCACACGAAAAACATCTCGTTCCTTATGGACAAAAACGGACGTTGGTCGCTGTCGCCGGCATACGATGTTTCGTGGGCATACAATCCAAACGGTCCGTGGACTTCGTCACACCAAATGTCGATAAACAACAAGTGGGACAACATAACCCGAAACGATTTGTTGGCAATTGCCCGCAATGTAAACATAAAATTCCCTGGCTCAATCATAGACCAAGTTGTGGAAAGCGTAAGCCACTGGCAACAACTTGCACACGCACATGGCATTCCCAAAACAACTACAAAATATATAGGTAGCACGCATATTTTGCTGTAAGAAATTCATTGCCCATGCGTAAAAACAAAATTCGAGAAAGATAAAAAACTTTATTACTGAGGGATTTTTACCTATATTTGTTTACAAGAAAAATACAAATTATGGCAGAAAAAAAGACCGACGAATATTATATGGAGCAGGCGCTTGCGCAGGCGAAAATGGCGTACGAAAAGGATGAAGTTCCTATTGGTTGTGTGATTGTGTGCGAGGGGCAAATCATAGCCCGTGCCCACAATCTTTCGGAAACGCTGAACGACCCAACCGCCCATGCCGAGATGCAGGCATTTACTATCGCCACGGATTTTCTTGGAGGAAAAAGTCTTCAAAAATGTACCCTGTATGTGACCGTTGAACCGTGCGTAATGTGCTGTGGTGCAGCATATTGGGAGCAATTAGGTAAAATCGTCTATGGTGCATCCGACGTAAAGCGACACGTTTCGGAACTGCACGACAAAATTCTTCATCCCAAAACCGAAGTGGTTGGCGGCGTTCTCAAAGAACAATGCGAAGAACTGATGCAGAAGTTTTTTAAGGAAAAGCGGTAGCCATTAAAAATAAATCTGTATTTTCGTGAACTAAATTTTAAGGACATGAAAAACGGTAATCTAATCGTAAACATTATTTTCGGAGCGGCAATTATTTTGCTGTTCGTGCTGTATGCCAAAAAACCTTCTGCCGAGGCAGTAAAAGAACCTGTTACAACCGAAGTTGATACTTCGCTCGAAGCTATTTTCGCCGACGAAGAAATGGTTGAGGCAAACTTCCCTATTGCTTACGTAATTGTTGATTCTGTAATGCATAACTATTTGTATTACCAGAAGTTAGAAAAACAATATCAAAATTTGGTTTCTTCGGAAGAAGCAAAATTGCAGAAAAAGGCAGAGCAGTTTCAAAAAGATGTGGAAGATTTTCAGTATCAGATAGAAAAACGAATTATTACGTCTGCCGACGCTCAGGCAAAAGAAGCTGAACTTGGTCAACGTCAGCAGAATTTGTACGCCGAACAGCAAAAGAAGCAACAGGAATTGGCTGTGAAAGAGCAAAAACTCCTTGACCAGCTGATTGACAGCGTTCACGCTTGTATAAAATTCTACAATGCCGACGGCAAATACAAGATTATTTTGAACAATGCGTACCAAAGCAGCGTATTGTACGCCGAAGAGCAGTTGAACATCACCAACGATATTCTCAAGGTGATGAACGCACGATACAATGCGGCTATTCAAAAGAAAAAATAATATTCTAGTAGAGACGATGTGCACATCGTCTCTACATTGAAAAAAATGAAAATCATCGTTGCGGTCACCGGTGCATCGGGTTCATTGTATGCCCAATGTTTGTTCGACAAACTGAATGCCTTGCGGAATCAGATTGACGAAGTGTGCGTGGTGTTCTCCCAAACGGCGAAGGATGTGTGGAAACACGAAATGCCGTCTCCCCCAAACATCTATGATTTCACGGAATATGCCGACACGGATTTCTTTTCTCCCATAGCTTCTGGTTCAGCAAAATACGATGCAATGATTGTTTGCCCTTGTAGCGTGGGTACAATGGGCAGAATTGCTCACGGAACGGCCGACACGCTCATTAGCCGTGCAGCCGACGTGATGCTCAAAGAACGAAGAAAACTGATTCTCGCCGTCCGCGAAACGCCATTCAGTTTGATTCACATAAAAAATATGGAATTGATTACTCAAGCAGGCGGAATCATCTGCCCAGCAAATCCTTCATTCTATTCAAACCCGCAAACCATAGAAGATGTGTGCAATACGGTGATTGACCGCATTATTGATTTGGTAGGCATTGAACATAATGGTTTTCGATGGGGAAATAATCTCTAATTTGCCAACGCGATACTCGCAAAACTAACGTATTTCACGTTTGAGTTTTGTAAAATTGTTTCGGCACACGAAACGCACGTTGCTCCAGTAGTTATTACATCATCAAGGATGAGTATATGCTTGTTTTCGAGTACTTTATTATCGATTACTTCAAATATTCCTTGAACATTCTCTGCTCGTTCTTCTTTGTTTTTTCGAGTTTGTGTGTTAGTGTAAATCTTTCGAATTACTGCATCGGTAATGATGGGCGTTTTCGTAATATTTGCAATGCCCTCGGCTATCATCTGGCTTTGGTTGTACCCTCGTTTTCGCTGTCGTTTGGGATGCAACGGAATAGGCACTATTGCGTCAATGCCGTCGAGAAATCCCGAGTCCTGCAGTTTCACGCCAAACATTTCACCTAACCATATTCCAATATCGTCGCGACCTTGGTATTTCAGTTTATGAATGAGATGTGCGTAATTGTTGTGTTTCTGGTAATTGAAAAATGCTGTCGCACGTTCAAATTGAACTTGTCCGGCAAACATCTTTTCTACTGGATTACGTTCCTTGTTGTGCAAATAAATCTGGGGAATGTCCAAAAGACAATCCGTACAAAGCAGATGTTCACCATAACGAAGGGCTTTTCCGCAAACTTCGCACGTTTCGGGAAAGAATAGTTGAAGCAACTCCCGAAGACGTTCTAAAACGAAAGACACTATTTAATCGTTCCTTGCAGCTCCAAGTAGCGAGCAATGTATTTGCCTATGATGTCGAATTCCAAATTTACACGAGTGCCAACCTTGAAATTATGAAAGTTGGTGTTTTCAAACGTGTAAGGAATGATAGCCACTTGAAACGAATTCTTTTGTGAATTGACCACGGTCAAACTAACGCCATTGACTGTAACAGAGCCCTTTTCAACGGTTATATAATCCTTTTGTGCAGGGTCGTATTCAAACGTGAAATACCAACTGCCATCGGCTTCGTCTATTTTTGTACACACGGCGGTCTGGTCAACGTGACCTTGCACAATGTGACCGTCCAATCGGCCGTTCATATTCATACTACGTTCCACGTTCACTTCGTCGCCCACCGTCAAGTCGCCCAAATTTGATTTTATGAGCGTTTCCTGCATTGCTGTTACCGTGTAAGTCGTGTCGGTTTTCTTCACAACCGTCAGGCACACACCGTTGTGAGCCACGCTTTGGTCAATCGTAAGCTCTTTCACGAAACTGCACGTAAGCGTAAAATGGATGTTTGTCTGGTCTTTTTCAATGCCAACAACTTTGGCACATTCTTCAACTATTCCTGAGAACATATTTATATGGTTTTTGTAGTGCAAAAATAAAAAGAATTTTAGAATTAAGAATTAATTCATTTTTAATTCTTCCCTCTTCGTTCGTCATTTGTTAGTGTTTCCACCGATGAATCGCTTCGTAATCGGGACGGATTTTTAGAATTTTGTCGTACACCTGATTTGCCTTGTCAAGTTTTTTGCCATCCTCATAACTTTTGGCGAGAAATAGTAACGTGTTGAGATAGTACCAGTTACACGACAAATTTTTCTCTTTCTTTTCCATAAGCGTTATCGCTTTTTGAAACGAAGAAACGGCGTCGTCAAAATCACCACCGATAAAAAGTGCGTAGCAATACTGTAAATTACCATATTCAGCCCAACTATACGGAGAATCCTTCGCTTCGTCGATGGCAGTTTTTGCAGCAGAAAAACTCATTGGCAGACGATATACCGCCGTAAGAGGATTGTTGAGTGCGGAATATGCATAATATGGTGATTTCAAGGCAAGTACCGTCTTGGAATACGTTTCGTTCTTTTCAAGCTCCTCAACATCTTTTCCTAACGCATCTAACTGAATATCAATTTGTTTCGACGATTTATCGTTAAAAAGCAAATACGCAATATAAAGATGTCGCACCACAGCACGTTTGAACTGCACATCGGCCGACTTCGTCTTATCGAATTCTGTGGTCAACTCATCTATAAAAACGTTCCATTCCTTCATATTCTGATTGATGAACGATTTTGTAAGACGGCAGTCAATGTCGGATTGTGCAAAAGCACACATCGCGAAAAAGCCAAGAACTATTGTGGAAATTATTTTTTTCATTGTGTAGCCACGCTGGGAATCGAACCCAAATCAATTGTTTAGGAAACAACTATTCTATCCATTGAACTACGAGGCCAAGAGTTATTCTTCTTCTCGAACTTCAAATTCAAGATTCAGTAACTTGGAGAACCTCATCCCCGACGAAGCCATATCGACATCGTCTTTTTTGCATCTCCAAATTACCTGAACGAACACTTTATCGTTTAATTTTTCCAATAACAAGAAAATTTTTGCAATCTGTTTTGCCGAAGACGTGTTAAAGTATTCCATAAAGAACTCAAAGTCCATATCTTTTTCGGCAACTTCGGCATATTGTTGAAGCCAGTCAAACACTGACGTGTAAAATGCTACGGAATCTTCCGGCAGCGAGCGACCCGAAATAGAAAACACGTTGTTTTCGGGGTCAAGAATAACTTTCGGTGTATCTTCGGTTTCTTCTATACGTAGAGCTTCCATATTAGACAGTTACTTGCATTAGTAGGAATGATAACGTATCATTCACTGGTGTTATTTCATATTGTAACTTATGACAACTTTTCATTCGCAAATCAATGAATCCCAAACCTGCTTCTTTGCTATTGTCAACGTCAAAATTAAGCAAACATTTTACATAGTAGTCGTCAAGTTCCTTGTTTTCAAGGGAATTGAGGAAATTGATTTTCTCTTCAATACGACTGATTGATGTGTTAAGAATGTAGTTTCCTGCACTGAGGACATAGTCGTCGCCATTTTGTGAGATGAAGAAGATAACGGGATTTCCTCCCATTTTTTCTTCGTCGAGCTTGACTCCGTGTTTCACAACATTTTGTAATAACTCAACCATAGCATTGTAGGTCTTTTTCTTGCGTTCCAAGCTACCCAGTGCCTGTTCGTTGATAAGCGAAAGAATGTCCATCAAACTTTTTTGATTCAATCCTCCGTTGAAAATCAGCGTAATATTTTTTTTCAGAATGAATTTGTGAAGTGCTACAACATCTTGAATGTCAATAAAATCGATAGGAACCTCGTCAAGTTGTTGTGAAATAGAGGTATTCATATAGAAATACGAAAGTGCCTCGTTAATTTTTTCAAAAGAATAGAATAATTTGTTCCCCGACTTACGAGCCATCTCAATCAAACCAAGTCCGGCACCTCCTTTTGACGATATGCTTCCGTCTTCAAGCACTTGTTTGTAATAAAGTTTGAGCGATTCTTTGTCAAGACTGTTGACTTTTTCCAACAATTCTGTCAAGTGTGGAATCGCCTCCTTGTTTACCACGTTTCCCGATGTCATTTGGTACGAATTGTCCTTGTTGCAAATCACAAACATACCCGACTGGTCTCCCGAAACATCTTCGTGACCATCAACAAACTGATGGCGCGTAATGTTTTGCAGACATTCCACCATAATAGAGAACACGCGTTTCTTTAGTTTCGAAGACTCTCCAACCAAAGTCAAGTTATTCTCCGTCAACGCGATAATGCTGTCGGTAATAGCTTGCGAGAAGATTCCTCGGTACACATACACGAGGTCTTCGCGTTGAAGTCCTTCAAACAACGTTAATTCATTTATTTCCTTTTCAATTTTTTTCTCCATAAAGTCAAAATGACTAACATTGCGAAGGTACGGAAAATTTGTAAAAAAACAATACAAACACCGATTAAATTTTTATTTTTTTCGTTGCAACAAGTTTGATAACTTTGCGACAAATAAATTTGAAATTATTCCGTTATACAAGACATGAAATTTCGAATAACGCTGGTTGGATTGGTTGTCTCGTTGCTTTTATGGGCTTCGTGCGAACGTGAACAATATGCCTCACAGCCATCAAACGTGCTCACTTTTTCTGCCGACACCATCAGCTTCGACACTATTTTCACCGAAAAAGGAAGCATAACGCAGTGGTTTCAAATCAAAAACGAACAGGACGGAATCATAAAAATTGACAGAATATATCTTTCCGAAGGAAAATCATCGCAGTTCTACATCAATGTGAACGGAGTACAGGGACCGGAAATAAAAAACATTGACATTGCCGCAGGCGACAGCATTATGGTCTTTGTGCAGACGAAACTCAACGGGCAAAAGGTTGATACGGCATTGTATCACGAGGATTTTCTGATTGTGGAATATAATTCCATTCAAAGCAAGGTGGTGTTTACCGCATGGGGACAAGACGTGATAAATTATAAAGGTACGGCATTACAGACAACGACGTTCACCGCCGACAAACCTTATGTGATTTACGACTCGCTGATAGTCAACGCCGGTGAGACTTTGACGGTGGAAAGCGGTGCGAAGATTTATATGCACTACGGCGCCAATATCATTGTACGGGGCACGTTGAAAATGAAAGGCACAGGCGAAAAACCCATCTTCATCTCGTCCGACAGATTGGAAGACACCTACCAATTGCTTCCTGGTCAGTGGGGCAGCATCATTTTTGAACCAACAAGCACGAATAACGAAGTTAGTTTCGCCATAATTAAAAACGGCGTGAACGGGTTGGTGTTCCAAGGCGACCCCGACAATCAGATTCAATGTGACATAAACAACACGCAAATTTCCAATATGTCGGGCTATGGCGTGTATGCCCAAAATGCCCACATCGACAGCTACAACTGCGTTTGGGTAAATACCGAATATAATGTGTTACGCATTCAGGGCGGCTGGTTCAATTCCGTACACAATACTATTTATAATGAAGGCACTCCGCAAGGTCGTAAGTATTATCCTTCGGTCTATATCACCGACGACGACACGACAGCGTCGCCCATTCAGCAGGCGTATTTTTACAATACTATTATAATAGGTACTATGGCAAACGAGATTTCGATGGCGGCGAAAAATGGCGACAACTCGCTTTCGTGTCTTATCAAGAATTGCTTGCTTCGCGATACATACACAAAATCGGATAGTGCTTATTATAAAGAAAATCTTTTCTACGATTCCGAGAAAAAACTATTTGCAAGCAACACGACCTTCCGTCTTGACACGCTTTCGCAGGCGATGAATATCGGCAATTTAGAGTATGCGAATCTTCATCCTGTTGATTTGCTGAACCACTCTCGCACAGAAGACGGGAAACCCGACGTAGGAGCAATGGAATATTATTATGAAACGAGACAAGAATAACATATTTCTCTTGATAGGACTTGTTGCGGTTGTGATAGCGTTTACAGGTATCGCTTCGGCTATGTTTGCCCAATCAACGCCCGATTTTCTATTTATGTCGTATAACGTTGAAAATCTATTTGATACGATTGACAATCCCCAGAAAAACGACAACGAATTTCTCCCTTCTGCCAAACGGGAATGGAATTCGTATCGCTATCAGAAAAAACTGACGAACATATCGAAAGTGATTGTCGCCGCTGCACAAAATTGGCACAATCCCGACGTGATTGGTCTGTGTGAGGTTGAAAACGACACGTGCTTGCGAGATTTGCTCCATCGCACGAATTTGTACAAGTTACATTATAACTATATACACTACGATTCCGAAGATGCCCGAGGAATTGACGTGGCACTGCTCTATAACGAAGAAACGTTCAAACCATTGACACACAGTCCTTTGCGAGTAGTTTTTGACGACAAAAACCGAAAAACTCGAGATATTCTCTATGTTTCGGGCATAATGACTGCAACGAAGGACACAGTTCATATTTTTGAATGTCATTTCCCTTCGCGTCGTGGCGGACAGGACGTAAGCGAGCAATACAGAATGGTTGTGGCTCAATGCGTTCGTATGCACATTGACAGCTTGTTTGCGAAAAACCCCAACGCATACGTCATTGTTTCCGGCGATTTCAACGATTATCCCGACGACAGAAGTATCGTGGAAGGACTGCAAGCAAAAAAAGTCGGAACCGATTGCGAGCAATGCCTGTTGTCGCTTGAAGACAAGAAAGCCGAAGGCACCTATAAATTCCAAGGACAATGGAATTTCTTGGATCAAGCTATGGTGAGCAATCGTTTTTTGAAAGATTATTCCGTTGAATATGCCGTTTTACAAAATGATTTCTTGCTTGACCGAAGCGCCAAGACAGGCGAAACAACGCCACGAAGAACCTATCAGGGGACGTTCTACAAAGGTGGCATCAGTGACCATTTGCCAATAATTGTTTCTTTTAAAAAACAGGTGGTGAGATAGAGATTGGTGCTATTGCACGTTTAATAAGAGGGGAAAATCGTTTTCTACCAATATTTTGTGCCTAACGGCACATGTTGCCAACAGCGATGAATCATTTACCACTTGTTTCATTCTTCAATCTTGATTTTTCGTTCAACAACCATCATTTTTCGGTTATCCATAAAATTTTTGCTCATTTATTTTTGCTGAAATCAAAAAAATTGTAATTTTGTGGTAACGTACAAAATAAAATAAATCAAAATAAAAGATTGTATGGCTGAAAATATTGGTAAAATAGTTCAAATCGTTGGTCCGGTTGTGGACGTTAGTTTTGAACAAGAAGGCAGTACTCTGCCAAGTATCAATGATGCGCTTGAAGTAACAAGACCCGATGGTCAAGTAGTTGTGTTGGAATGCCAACAACACATTGGTGAAAATACCATTCGTACTATTGCAATGGACTCTACCGACGGTATGTCGCGTGGAATGGACGTTATTGCAAAAGGCGTACAAATCACGATGCCTATTGGTGACAAAGTTCGTGGACGTTTGTTCAACGTGACTGGTGACGCCATCGACGGTATTGGCGAAGTTTCAAAAGAAGGTGGTTATCAAATCCACGCTAATCCGCCAGAATACGAGAAACTTTCTACAAGTACCGAAGTGCTTTACACAGGTATCAAGGTTATCGACTTGATTGAGCCATACTCGAAAGGTGGTAAGATTGGTTTGTTCGGTGGTGCCGGTGTAGGTAAGACTGTGCTTATCCAAGAGTTGATCAACAACATCGCGAAGGCGCACAACGGTTTGTCGGTGTTCGCTGGTGTGGGTGAACGTACTCGTGAAGGTAACGACTTGCTTCGTGAAATGATTGAAGCAGGCATCGTAAAATATGGTGACGAATTCAAAGAAAGTCTTGAAAAAGGCGGTTGGGATATTGACAAAATCGACAAAGAGGGCTTGAAAAACTCTTCGTTGGCGATGGTGTTCGGACAGATGAACGAACCACCCGGGGCACGTTCGCGTGTGGCTTTGTCGGGTTTGACTATCGCTGAAAACTTCCGTGACGGCGACGAAAAATCTGGCGGTCGTGATATCTTGTTGTTCATCGACAACATCTTCCGTTTCACGCAGGCAGGTTCCGAAGTTTCGGCTTTGTTGGGACGTATGCCGTCGGCCGTAGGTTATCAACCTACATTGGCAACGGAAATGGGTCTTTTGCAAGAACGTATTACCTCAACAAAACGTGGTTCAATCACTTCGGTACAAGCAATCTATGTGCCTGCCGACGACTTGACTGACCCTGCTCCGGCAACGACATTCGCCCACTTGGATGCAACTACGGTGTTGAGCCGTAAGATTGTTGAGTTGGGTATCTACCCTGCCGTTGATCCATTGGAATCGACTTCACGTATTCTTACGCTTGAAATCGTTGGTGACGCTCACTACAAGACTGCTCAAAGAGTCATTAACATTCTTCAGAAGAATAAGGAATTACAAGATATCATCGCAATTCTTGGTATGGACGAACTTTCTGAGGAAGACAAATTGGTGGTACAACGTGCACGTCGTGTTCAACGTTTCTTGTCACAACCGTTCCACGTTGCAGAACAGTTTACGGGTATGCCAGGTAAGTTGGTTTCAATTGAAGACACTATCAAGGGCTTCAATATGATTATCGATGGTGAAGTTGACCAATATCCAGAAGCAGCATTCAACCTTGTTGGTACAATTGAAGAAGCAATTGCCAAAGGTGAGGAAATGCTGAAAAACTCTAAATAGTTGAGATTATGACAATTGATATCATTACACCATCTGAGAAATTGTTCTCCGGCTCGGCAAAACAAATCAATTTGCCAGGAAGCGACGGTTCTTTCGAGATATTGGAAAACCACGCTCCGATAGTGGCTACACTTGCTGCCGGAAACGTCGTAATTGTTGATGACCAGAATCAACAACAAACATTCGAGATTACTGGTGGTGTTGTTGAACAATCGGCTAACAAAGTGATAGTGTTGGTTGAATAACAAATGTCACAGATAGTTAAAAGATAGGATGTCAAAATTGGCATCCTATTTTTTTTGTCCAAATTTTTCCCGCAATGAGCTAACTGGTCACAAATTGTGACCGGTTTCTATTGTAGGGACGCGGCGCGTCCCTACAAATCCCTCACGAATTTTGTATGGTTTATAAATAGAAATAAATCTACAAAATATAACCATAAATAAGAAAACAGATAGCATCTACAAGAAATTATAAGTGATTGATTTTCAATGAAATTCATTTGAAAATAAGGAAGAAATATGTATTTTTGTGAAGAAAAGTTTATACATACCTAAAACAAAAAACAAGATGAAAAAAGAAGAGATTCAAGACCTTTTCAAAAACTTTGAAGAGACAGTTTGTAAGGTTGACGAAACCGAATGTTGGAGTGCACGAGAAATAAGCATTTTGCTTGGTTATACGCAATGGCGTAATTTTATCAATGTAATAGACAAAGCTA
This sequence comes from Bacteroidales bacterium, assembly GCA_017642535.1. Taxonomy (GTDB): domain Bacteria; phylum Bacteroidota; class Bacteroidia; order Bacteroidales; family UBA1715; genus UBA1715. Next base: position 31,590 of record JAGCOW010000038.1, on the reverse strand, counting down.
AGGAAGCTTGTAAGAATGCAGGCCAATCGGTAACAGACCATTTTGCTGACGTCAGCAAAATGGTCTATTTAGGATCTGGTGCGGAACGCAAGGTTGATGACATTATGCTTACGCGATATGCCTGTTATCTGGTGGCACAAAACGGTGACCCTCGTAAACCGGAGATAGCATTTGCACAAACGTATTTTGCCGTTCAGACCCGTCGTGCGGAACTCATAGAACAACGACTGATGGAGGTTGAACGTGTGCAGGCACGTGCCAAATTGCAGGAAACAGAGAAAAAGCTATCGGGCATACTGTACGAACGTGGTGTAAATGACCAAACGTTTGCTGTTATTCGTTCGAAAGGCGACCAAGCTCTTTTTCGACTTAGCACGAATATGATGAAACAACGGTTGGGTGTGCCACAAGCTCGTCCGCTTGCCGATTTTCTGCCAACCATAAGCATTAAGGCAAAGGATTTTGCCGCCGAAATGACGAGTGTGAACGTGCAGACTAAAGACCTTCAAGGCGAAGCCCCCATTACCAAAGAACATATCGACAACAACACTGCCGTTCGAACAATGCTTGTTGAACGAGGCATTGTCCCCGAAAATCTTCCTCCTGCCGAAGATGTGAAGAAAGTTGAACGACGCTTGGCAAACGAAACGAAGAAAATGTTGAAGAATGAAGGGAAATAAGAGAGACAGATATTCCTCAAAACAGTTTGTTTCAACTTATACAGGATCATTTTGCTGACGTCAGCAAAATGATAGCTTTGGCTAAAGGTGCGCAATGAAATCTTTATGAAGGCATCAGACCATTTTATTGACACCAATAAAATGGTTACCTTATGCTCTGGAGTGGAACGGACGGTTGATGACAGTATGCTTGTTATTTGTTCAAAAAAAATTTTTATCCTCTCTCTCCCTTCGCTTTAGTTTTCTGGATTTTTATATCTTTGGGGGATAAAATTTGTTTGGAAGATAGAACAATGAACAACGAAACAAAAATAAAAGAGTTTCACCTCTTTGCTGGAATTGGTGGAGGAATCTATGGCGGTGAACTATTAGGACATACTTGTTGTGGCGGAGTGGAAATAGACCAATATTGTCAAAAGGTATTAGAGCAAAGGCAAAAAGATGGATGGTTTGATGAATTTCCAATTTTTGGGGATATTAAAGCACTCAATGGCAAAGATTTTAAGAATTCTTTTGACATCTTATGCGGAGGATTCCCTTGTCAAGCTTTTAGTTATGCTGCACATGGTAATAACATTCAAGAAAAAAACCTTTGGCCAGAAATGTTCAGGTTTGTGAAAGAATCAAATGCCCCTGTCGTTTTTGGAGAAAACGTGATAATAGAAGCAATTGATACTGCAAAAAAAGATCTAGAGAGTATTGGATATAAGGTTGAACGTTGTCGTGTCGCTTGTATGGATCTTGATGCAGACCATAAAAGACCCCGTTTTTGGTTGCTTGCAGTAAAAAGTCCCAAGGTATTCAATAAAATTGCAGAACACCTGTCTTCACTCCCTAAATTAAAAGCTTTATTTTGGCAAGAGAATCCTAACGAGATAACATATCCTTCTCCAGTTCCAGTATTGGCCCCACAAAAAAGAGGAGTTGGTAATGCCCAAGCGCCAATAGCGGCAGCTGTTGCTTTTAGGGTTTTAGTTAACAGACATCTTAAGCATAATTATGATAGTGAGAATGTTAATTCCGAAGAAATAGATGCTGTTTTTGAAAAATGTACAACTTGGATTAAACAGCAAAATCCCGATGACCCAATATTTGTTCATACTCCAACAACAATGGGGAACTATCACTATGCCTCTATGCAAAAACATCCATCTTGTGTTAAATATGTGCGAATATTTGGAAAACCAACAGCATTGCATGCAGAATATCTTATGGGATTCCCAATAGGAGCGTCCTCACCTTATCCACAAACAATAAATAATTTCGAAAAATGGTTTTCTCAGACATCAAACAAGGATTAACTCAATTTGTTGAACGATATGATTCACAAACCTATCTTGGCTCTTATAGAGAGACATCAAGAAGCTCTTTGCTAAACGACGGATTGAGTACACGAGCCAATTCTTTATGGAAAATGGCTGAATATGTTGTTGCACAGTATGACAATAATACTTCTACATCCATAGATGATTACATTTCAGGATGGAAAACTCTCGCATCAAATGCTAATAATCAGTACTTGATAATTGAAGAAAACAAATCAGCATGGGCGATGTATGATGCAAAAGGGTATCGTCTTGGCGGGGAGGAGTTTATCCAAGAGTATTTTTCTAGAATGAAAAAAATTGGTATCAAGAAAAATTCTATGGGTGAAACATCCATACATCAGCACCCTCTTCAGCAAATCTTCTATGGTGCCCCAGGCACAGGCAAGAGCCATAGAATAAAAAACAATGATAGTGTAAAGAAAGCTGACGAGAAGAATTTGGTATTTCGCACCACTTTCCATCCCGATAGCGATTATTCCACTTTCGTTGGGTGTTACAAACCTCGAATGGAAGATGATAAAATAAAATATGAATTTTCGCCCCAAACATTTACTGATGCATATGTAAAGGCATGGCGAAATCCCGACAAACAGGTGTATTTGGTTATTGAGGAAATCAACCGTGGCAATTGTGCACAAATTTTTGGCGATTTATTCCAGTTGCTTGATAGGAAAGGAGGCGTTTCGGAATATCCCATCAACGCCGATGCGGATTTGAGGCAATATCTTGAAAAAGAAGATGTATTGGGTGTTGGACACGAAGGCATCGCCAACGGCAAACTGAAACTGCCTGCAAATTTGAACATTTTGGCGACAATGAACACAAGTGACCAATCATTGTTTCCTATGGATTCTGCTTTCAAACGACGCTGGTCTTGGGAGAGCGTTCCTATTGATTACAAAAATGCTGATTCTAGTAAGTTCATAATCACTATTGGAGACAACCAATACAAATGGACTACGTTTTTGGAATCCGTGAACAAAAAAATTGTCAAAGCAACCGATTCGGAGGACAAGCAGATGGGCAATTTTTTCATCAATGACAATGTGGACGAACGTCAGTTTATTGATAAGGTCATGTTTTATTTATGGAATGACGTTTGCAAAGAGGAGTTTCATACTACCAACAATTTCTTCCGTAATTACACTGATGACAAGAAGACAGAAACAATCGAATTTTCTTTCAACGCACTATTTGAATCAAACTCTACAAAATTGTTACAAGGATTTATGGAGTATCTTGAGGTATGTGCCGATGGTGATGGCTCAAAAAATCCTGACACGGAGGGGAACACAGAATCAGAGGCTGAATAATGAAGCTTTACTTTGAAGAATACTCATATCCTGCGGATTTGTTGCTTAAAAACCTCGGCAACGATATAACTTTATCGTATAATCAAGGTGGAGGTATGGCAAAAGTGCCGTATGTGGGTTATTACTTCAATGCAGAAATAAACGATATGGTTTTTATTATGCCTAAGGTTTTCGTTTCGGAAAATAACAAGGCATTTGACCGATATGAACCAGAAAAAATCATAGACCTGTCTCTCGAGAATAATCCTCTAAAGGGAAAAGCCGACGACGAAGTTGTTTTCGAACTTTCGGCATGGCTCTATCAAGCCATTAATCACTATTTTGAACGAAAACAACAAAGCAATATCGGTTCCGATATACAACTCCAACGTGTGAGACCGATTGGAGAAAAAGAAACAAAAACCATCATTGAAATTATCCTCTCGCTGTTGGAGTTTCAAAAAAAGCACCATAATCTGTTTACCTATATGTCACTAATAAAATCAAGTGGCAACAACAAGGTGCATTGGGCTAAGACCATAAGCAGAGAGCAACCGCTGTTCAAAGATGGCATGCCATATTATTTGGAATTTAGGAACAAAAGCAAGGTGATAAATTTTGACGAAGAATTGATTTCGTTGTTTTACTCGGTACTTAACTACTTGAGTTTAACTTATCATTTCAAATTTCAACTTGTGCAAGGTTATACGCTCTCGAAGCCGTCAAGAATCAAGTCGTTAATAGAAAGTGGGAAAGGGACACGTTTGTTGAAGAAAATTCGTCGTAACTATTTCACCGACGAGTTGGTTGAATTGTGGAACCTATTGTATATGTTTTTCAACCGTGCGGAAAACATAGCATCGGGGAAAGCACGTTCCGAAAAATTGTTGGTCAGCAATTTCAATCTGATTTTCGAGGACATGATAGACCAGCTTATCAGCGACAAACGTGACGAAGTGCCAAAAGAACTAAGGGAACAGCCCGATGGTAAAATTGTGGACCATATCTATAAAGCCCAGTCTATTATTGAGGACAACCAACAGATTTACTATATTGGCGACAGTAAATACTACAAAGAGACAACAGACTTAGGAAAGAATTCTATCTTTAAGCAATTCACCTACGCAAAAAATGTCATTCAGTATAATATCAATTTGTTCAACAATAAAGACGATGTTGGCGATTGTCGCTATCGCGACCCGTTAACGGAGGGCTATAACATCACTCCAAATTTCTTTATTCGAGGTGTAATAGATTTTGAAAATCCTCGGAACCAAGAGCAAAAACTGATAAAAGATTCTACCTTCCAGAAAGAGAACAAGCATTTTTTCAATCGTTTGTTCGACCGTGACACGTTGTTTTTACAATCATACAACATGAATTTTATGTTTGTGGTGGCTGCCTATGTGCGCAATACTGACGATGTGGCACTTAAAAAGTCCATACAATCCATGTTCCGACAAGATTTCATTGACTTTATTGACAACAAATTCGATTTCTCTATTTTGGAAGCCCGCAATGGAAATTTGTTAGAATCAGTGGAAAGGAACTTCAAGAAATTAAACGGAAAAATCTATCATCCAAGCGACAATAGTAACATAGTTATTCTTGCTCTTGACAAAGATGAGAAATATCAATTTGAAAATCTGCGAATTCTTTCAGAGATTGAGGACGATTTTCTAATTTATGAATATCATCTAGGGACGAATCCAGATGAGGTAAAAAGACCTGTACAATATCAATATCTGAGGACTTCAGGTTCTATGGTTGCCGAAAGCAATGAAAGTTCTTATGGAGGAAAAACTAATCGGCAATACGAGGAATATCAAAAATCCCAACAGAACACCATTTTATTTGGTGTTTATGTAAATAAAGAGCATCTGGATTGGATTTTGAACAACAAAAAATACAATGTTCGTTTAGGATCACGTGTGGGGGCTGTTAAGCGTACTCAACAAGTAACATCGGCAAAATATCTTGTGTTGTATGACAGTAGTAGTGAGAATACGTATAAAGTTTTCAATCTTAGTGATAAACATTATATTTGGAATGCTGAGAAAATGCGTGAGATGAAATATTATAAGAATTTCACAGAGAACGATCAGTATTACATCTATGATATTTTGAATGAAACAGATGAATTAGGAGAAATTGATGTTGCGTCTGTTTTGAAACGTGTCAAGGAAAATGCAAAAGAAGAAATTGTAAAGGGTACGCCAATCTATGTGTATAAAGATGAAATAAATACAATATAACGCATAACAATTATGACCACAGAAAACAAACTAATACTTTATAAAGACGACGAAGGTAAGGTAAGCGTAAATGTTCGCTTTGCCGATGAGGATGTATGGCTGTCGCAGGTTCAATTGGCTATGATATACGATACCACTCAAGAGAATATATCTATGCATATTTCAGGCATATACAAAGATGCGGAATTGGATGCCAATCGAACTTATAAGAAATTCTTATTAGTTCGGCAGGAAGGTGTCCGTCAGGTTAAACGCAACATTGACCACTATAATCTTGACATGATTATTGCCCTTGGCTATCGTGTGCAGTCGCCTGTGGCTGTGCGTTTCCGTCGATGGGCAACACAAAGGCTTCACGAGTATATCCAAAAAGGCTTTACGATGGACGACGAACGTTTGAAGCAGGGAGGCAATCGTTATTTCAAAGAGTTGTTGCAACGGATTCGTGATATTCGTAGTAGTGAACGAAATTTCTATCAGCAAGTGACAGATATTTATGCAACATCAAGCGATTACGACCCACGTGCACCACAAACAAAATTGTTTTTTGCCACTGTGCAGAACAAAATGCATTATGCTGTGCACGAACATACGGCGGCAGAGCTTATTTATGAGCGGGTAGATAATGAGAAACCTTTTGTTGGAATGACAAATTTCAAAGGTAATTATGTAACCCGTGAAGATGTAAAAATTGCAAAAAACTATTTGACAGAGTTGGAATTACAACGGCTGAATCTTCTTACATCGCAATTCCTGGATTATGCAGAATTCCAGGCCTTGGAGCAAAATCCCATGACAATGGCCGATTGGATTACAGCATTGGATGATCAAATATTACGCTTACGAAAAAATATTTTGGAAGGTTCTGGCTCTATTTCCCATCAAGAGGCGATAGAGAAAGCAGAAAAAGAATTCGAAATCTACAGGGAACGCGAAATGCGGTTATTGGAAAGCGATTTTGATAAGATGGTAAAACAACTGAAAAACATACAAGACGATACACAAGCAAAAGGATCTTGATAGAAGAATATTCTTTTTTGTCACTCTCCCATCACCGTCGCCACAAGTTTTCGTGGACCGCCGTAGTTGCGGAATTCGCAGAGGTAGATGCCTTGCCACGTGCCGAGGTTTAGGCGACCGTTGGTTATAGGAATGGTCAAGCTTACTCCGAACAAGCTGCTTTTGGCGTGGGCGGGCATGTCGTCGGCACCTTCGAGCGTGTGGTCGTAATACGATTCGTTTTCCTTCACAAGATGGTTCAGAATCTGTTCCATATCGCGACGGACGTCGGGGTCGGCGTTTTCGTTGATGGAAAGGGCACACGACGTGTGTTTCACAAACAGGTTCAGAATGCCCGTCTGGGGCAATTTCCCCGAAAGATGTTCCATCACTTCGTGCGTAATCAGATGACAGCCACGACGTTTCTCCGACAGTGTGAATTCTATTTGCTGAATCATATTCAATTTTTTTTGCAAAGTACACAACAAAATCTTTCGTTTCAAAAACTTTTCTCCATTTAACCTAAAAAAGGACGAGGAATTTTTTTTTCTTGAAAAAATTCTTTTCTTTGTAAATGTTTAAAAGAAAAAGATTTTGAAAAAGTTTTTTAAAAACATATTTCTGATTGGATTCTTGTCTGTTCTCTTGTGTCAAAGCGCTTTGGCTCAATGGTCGTTTACTCCTACTATACACCAATCCGGTTGTACGGGGATTGATTTAAGCCAAACTAATGCAGCGTTAGAATCAGGTTTTCGAACTGTAGGTTTTCCTACACTGGCAGAATGTGAAGCAGCAAGAAATTCGATTTTGTCTAACAAAGTTTCAGGACAAAACTACGCAAAAGACGGTCCGTGCACATACACAATCTATTGGACGTGTACGCCTTGTTCCGGTCACGATATGAGTTCTTCGGCGCTCACCCCTACCGACGCATTTTCACAGTTGAAGGAACTTGGTCCGGAAGAAGGTATGGCATTCTCTGCTCCCAATACCGTAGAATCTATTACGGCATGGTTCGAGGACTACGAGCGAAAATACAATTCCATGGAAGCAGTTGACGTGAGCAATCTGCTTACAGGCGACGCCGAATACGATGAGGCATACACGCAAGGACTTGATTATGCAGGTGCCACCGTCCGTGAAAATTCTTCCGATTATGTGTGGGGAACCATCGACCCTGCGTTCCTAAAACAAAGCGACCCCGAAATTCCTTCCTCAACCACTGGTCAAGGTAGAGGCGTCAATTTGGTTGACAGAGAATATCTTATGCCAACCGACACGTTTTCATTAAAAGATAGTTATGTTCCCAAACCCGTAGCGACAATCGACGACGGAGAAATTGAGCATCCTCTCATCGATATGGTTACCGAAGACTTGGTTGCCGCCACTGATTTTATTCCTGGTAAACCAGCCCAAGCACTTGCGGTAGCGAATGTGTATCTTTACTCGGAATTGGCAAAAGCCGGCTACGAAGGTTATCATGATTTAGCATATAAAAGCACATCCGACATCTTGGTAAATGCGTTGAACAAAACCACAGACTATTTGGTAGAACAATATTCTGGTCCACAATATGCTGAATCGCAGCTTACCGAGGCAATAACGGATCATATTACGGAGAAAGGCGTTACCAAAGCCCTCACAGTAACTGGACGTCCAATTACCGAAGATGTGATGTGGGGTGGAGAAGTCGCAAAAAAAGGTTCCGTTTCAACAGGATCAAGCATCGTTTCAAATGCAGTCAATGGATTCAATCTTATAAATACTATCAAGGACAATTACGAGATATACAAAGAAAAAACACGTGCTCATTAATATGAAGAAATTTGCAGCTTACATATTGTCATTCTTACTTTTGAGCGTTGCCGGATTGGCACAAGACAACAAGCCGCTGGCATCTCAAAAAGCCGACATATTCCTGTCAAAAGACATGTTGAAGAGCAATCCCAAGGTTTCGTTTGTAAAATCGTTCGACTACACGCCCGACGGATTCGTGTTCCTTTCCACAGGGAAAAACTTCGTATTCTTGGGCAATGGCGGATTTCTGCCGTATTTTACCTCAAACGTGACCGTCTCTTGCTTTGCCTTGAGCAGCACAAACGTGTTGACAGCTATTTCGGGTAAACAATATGGCATTTTCAACGAAAAGGGAACATTCGTAAAAATATGTGATTTGCCACGAACAAATATGCGAATAGCACATGGTTCGGAAGCAGTGTATGTGTATGACAGTCAGAAAAATGCAACGAACACTTATTGCGTGTATGGCATTTTCGACGATGCCACCTACTCCGTTTTAGCACGAATGAAGAAACCAATTTCTTCGGTGTACGAAACACGAAACGGCACCTTATTCATTGCCACGAGCAATGAATTGTATTTTGCTGATTTTCAGAAGAAAAACATTACAAAAATAACCACGCTTGCTACCAATGACGACATTCTTTCCATTGCGGTAAATCCTATCGACGGAATGATATATTTCTCAACGGCAAAACAGATTTTCCGATTGAACGGCAACGCAATAGAGCCAGTTATTGAACTTGGCGGGTTGTTGAAATATACCAAAGACGGATTGTTGGTTTTCCAGCCAGAAAACAAATTTATGTGTCGCTTGCGAAACAACATACTCATTACAGAAAACCAGTTTTGATGAAAAAGACACAACGCACATATGGCAAAGCATTACGGAACATTCTTGTTTCGCTGCTCCTTATTGTGCCAAACGTTGTGAGTGCAGGCAACGATCCTCTGCCGATAAAATCCATTCGTGAATTTGTGTTACAAGAGAAATTCGATGCCGCCGTTTCGGAATACGCATTCCTCATTGACGATAAGATTGAGTCTATCGGTCGCCACAAAGGTGCAGAATACGACCTACTTGCCGAATATGCCTATGCGCTTGCCCTCAACGGCATTTACGACGGTGCGTTGATGAATCTTGACCGAGCTCTTGCCTTGGGGCAAAACGAGATGAAAACTCAAGAGGAGCTGACAAAAAACGAGAGTTTGCTTCGCTTTTATATTTGTCAAGTATATCTGTTGATGGATTATCCTAACATAGCTGCCGTTTTTGGTTCCAAGGAAGTAACGCAACCTGAATGGATTACCAAAGAAAAAAGCGACGGATTTATCCAAAAACACAAAGCAATGCCCGTCATCAACCAAGAAGGTATGACGGCAGCATTAAAACGTGCTAATATGTTGTTAGCCAAGAAGATGTATTTTCAATCGCTGACGATTTTCCAAGAATTGATTGACAATTTCCCTCACGAAGCAATGCCGTATATGGGGCAAAGCAAAGTTTGGGAGGCGTTGGGATATTACGACAAAGCAGCCGAATTGCTCGAAAAAGGTATCAGTCATTATAAGGCAAGCGAAGAGGCAAAACAGCCGTTTACACGTCACCAGTCAACGTTACAAGCAAGACAAAACGAGCAAACTATGCCACCGTTCGGTTCTGCATTGAAAGATGCAGTAATGCTTTATGCGGGAGGAACATTTTCCAGCGGATACAGTTCGTTTGATGCAAGAATAGGCAGCACAGATTACAAAACGTCGCTGTCGGCAGACCTTTCTTTAGCGTACACCGACGCATTGTCCTGCTCCTTAGGTATTTCAAGTTACACCCGTCAGAAAATTCTCGTATATGGTTGTGGAATTGGGGCAAACTTAAGCTCAAGTTCGAGTTTCACCCTAAAAGGCGCCGCCGGATTCAGTTTGTTGACGAGCAATGGCTCACAATCATTCGACGTGATGGTTTCCATACTAAACTATATGTTTCCCAAGAACGACTCCAGCAACAAGTTTCAGTCGGCTATCTGTGTGTCGGTTGGTAAATCTATTTATTTTGGCAAAAGGAAGAAAGAATGAAAAGGATTATCAAACATAGTATTTTTCTTGTACTGATGCTTTTCAGCACCGTTAGTTTCGCACAAGTGGAACAAACGAATGCCGATACCTATTTCTACTATTCCAAGGTGGAAAATGCCAAATTGATACTCTATGCATCATCCGAAACGTTTGCCAACCTTTCCCAAGAACAAAAAACATATATTCTCGCTGACAAATTACAAAACACCAACTACGACGAAATCGTAATTTACACCAACTATGGTCGTGAGCTTTGGTTCCGCAAAAACGGAACGCTTACGTTAGCCGATTCGTGGGATATGAATAGCATTAATATTGAGAGATACGCGCCACCCGTTTGGCGAGGTAATACACAAAAGAATTTCTTCGTGTCCGGAAACCTTGGATTCAACATCCAGATACCAGGAGGCGATTTTACGGCACTCTTAGGTTTGCGGACGGGAACATATCTTTTCAAAGAAATGTTCGATGTTGCCGCATTTTGGTCATTTCAAGGTTCTGCCGCCGCAACCTCAGCCGATGTGGGACTATCGGCACGAGCATATTGGCCAATACAAAAAATACACTTGAAACCATTTGTCGGATTAGGCGTTTCACGACATTCAACGAATACAACTGAAAAAACAGCCACTTCCGACGTGCCATTTTATTTAGGTACATCGTGGTTTGTGGGAGGAGGAAGTTTTGAATTTTGTTTCCAAACCTCGAAAAACACCAACAGTTCAGTTACGATAGGATACACGTTTTGCCCGCAATTGAAAAGGAACTAAGGGCTTTCCACCTATTTTTTACCATCATTTAGAGAAAAAAATAAAAATTTTTCCCTCCAGATGTTGCACGTCACAAAAAAAGTGTACATTTGCAGCGGAGAAGTGGTAGAGTGGTCGATTGCACCGGTCTTGAAAACCGGCGTACCGCAAGGTACCGGGGGTTCGAATCCCTCCTTCTCCGCTCAAAGAGTGGAAAAAACGCTTATGAAAATTTCATAAGCGTTTTTTTTGTAATATTACCCAGACAAATTTTACGATATGGACAGTGTGATATCAAACATAATAACGCAGGCGAAACCGTTCATCAAAGAACAGGAACGCGACATTCCGCTGATAGAAAAGGCATATGATTTTTGCAAATCGCACCTGAGCGATGCAGAATTGGAAAATATTCTTAGCCAGGCAGAAATAGCTATTTCGCTCATTGGACTTGGAGCAAAGGCACTTATGAGCATTTTTTTGAAGCCTTGTCACGAAAAAGGAGCGATAACCAATGCAGAAATCAGTTCCGCATACGGAGAAAAAGTTCTTGGCATTATCGTCGGATTGGAGAAAGTTGAGAAAATAAACACCACACGCTCAAAACTGCAATCCGAGAATTTCATAAAACTCATTCTCAGTCAAGCCGACGACGTTCGTGTTGTGTTGATTTTGCTGAGTTCAAAACTCAACGACCTCAGAAACATAAAAAACTTGTCGGACGACGAACAAAAAAATCTCGCCGAAGAATTGGAGTCGTTGTATGCTCCGCTCGCCCACCGACTCGGTTTGTATCAAATCAAGACGGAAATGGAAGAAATGTCGATGAAATATCTTCACAACGACATTTACAAGACAATCGCCAAACAACTTGCAGAAAAAAAGGCGGCAAGAGACAAATATATAGAAAGTTTTATTCAGCCACTTAAAGAACTACTTGAATCGAAAGGGATACCACCCTTTGAGATAAAAGGGCGACCAAAATCCATACATTCCATCTGGAACAAGTTGCAAAAGGGGAAGGTGACGTTCGACCACATTTACGACCTTTTCGCCATCCGTATCATTATAGACTCCCAACCAGAATTTGAGAAACGCGACTGTTGGAACGTATATTCCATCATTTCCGACCTCTACCGCCCGAACCCGAACCGTTTGCGTGACTGGATTTCCTCGCCCAAATCGAGCGGTTACGAATCGTTGCACACCACTGTTCTCGGGCCAGAGAATCGATGGGTTGAGGTGCAAATCAGGACCAAGCGAATGGACGAAGTTGCAGAAAAAGGTCAAGCGGCTCACTGGATTTACAAAGATGGCGAATCGGCTTCTAATTCAATACATTGGCTATCGTCAATTAGAGAAATGCTTGAAAGCAAGGACGAGTCACTCGAAAACGACAACAATTCCCGAATGGAATTATACACGTCGGAAGTGTTCATTTTCACGCCACAAGGCGATTTGCGCAAACTTCCAGCCGACGCGACATTGCTCGACTTTGCTTACGAAATCCACTCAAACATAGGAAACACCTGCACTGGCGGCAAGGTAAACGGGAAAATTGTAACGATAAACCACATCTTGAAGAATGGCGATTCCGTTGAGGTATTCACCTCAAAAAATCAGTCGCCAAAGCAAGATTGGCTATCGTTTGTAAAAACGTCGAAGGCCCGTACACACATAAAGAAATACCTGAAAGACTTGCAATATAAGACTGCAAACATAGGCAAGGAAACCTTGTCGAGAAAGTTTGCCCAGATTAATATCAAGTTTTCCGACGAGAACATTCGCAAAGTCACGAAACATTTCGGTTTCAAGGAACCCTTCGACTTATATATGGCAGTGATGGCCAACAAAGTTGACACGTCACAAATCAAGTCCGTCTTTGAAGAAAAAACCGAAGACAAAAAGCCGTTGTCAATCAATGCCGACGAATTCAAGGAGAAATTCAACAGAAGAATAGCGAAAGACTCCGAAAATCTATTGATAATTGACAATATCAATGACAATCTTGACTATAAACTTGCCAAATGTTGTAATCCAATCAAAGGTGATGACATTTTTGGCTTTGTTTCGGCAGGAGGAGGTATAAAAATTCACCGTTTGAACTGTCCTAACGCACTGAATATGATGGGACAATATCCCTACAGAATCATAAAGGCACAGTGGAGCCGAGCCGAGGCAAATGTGGATTTTGTGACGGGAATCCGTATCACGGGAAGCGACGAAATCAGCATTATCAACAACATTACCGAGCTTTTGGCAAAAGACACGTTAGTGAAACTTCGTGGCATAAAACTCGACTCAAAAGATGGCAATTTTGAGGGAATGCTTACCTTGTCAATCAAGGATATTGTTCATCTTGACAAAATTCTCGAGAAAATAAGAAGTATCAAAGGCGTATTTTCTGCCGAGCGTTTTGACGTACGGAATTAAATCGTTGCCCGTCGGAACAAGAATACACACAGGATAGAATACAATATATTTGGTATCCAAACCGAAATCAGCGGGCTAAAGCCAAGGTTTAAGGTAAACGTCGTACTTACCTGTTCCAGAAGGATATACGAGAAGCAAAGAGCGATTCCCACCACAATATTGATGACCGTTCCGCCTCGTTTCTTCTTGTTCGACAAGCACACGCCCATCAAAGTCAATATAAAAGTGGAGAACGGCAGAGCCCATCGCTGATATTTCACGATTTCAAGTTTTTCAATGTTGTCGGTTCCCTGCATTTTTTGCTGCTCGATGTATTCGTTCAGTTCCACAATGTTCATCTTGTCAACGTAGAAATCGCGCATACGCAAATCCTGCGATTCCAGATAACATGCGGTATCGAGCCGAGCGCCCGACTCCATCCGTTCTTCGGGACCGTCCAAGGTACGAATGAAATAATTATAGACAGTCCACAGGTTTTTGGTGGAGTCCCATTTCGCGTAGTCGCTTGTCAGTTTTGATATGAGTTTCCCATTTTCATATTTTTCAATAGAAAAGCGGAACGCATTTTCGGAGTCAACGTTGTAGTTCTCCATATAGACGAAATATCCGGGACGCACCTGTCGGTGAATGTTTTTCTCCCAGTTCTGGTACTTATTGCGAATATACTTATCCTCAAAATCGACACGGATTTTATTGGATTCGGGAATCACGAACAAAATCAATATCCACGAAAGAATTGCGATAATTGTGGCAGTAACCATATATGGCCTCAAGAAACGCAAGAAACTAACTCCACCCGAGTGAATTGCAATAATTTCGGTATTCGAAGCCATTTTTGAGGTGAAGAAAATCACCGAAATGAAAACGAACATCGAGGTGAACAAATTGGCATAATATGGAATGAAGTTCAGATAATAGTCAACGATGATTTCCTTCAGTGGCGCATGTTTCGTGATAAAATCGTCGTATTTTTCCTGAATGTCGAAAATAATGGCAATGGCCATTATCAGCACCATTGACAAGAGGAATGTGCCAAGAAATTTTTTGATGATATACCAGTCAAGCTTCTTTATCATATTCTTTGTGCCAATTGAACCACCATTTTAGATTTCCACTCTGCAAAGGTATCATTTTGTATTTGTTTTCGTGCCTCTTCGACCAAAGACAAATAAAATCCCAAATTATGGATGCTTGCGATTTGTGCTCCCAAAATCTCCTGACAACGAATCAAATGATGCAAATAAGCTTTTGAATAAATCTTATCAACAAACGTAGCCCCATTCTCCTCAATAGGAGAAAAGTCGTCTTCCCACTTTTTATTTTTTATGTTGATGATGCCGTCCCACGTGAAAAGCATACCGTTTCGCCCGTTACGAGTAGGCATAACGCAGTCGAACATATCAACGCCGAGAGAAATCGCTTCCAAGATATTCATAGGAGTTCCCACGCCCATCAAGTATCGTGGTTTGTCTTTGGGCAAAATACCGTTGACAACCTCAATCATTTCGTACATCACCTCTTCGGGTTCGCCCACGGCAAGTCCGCCAATGGCATTGCCTTCACGGTTGAGCGAAGCAATAAATTCCGCCGATTTTTGTCGCAAATCTTTATAGGTGCAACCTTGCACAATGGGGAAAAATGTCTGATTGTAGCCATACAACGGTTCGGTTTCATCGAAATGCCTCACACCACGAAGCAACCATTGGTGCGTTAAATCGAGCGATTTTCGCGCATACTGATAGTCGGCGGTGCCAGGCGTACATTCATCAAGAGCCATAATAATATCGGCACCTATAATTCGTTGAGTATCAACTACATTTTCTGGTGTAAACAAATGTTTTGAGCCGTCGATATGTGACCTGAAATAAACGCCTTCCTCTTTGAGCTTGCGGTTGGCAGACAGCGAGAACACTTGAAAACCGCCACTGTCGGTCAAGATGGGTTTGTCCCAACCGTTGAACTTATGCAGGCCGCCCGCCTTGTGTAAAATATCCAATCCCGGACGAAGATACAAATGGTATGTGTTGCCCAATATGATTTGTGCCTTCACCTCATCACGAAGTTCAGGAATATGCACGCCTTTGACCGTGCCGGCAGTCCCAACGGGCATAAAAATAGGAGTAAGAATTTCGCCATGGTCGGTGGTTATTTTTCCTGCTCTCGCATTACAATTTGTACACGTATTTTGGACTTCGAACTGCACTCGCTAAAATTTTTGCAAAAATAATAATTTTCAACACGGACGCAAACATTGCATCCCTACAAATCTCAACTATCAATTATTCATTTTCAATCGTCCCATTATCAACCCCGCAACCGCAGCACCAGTGGCATTAGCGAACAAATCAAAACCGTCCTTGCTCCGATTGCTCAAAATGGGTTGCAGATATTCAATCAATCCACTAAGACACGCAACGCAAACAACTGAGACAATGATAAATACGGCGGTCAGATTTCTTGACTTTCTTGTGTCATATAAAAACAAAAATGCCAACCCGAAATACATTACAAAGTGAATCACTTTGTCCTGATGAGGAAACAACATTAATTGTGGACTCAAATGCTGCGAGGGCATAAAACTCGCGACAAGAATTGCCGCAAGCCATAGTATTGTAGGAAGATACCGAAGGAATTTTATTCCCATTTCAATCGTTTTAGCATTTCAAAAAACTCAGAAGATTCAATCGGTTTAGCCACGATTTTTCCTCGCTGAAGCATAAAAATTGTTGGCGTAGCGTAGATACAATACGTTTCTGCCAATTTACCGTCCCACCCGTCGGTGTCAATCAGATTTTTTGACTTGGAAAAACTTGCGTGAGCGTCGATAAATTCTTCCCATTCGTTTGTTGACGTATCAAGGGAAATAGTAACCAATTTATATTTCGCTTTTGAAACTTTTGCGTAATGTTCCACAATTTCGGGAACGGATTCCACGCAATGTCCACACCACGTTGCCCAAAACACGATAACCACATTTTCGTTCGCAAAATCAATATCTTTCTTGTAATTCATAGCCGTAAGCAATTCCAACGGAGCTTGTTTGCCGACGGCAAGTTCCGTGTTGCTCAACGCCTTCCGTTGCAAAGTCGAGGCGTCTTCGCTCGCACAACGATGTTCGGTAAGATATTGCTGCGAAATGTAGGTAACAATCTCCGACGCTCCCATTGACTCAAATCCGCCCAAAAGGTAATTCACCACAAATTCGTAAGTTTCATCATTCACCGATGCTTTTTTCATAATGGTATCGACAGCCGACATAAAAATGCTGTTTTTGTTCGACTGCTGAATATTGGCCGTGTAGATTGACAGATATTGCACGGCAGCCGACGTGAAAACTTCGGAATTTATCAGTCCTGTTTCTGTAAAATCAACAGCGTCAAAGAAATGCGATTTCAAGAAAGTGTTTTTTTCTGCCTGCGTAACCAACAGAGGCGGAACTTGTCGTACGGAAGACTTTATCACTTTCCACGCAAACGTCGATTCGCCCCGTTTCCGCAAGCCGTCAATGTCGCCATAATATTCGTTGAGCAAACGAGTATATTCCGACTCCGCCTGAGAACGAAAATCATCGCCCACATAGTTTTCGTAAATCATTTCCAACAATCCGCACTGGTTTTCAAACAACGCATTTTTTGCCTGAAACTGATAATACAAATCATTTTCTTTCGACGAAATGACCTGCACATACGCATTAGGATTGATTGCCTCGGTTGAAAGAGCCACATTCTCCTTATTAAAGATAAACGCAACCTCAGCATTATTTAACTGCGGGAAAATAAATTTGTAAAAACCCGTCTCATTTTCGTCGGTAAACGTGGTTTTATACATTCCGTATCTATCGGCAACCAACGTGTCGGTCAACATTGACAAATCGCCTTCCACCTTCGTCAAGAAAGCATATTGTCCGGCAAAACCCTTGACTGCCAACGAGATGGAATACTCCGCCGCAAAGGAGGAAATAGCAAATAATGCAGACAGAATAGTAGTAAAAATTTTCATCGTCTCATTCTCAAAAATATGTGCCGAAATTAAACAAAAAGTTGTAAAATCTTGCACTTTATTGAAATTTAGTTATCTTTGCCTCGTGAAAATTTGATGAGGGGACGGTTCAGTCCCCTCTTTTTTTTCTAAAATTACAATAAAATGGCAATAGAAAAAGACACGATTACGGCGTTAGTGGAACAATTCGTTTCTGGGACCGATATGTTTTTAGTTTCCCTGACGATTACCCCTGCCAACGTCATTACAATAGAGATGGATGCCGATTCGTCTGTTGACATTGACACGTGTGTTGAACTGAGTCGTTTTATTGAGGATCACCTTGATAGAGACAAGGAAGATTTTGAGTTGACCGTTTCTTCGGTAAGCTTGTCGGAACCATTCAAAGTCCGTCGCCAATATCTGAAAAATATTGGCAAAAAGGTTACCGTAACTACTTCTGAAAGAAAATATCAGGGCACATTACTTGAAGTAACAGACGAAGGTGTGAAGGTAAAACACATTGATGTGGTGAAAGTTCCACCGAAAAACAAGAAAAAAGAAATGGAATTCGAGACATTCATTCCATTTTCCGACATACAAAAAACCGAATGTGTAATCATGTTCAAAAATAAAATAATCTAAAATTTAAGTATCAAAAAAACAATTGTAAAGCGATGAGAGTAGAACATCAAAATTTGGCAGAAGCTTTTGCAGAGTTCAAGACTGACAAAAACATCAAACGTCCGGAAATGGTTAAAATTCTGGAAGAAGTGTTGATTAACTTGCTGAAACGTAAATTCAACGTTGAAGAGGATGAAAAAATCCAAAAGAGTTTCAACATTACCATTAATGTTGACAAGGGAGACTTTGAAATTTGGCATAACCGCGAAGTTGTTGCTGACGGCGCAGTGGAAGATTCTTTGAGTCAGATTTCTCTTTCGGAAGCGCAAAAGATTGATGCCGACTACGAAGTTGGCGAAGATGTGTCGGAAAAAATCAGCATCTCGGATTTTGGTCGTCGCGAAGTTCTTTCTATCCGTCAAAATCTTATTTCAAGAATTATGGATTTGGAAAAGAACAACATCTATATGAAATATAAAGAAAAAATCGGTCAAATCGTTACTGGCGAGGTTTGGCAAGTTTGGAAAAAAGAACTTATGCTTGTTGATGACGAAAGAAACGAATTGTATTTGCCGAAATCAGAACAAATTCCATCGTCAAAGGAATTTTTCAAGAAAGGTGACTCTGTTCGTGGCGTCGTTGCCCGTGTTGAGTTGAAAAACGGCTCTCCTATCGTTATCATTTCAAGAACGTCGCCATATTTCTTGGAACGTTTGTTTGAATTGGAAGTTCCTGAAATTTTCGACGGACTTATCACTATCAAGAAAGTTGTTCGTATTCCAGGCGAGAAAGCAAAAGTTGCCGTGGAATCTTACGACGAAAGAATCGACCCAGTTGGTGCATGCGTTGGTATGAAAGGTTCTCGTATCCACGGAATCGTTCGTGAACTGAGAAATGAAAACATTGACGTAATCAACTATTCGTCAAATCCAAGATTGTATGTACAACGTGCATTGAGTCCTGCTAAAATCACGAGCATCTCAATTGACGAAGCAAAAAAACGTGCTGAAGTGTTTATGCCATCCGATCAAGTTTCATTGGCTATCGGTAAAGGTGGTGCAAACATCAAGTTGGCAATCCAATTGACTGGCTACGACATTGAAGTTTATCGTGATAATGTTCAGGAGGAGGAAGACGTTGATCTTGACGAATTCACTGACGAAATCGATGAATGGGTAATCGACGAATTCAAGAAAGTAGGATGCGATACGGCAAAGAGCGTGTTGCGTTTGGACAAAGCTGAATTGTTGCGTCGTACCGATTTGGAAGAAGAAACCATCGATGATGTTCTTAAAATCTTAAAAGAAGAATTTGAAGACTAATTTCAAATAATCGCTCGGACAACAACAATAATAAAAGCAATTTATTTATGGCAAGATTAGGAAAAGTATCACAGGAATTAAACACGGGAATGGACAGAATTGTCGAATTCCTACAAAGTAAAGGTATACAAATCGAGAATAATCCGTCTGCAAAAATTACAGACGAGCATTATAAATTGCTTCTTAGCGAATTTGGAGAAGATGCAGAAATAAAAAAATCAGCTGAATCTGTCGATATTCGCGAAGTTCGTCAAAACATGGAGACGGTCAGTTTGCCTGACCCCGAACCTGTTGCCGAGCACAAGGAACCAGAAGAAATCAAGACGGAAGCTCCGAAACTTTCAGGTCCTGTCATCAAACACAAAGTGAATCTTGATGAAATAAACAAACCGAAAAAGAAAGTTGCAAAACCGGAGCCCGTTGTTGAGAAAACGGCTGAAGTTGTTGAACCAGAGCCAGAAAAAGTTGTTGAGCCAGTTGCTGAGAAACAAGAAGAACCTGTTGTTGAACAAGTTCAAGAAAAAAGCGAGGAAATTTTTGATACAGGTCGTCCCGTTGTGAAGAACAATATTAAAGTTCTTGATAAGATTGACTTAGATTCTATCAATCAAAAAACTCGTCCTGACAAGAAGACAAAAAAAGAACGCGAACAAGAACGCAAGGAACGACTTGCAGCACAACAAAAAGTTGCTCAGCAAAAACAAGCGGCTGCTCCGTCAAAAGAGACCAAGCCACGTGAAAACGAGGAAGCTGAGTTCATAAAAACAGAAGTTCCCACGCTGAATGGCCCAAAAATCGTTAAAGATGTCACCGTTTACGAAGATCAACCGCACGGAAAACGTAAGGAAAAACGTGCGAGAACAATGACGAAAGGTGGCAAAGTCAATATTGAAGAAGAATTTTCGAAGAAAGATTCTCCAAAATTTGACAAAAACAGCAAAAACGGGAAAAACAAACATAACAAACACGGCTTCTATCACGAGGAAATCAACGAGGAGGACATTGAACGAAACATCCGTGACGTGCGTACTCGTCTTGATAGCATGGGACGTAAGACAAACACGTCAAAACACAATCGTGAGAAGAAGGAGAAAATCCGTCAAGAAATGGAATTGGCGGAATTGGAACAACAGGAACAAGAAAAAATCTTGAAAGTTACCGACGTTGTTTCTGCCAACGACCTTTCTGCCATGATGAACATTCCTGCAATGGACATCATAAAAGCGTGTTTCGATATTGGTTTGATGGTTTCGTTGAACCAACGTCTGGAAGCCGACACGATTCAAATGATTGCCGAAAACTTCGGATTTGAGGTTCAATTCGTGAGTGCCGACGCTCAAGAAGCGATTGAAGAAGTGGAAGACAAACCAGAAGATTTGCTTCCTCGTCCGCCAATCGTTACGGTAATGGGACACGTTGACCATGGTAAAACCTCGTTGCTTGACTACATACGCAAATCGAATGTGATTGCGGGTGAAGCGGGAGGAATCACACAACATATTGGTGCTTACGGAGTTACATTGCCAAATGGTCGTCAAATCACGTTCCTCGATACGCCTGGTCACGAAGCATTTACCGCTATGCGTGCCCGTGGTGCTCAAGTTACCGATATCGCCATTATCGTAGTTGCTGCCGATGACCAAGTGATGCCTCAGACGGTTGAGGCAATCAACCACGCTGCTGCCGCTGGCGTTCCTATCGTATTTGCCATAAACAAGATTGATAAGCCAGGAGCAAATCCCGACAAAGTTCGTGAGCAACTTGCCAATATGAACTATTTGGTGGAAGAATGGGGTGGTAAATATCAATCACAGGAAATCGCTGCAAAATTCGGTAAGAATGTTGATTTGCTTATGGAAAAAGTGCTTCTTGAAGCCGACATGCTTGAACTGAAGGCAAATCCTAATAAACCTGCTCAAGGTACAGTGATTGAAGCAAAACTTGACAAAGGTCGTGGTTACACTACCAACATATTGATTAGTTCTGGTACGTTGCACGTTGGCGATGTGATTCTTGCTGGTATGCACGCAGGGAAAATTAAGGCAATGTTCAACGAACGTGAACAGCGTATTACCGAAGCAGGACCTTCTACACCAGTGATGGTTCTTGGTCTTGATGGTGCCCCACAAGCAGGCGACAAAATTCACGTGATGGGTTCGGAACGTGAAGCACGTGATATTGCCAGCAAGCGCGAACGTTTGCAACGCGAACAAGAGTTACGTGCTATGAAACCAGAAACGCTTGAAGATATTGCTCGTAAGATTAAGATTGGAAACGTTCAGGAATTGAACTTGATTATAAAAGGTGACGTTGGTGGTTCTATCGAGGCATTGTCCGACGCATTGTTGAAACTTTCTACCGAAGAAATTCAGATTGTCATCAAGCACAAAGCTGTTGGTCAAATTTCTGAATCCGATGTTTTGTTGGCTTCGGCATCGAAAGCAATTATCGTCGGTTTCCAAGTTCGTCCTTCTGCCGACGCTCGTCGTTTGGCTGAAAAATTGGGTATCGACATTCGCTTGTACTCAATCATTTACGATGCAATAAATGAAGTAAAAGATGCAATGAGCGGTATGCTTTCTCCTGAAATCAAGGAAGAAGTTACTGGTAGTTGCGAAGTACGTCAGGTATTCAAAATCTCGAAAGTGGGTACCGTTGCCGGTTGCTACGTTACCGATGGCAAGATTATGCGTAATTCGAAAATCCGCCTAATCCGCGATGGTATTGTAATATTCACTGGTGAACTTTCTTCATTGCGTAAGGTTAAGGACGATGTGAAAGAAATGACCAAGGGCTTTGAATGTGGTTTGAGCATCAACAACTACAACGACATTCAAGAAGGCGACATGATCGAAGCTTACGAAGAAAAAGAAGTTCAAAGAACAATATAATTGCTACGAAAAATCTAGGGACGTGGTGCGCCGCGTCCTACAAATTCATGAAAATCCAGTAGAGACGCCACATTGTGACGTCTCTACTTATTTATAGACAATCTGTAACATACTATTCCCGACAGTAGAAATTTCCTTCTTAGATGTATTCTCTAAAGAGATTTTTGGTGCAGAAACACCTTTCCCGAAACATTCTTTGGTGGTAAAAATCCTTGCCTCATCCCACATTTCGGCATCAAGGAATGTCTGAATCGTTTTTGTCCCTCCTTCAATAATGACAGACTGAATTCCTTTCTCGTAAAGGTAATCCAACGTTTCGGACACAAGACGAGACGAATCAGTAACAGTTTTATATTCAAGATTTTCGCTTGATTGTCTTAAATCAGAAGTGAAAATAACCGTAGGTGTTGATTTGTCTTTCAGATTATTATCTTCTGAAATTTTGTTGTGTAAATCCCAAGCGATACGCAATGGATTTTTCCCCGCAACCAAACGAGTGGTAAGGCTTGGATTGTCGTTTACTGCTGTCGTCGTACCAACTAAAATGGCTTGTTCTTCGGCTCTCCATTGGTGAACTAATTTCAGGCAAACCTCATCGGTGATTCTTACGCCTTTTGTTGAGGTTTTTTCAGTAGGAAGCTTGTCTATAAAACCGTCAGCTGTTTGTGCCCATTTCAATATGATATATGGTCGTTTTTTCTCGTGATAGGTAAAAAATCTCCGATTCAAAAAACGAGATTCTTTTTCCAAGACATTGATAGTTACATCAATTCCTGCGTTTCGTATTTTTTCTATGCCTTTCCCGGAAACCTTGCTAAACGAGTCAACACAGCCGACAACAACACGCTTTATGTGTTTGGAAACAATCAAATCGGCACAAGGAGGCGTTTTCCCAAAGTGTGCACACGGTTCAAGACAGACGTACAACGTACTTTCAGGAAGCAAACTCTCGTCGGCTACGGAACGAATCGCATTCACCTCAGCGTGAGGTTCCCCAGCCCTATGGTGAAAACCCTCGCCAATAATCTGTCCGTCGTGTACAATCACGCAACCCACCATAGGATTGGGGTACGTGTTGCCAAACGCTTGTTGCGCCAAAGCAATGCAACGTTGCATATATTTCTCGTCGTCAGTCATTGAAAATTTGCATTTTCTGTCATTAAATTCCAATTGAATCGTATTTTTGTCGTATGACAATTCAAGATGTAAAAATAGAATTTCAGCAGAAATTGGCAACATTTTATGAGCCAAAAGAAATACAATCAATTTTTTCATTGATTGCCGAGGATTTGGATTTCTCCCCTACCCGCCTGATTTTACACAAAGATGACGAATTGTCGGATACGCAAAAAAAATTCTTTGAGCAATGCCTGCACCGTCTCGCAACTGCCGAACCAGTACAGTATGTCCGTGGCAAGGCGGACTTTTACGATTTGCAATTCCTTGTGAATCCGTCAGTACTCATACCACGCCAAGAAACAGAAGAATTAGTTAACGCAATACTTCAAGAGAACAAAAACAATGAAGCGAAAATCATTGATTTAGGAACAGGAAGCGGATGTATTGCCATTACACTTGCAAAACATCTTCCCACTGCAAAAATTTCTGCTATTGACGTTTCGGAACAAGCATTGCAAACGGCTAAATCAAATGCTTTGCAAAACGAAGCTTCGGTAAATTTTTATCTTGGCGATATGCAAGACGACGATTTTATGTCGCAATTTCCGAAATTTGACATTATTGTAAGTAATCCGCCATACGTATGTCAGGCCGAAAAGAACGAAATGCGTCAAAATGTGCTGCAATACGAGCCACATTTGGCTTTGTTTGTGGAAGACACGGATCCCCTGCAATTTTATCGTGCAATTGCTCGTTTTGCGACAGAACATCTTGCAGAAAACGGCACGATTTATTGTGAAATCAATGAAACCTTGGGCGAGGCAACTCGACAGTTATTTGAATCATTTGGATTCTCAAAATGTGAGGTACGAAAAGATTTGTTCGGGAAAGACAGAATCGTGAAGATTTTTAAATAATCTTATAAGAACACACGTTATCCAATATTTCCTATCTTTGCCACAAATAAAACAATAATGAAAGAACAAATCGTAAAAATCATCAATCAAATTCCTGTTCCGGGCGAATCGGGAACGATGGTTCAATTTATACAACTTGTTGATGTGAACGGCAACAACGTCACCATAAAATTTGGTTTGCCACAAAAATACGACAAATACGAGCGTGCCATCATCTCATCGGTGCAAGATGCCATAAAACGTGGCGTGCCCGAAGTCGGGAACGTCGATGTCCTCATTGATATAATCAAAGCCAACGACTTAGAAGGCGAAGGTGGCGTATCGAAAGTGAAAAAAGTGATTGCCGTCGCATCGGGGAAAGGCGGTGTAGGGAAATCGACTGTGAGTGCAAATTTGGCGATAGCATTGGCAAAGCAGGGCTACAAGGTAGGATTGCTTGATGCCGATATTTTCGGCCCTTCCATTCCTAAAATGTTCGGTGTGGAGAATGCTCAGCCACTTTGTCGCAAAGAAGGAGAAAAAGAATGGATTTTACCCATATCACAATATGGAATAAAATTGCTTTCCATCGGATTTTTTGTTCGTCCCGAAGACGCTCTTGCATGGCGTGGACCAATGGCAGGTAATGTATTGAAACAATTTATACAAGATTCTGATTGGGGAGAATTAGACGTGCTGGTAATTGATATGCCTCCAGGCACAAGCGACATTCAACTCACTCTGTGTCAGATTATTAATATCACAGGAGCAATTATGGTCGGTACACCACAAGATGTTGCCGTGATTGATGTGGTGAAAGCGATTGATTTCTTCCAAAAAGAAAAAATCGAAGTCCCGATTTTGGGCTTGATTGAAAATATGGCTTGGTTCACGCCCAAAGAATTGCCAAATAACAAATATTACATTTTTGGGAAAGGTGGCGTGGAACAACTTGCAAAAGATAAAGGTTTGCCGTTTTTAGGCGCTGTTCCTATCGTGATGAGCATTCGCGAAGGTGGTGACAACGGTGAGCCAGCAGCGCTGCACGATAATACGATTATCGGACAACAATTTGCCGAGATAGCGAAAAAGGTGATGGAATAGGGGCATTTATCTAGCTTTTCTTTCAAACACCAAATGTTTCCGCATAAAGAAATTGAAGAAAAAGACTGCAATTTGAGCTATTGTGTTGCTAATCAGATAATTCACATCCATCTGCCGTGTGAGAAACGTGGTTATCCCCACATTGATTCCCAAGCCGACGGCTCCAATTGCCGTGAACAATGCGAATTGCAGAAGATTCTTTTCGGCTTTTTTCTCCACCTTGTGGAACACCCACAACGAACTCAACGCATAGTTCACCAATCCTGCGAGCAACGAGGCGATAGCAGTGGAAACGCCCAAATATTCCTTTCCCAACACAAATTCGGTCAACGTCCAGAGAATGAGCATATTGGTAGCGTACCGCACGCCTTCCACCACGGCGTTACGAACAATCTGCACCTTCGTGTCGTCAGTTTTACCGAAAAGTATTGTTTGTATTGATTCCATCGCTTTCTATGCGGCTTCGACAAGCTCAGCCGCCAACATTTAATTCTTAAATTTTCTACCTCAATCGCTATAATCTATGTCAAAGTTTATCTCCACCGTATAGCCATTGTACTGTGCCGTCACCGCATCGATTATTTGCTGACGCAGAGCTGCCTTGTCGGCAATTTTGAAATCAACAACGGCATCGAACGAAATAAGTCTTGCCTCTGTTTCTACCAATATGCCATGCACCTGCAAGATTCCATCGAACTGCATTACAATACTGCGGATGTCGTTCTGCACTTTTCCGTATGTATCGTCGTGACAATCAACGGCATACACGCCAATGGTCAGGAACACGCCGTATTTCATCACAATAGTCCGTTGAATTTGTTTCGACAGCACGTGTATGTCGTGTGCACTCAAATTGGCATCGACTTCAATATGCACCGAACCGATGGCACTATTTGGTCCATAATTATGCAGCACCAAGTCATACGCACCAATCACGCCTTCGGTGCCACGAATGTCGGCCTTGATGTTTTGCGTGGTTTCGCTGTTGGAGCGAACGCCCAGAATCTGGCTCATTGGCTGCATAAACAATTCTATTCCCGACTTGAGGATGAAAATTGAAATAATCGCACCAATATACCCGTCAACCACAATGCCGAACAACATCGTAATAGCAACACCGACAAGCGTCGATGCGGAGATGGCGGCATCGAATATTGCATCGGCACCCGAAGCCACGAGAGCGTCAGAACTGAGTTGCTCGCCTTTCCGCTTTACATACCGTCCCAGCACAATCTTCGTGACAATGGCAACGGAAATGATTATCACGGCTACAAACGAATAGTCCGGTTCAACAGGATTGATTATCTTCTTGACCGACTCAATCAGCGACGTGGCACCTGCGGCAAACACCAGCCCGGCAATCAATATTGCGCTAAAATATTCGATTCTTCCATAACCGAACGGGTGATTCTTGTCGGGTTTGCGGTGCGCCAGCCGAATGCCAATAATAGTTATTACCGACGACAAAGCATCGCTTAAATTATTTACGGCATCAAGAAGAATGGCGATGGAGTTCGCCATCAAACCGACAAACGCCTTGAACGAAGCCAAGAAGATGTTTGCCACTATACCTATCACGCTTGTCTGCGTGATTTGTTTCTCGCGCGAGGTTATTTTTCCCATTGTATTTTTTTGCAAATGTAAGAATCTGTTTTGGTGTTTGCGGGTCTTTTTTTTAAAAATATATTTAAGTTGTTGGCATCGCCGTGAAATTTGTTCGATTGTAAAGACGAAACTTTCTTCGACAACCGTTCTATTTTTAAATATCCCCACCACGTTTACATGCTTTTATAAAAAGTTCGTAATGTCTTTGCATACGCCCCATAACTTCTTTAGGTTATCTCTTTACATTTTGCACTTCCCTCAAAACGAATTTAAATCATATCTGTTGTAATATAAATTAATAAACAAAAGAACTTTTCCATAAAATTGTATATTTGTAGAGGTAAAATTTAATAAAATTATGAGATGAAGAAATTATTGTTTCTTTTAACCGTTTTAACGCTTTTTGCTGCGTGTAAAAAAAAGTATAAATACGTTGAATTTATTCAAGTGCAAGACAATTATAGTGGTCAGTCAATCAGGGAAAGGGAAGATTTTATTTCCGAATCATCTGATAGTGCAGCATATATGCAAGCTTTTTATCGTTTCTGTACTGATCAAAAAATTTATATTGATTTGCTTAAAGACGGAACAATGGATATGAATCATAGAGAATATCCCATATCTTTTAAACTTTATGACCCAGACGGAGAGGATATTACAGACATTGATTTTTCGTCAAAAAAAGAAATGGAAGAACGTTTTATTAATGATATATTATCAGATTCAAGCGACGGTTCAAAAAACAAAGTGGATTCTGCTAAAATAAAAGATCTTCTGCCTTATTTTGATGTAAATAAAGATGAATTCGACCCGAAGGGTAAAACATGGTACAAACCAAAATCTGCTCCTCAATATGTAAACCGCAACGGAATCTATTTTTACTTTGCCGTACAAGACGGGAAACCATTGGCTCTTCGTCTAAAAATACAATACTATGCCGACGACTGGCTTTTCTTTAATAAAGTGCAGTTCTCAATAGATGACAAGGCGTATGAATACGTTCCCAATCGTACAGAGACAGACCACGGAAATGGGAAAATATGGGAATGGTTTGATGAAGCCTTGACAGGATTAGATAAAGACCTTGTTTATGCCCTTGCAGACGCCCAGTCGGCAAAGATGAAATTTATTGGTCGTCAATATCATAATATTAAACCTATCACCAAAAATCAAATTGTTGATATGAAAAGAACCTTGGAACTTTATAAAGCGTTAGGTGGTATATATTAAAGTTTAACCATTTACGTTCTTTACGCTATGAAACGGTTGCTATTGTTACTGATTTGTATGCTTCCCCTGCAATTGCTTGCCGGAAATCCCATAGATGACGATTGCACCTTCAATGGAATACCTTTATATGGGAAAGTTAAGATTGTAGATATAGGCGAAACATTCAAAGTTCGCATTGTTGATATAGGTGAAGATATTAAAATACGTGAATCTAATTTTAACGAAACAACTTGTGGTAATTGGCAGTTTGTTACAATAGGAGGACTTCTCAATACGTTTTGTTACTATTGGAGAAGATTTTACAATACGTTTTGTTAACCTTGGTAATGGCGTTAAATGATACATAACTAATCCTCCACTAAAAAATTATAATCTGTATCGTTTATTAAAGACAATTCAAATGGCATTACGTTAAAATGCTTTAATTGTGTTTGATTAAAATAAGCATGTTTTAATACTACTTTACAAATACCAAAAGCTTCCAAATAAGGGCTTGCAACTTCCATATTTTGATTTGGGCGTAGCACCTCAAGCAACTGTTGTAGTGCCGTAAGCGGAAACTTGTTACGGTCACCGTATATATTTCTTTTTTATAGTGATTGAGTAAAATGGTATAAAATTAAACCTTCGGCAGGTTCTCCTAATTTTTAAATACTAACTCTTAATTTTTAATTAAAATACCCTATTTTTACCCCAACCAAATAACGAAACATGATTAGTAATAAAATTAAAAGTAAAGCCGTAAAAATCAATTATGAAAAATATTGAAAACCAACAACTTGTGCCACAATGTGGCGAGGTTGTTCTCTACAATCCCGATGACACAATCCGTTTGGAAGTTCGTATGAACGACGAAACCGTCTGGCTCTCGCAGGCCCAGATGGTAGAACTTTTTCAATCAAGTAAGGCGAATATTAGCGAACATATTAAGAGCATCTATCAGCAACAAGAATTGGAAAGGAATTCAACTGTTCGGTTTTTCCGAACAGTTCAAAAAGAAGGTGATAGAATGGTAACCAGAAATGTTGAGCACTATAACTTGGATATGATTATTTCCGTAGGATATAGGGTTAATACAAAACGGGGCATTTTTTTCAGAAAATGGGCGACAGAAGTGTTGAAGAATTTTATGCTCAAAGGATATGTTTTGAATGAACGTATTGAGACGATAGAAAATCATTTGAAACAACACGACAATCAAATAGAAAAAATTTTAGGGAATGTTGATTTTGCTATTAAAAGCAGAGCATTGCCACAAGAAGGCATCTTTTTCGACGGGCAAATCTTCGACGCCTACGAGATTGTGTGCCGACTCATAAAATCTGCCATACGGCGCATTGTGCTGATTGACAACTATGTGGACGAAACTACGCTCACTATGCTCGGGAAGCGTGCCAACGGCGTTGCAGCCACCATTTACACCCGCAGCATTGGCGAACAGCTGCAACTCGACATTGACCGCCACAATGCCCAATATCCGCCAATTTTGGTGAGAAGACTCACAAAATCCCATGACCGATTCCTTATTCTTGACGACGACGTGTACAGCATTGGGGCTTCACTCAAGGACATGGGCAAGAAATGGTTCGCCATCTTGAAGATGCAGGAAACAAAAGCAAATGATATATTAGGAAAAATCAAAGCAACGTTCGATATTTCCTAATTTTTAATTCCTAATTCTTACTTTTTCAATAAATCCCTATCTTTGGGCAATAAATTTTTGACTATGAGCACGAAACCTATTTTTATTGCTGGTCCATGTGTGATTGAAACAATGGACATTTTGGAGGAAGTGGCTACCGAGCTTGTTCGTTTGAACAAGAAATTCGGTATCGACATAATTTTCAAATCGTCGTTCGACAAGGCAAACCGCACGTCGCTGTCGTCGTTCCGTGGACCGGGGCTTGAGAAAGGTCTGCAAATGTTGGCCGACATCAAGGCAAAATATGGGTTAAAAATAGTAACCGACATTCACGAATCGTTTCAGGCACAGCCAGTTGGCGAGGTTGCCGACGTTCTGCAAATTCCCGCTTTTCTCTGTCGGCAGACCGATTTGCTTGTGGCTGCGGCAAAGACGGGGAAAATCGTCAACATAAAAAAAGCACAGTTTCTGTCGGGTTTCGACATGAAATATCCTGTGGAGAAAGTCCGCAATTCGGGCAACGACAACGTGTGGCTGACCGAACGAGGCAATATGTATGGCTACAACAATCTTGCAGTTGATTTCCGCAACATTGCCGATATGAAACAATTCACCTCAACGGTGATTATGGACTGCACGCATTCCGTGCAACGTCCCGGCGCGGCAGGCGGCAAAACAGGCGGCGACCGTCAGTTTGTGCCAGCCATGGCTTTGGCGGCAAAAGCATTCGGGGCAAGCGGTTATTTCTTCGAAATTCATCCAAATCCCGAAATCGCCAAAAGCGATGGACCTAATATGCTGTTTTTGAAAGATTTTGAAAAAGTAGTTGAATCGTTGCTGTAGGACGGACTACGAAAACTTTTCATCCAAGAATTTTTGGACAAGAATAATTTGCCATAGACGATTATACAAATAATCATTTCGACCATTCTCAAATTTCTTGACTAACGAACGAACCATTTGGGGGTTGAATACGTTGGTTTTTGATATTAAGTTCTCATTTAAGTAATCCTCTATAAGACAATGTAAATCTTTATGTAGCCATTCACAAAGAGGAATTGAAAATCCCCATTTCGGTCTATCAAACAATTCGGAAGGAATATATTCGTACAAAACCTGTTTGAGCAGATATTTTGACGTCTCATTGTGAATCTTGAGCTTTTCGTTAAGATTGAGAGCAAATTCCACAATATTGAAGTCAAGAAGCGGCACACGAACTTCAAGTGAATATTTCATTGACGCTCGATCTACCTTGGTAAGCAAATCTTCACGCAAATAATAATTTATGTCGAACAACGCCTGATTTTCGGTAGCCGACAGCGTTCTTGCAACCTGAGGAAATTCATTCAGAACTATCTCCTCTCTTGCTTCGGGAAGCAAAAGCGAGCTTATTTCGTTTCGAGAAAACAAGTATTGTTCTTGTGAAAAAATATGTGACGGAATATGCATTTCGTCGGGATAGTTCAAAACCGTTCCTGCCCTCTTAATTCGCGAGTTTCCAAGTTTTGAAGCGAGATACATCGGTTTTCTCAGCAATTGTACTTTTCTGTTCTCCAATCGTTTAGCCCAT
>JAGCOW010000037.1 GCA_017642535.1 Bacteroidales bacterium | reverse complement strand
TTTGCGTTTCAAGAAACATAAACATTGGCAAATCAGGTTCTTGCATAAAAATTGAAAAATAGTTGTTCGTGAGAGTTTCAATTTTTTCTCTGACCGACGTATTTGAATCATTTGTTATACCAATAATCGCGTTTCGGAACGACAGGATGGAATCGCCCATTATTTCCTCGAACAAAGATTCTTTACTTCTATAATAATAATTGATAAGAGCAAGGTTTACGCCCGCTTCTTCGGCAATGTCCCTTGTCCGTGCCGCATCGTATCCTTTGGCTTGAAACACCTTTCGTGCCGCATCCTTGATTTTCTGTTCAGCGAATGAATTGCTCATTGTTTATTTTTTTTGCAAATATATAAAAATTTAATCATTTGTTTAAAACAAGTGATTAAAACAAAAAAGAAATGGAACAAAATAGATTTGCTATATTGTCGCCGTAGACAGAAAGTAACAGAAAAGATGGGATAATTTGTGATTAATTTTTGTTTTTAATAGTAATGCACAATGGATTGTAAAAAAGCGAGATAGAGAAAAATTGTGTAATCCATTCTTTGTATATTTTTTTTTCGTATTTTAGCACACGAAAATAAAAACCGAAAGGTTGACTGATTTGTTTAACAATTTTAACGTATAAAAAATGATTAGTTACAAAGATCTTGGCTTGGTGAACACAAAAGAAATGTTCGCAAAAGCAATCAACGGAGGTTATGCAATTCCTGCATTCAACTTCAACAACATGGAGCAGCTTCAAGCTATCATCATGGCTTGTGCAGAACAAAAATCTCCAGTTATTCTTCAAGTTTCTAAAGGTGCGCGTCAATACGCTAACCAAACATTGCTTCGCTATATGGCTGAAGGTGCTGTTGCGTATGCAAAAGAATTGGGTTGGGAACGTCCACAAATCGTTCTTCACCTTGACCACGGTGATTCTTTCGAACTTTGCAAGAGCTGTGTTGACATGGGCTTCTCTTCTGTAATGATTGACGGTTCGTCTCTTCCTTACGACGAAAACGTGGCATTGACAAAGAAAGTTGTTGAATACGCTCACAAATATGATGTTACTGTAGAAGGTGAACTTGGCGTTTTGGCTGGTGTTGAAGACGAAGTTCAAGCTGAGGAATCACACTACACAAAACCTGAAGAAGTTATCGACTTCGTTACAAAAACAGGTTGCGATTCATTGGCAATCTCTATCGGTACTTCTCACGGTGCTTACAAATTCAAACCGGAACAATGTACTCGTAATGCAGAAGGTAAATTAGTTCCTCCTCCATTGGCATTCGACGTTTTGGCTGAAATCGAAAAGAAACTTCCTGGTTTCCCAATCGTACTTCACGGTTCTTCTTCGGTTCCTCAAGACGAAGTTGACACTATCAACAAATACGGAGGTAAACTTCCTGATGCAGTTGGTATTCCAGAAGAACAATTGCGTAAGGCAGCTAAGTCGGCAGTTTGCAAAATCAATATTGACTCAGACAGCCGTTTGGCTATGACTGCTGCTATCCGTAAGACATTTGCTGAAAAACCGGGAGAATTCGACCCACGTAAATATCTTGGTCCAGCACGTGACAATATGAAGAAAATGTACACTCACAAAATCGTGAACGTACTTGGTTCTAACGGAAAAGCTGAATAATAATAGTTTGAACTATATGTAAAAAGAGATGCCCTTTTGGGGGCATCTCTTTTTTTTCGGTTTTAATCGACTGCCACAATGTGATTGCCTTGCTTTTCTACAAACTATTTTGGAAAAATTCCTAAATACGGACGCAATACGCTTCAACAAGGCATTTTTAATTTTGATTTTCAATCAATTAAAATAAGAAATAAAATTTTTTCAAAAAACCAGCCAAAAACATTTGCAAGAAAGAAAGAATATGTATATTTGCACGTCGAAAAACTGGTGTGGTAGTTCAGCTGGTTAGAATATCGGCCTGTCACGCCGAGGGTCGCGGGTTCGAGTCCCGTCCACACCGCAAGAAGCTCAACAAAACGTTGGGCTTTTTTGTTTTTATAATGGTTAAATAACGTGATTATGAAAAAACTATCGTTCGCTCTACTCCTTTTGCTTCCTTTTTTCGGATTTGCACAACGTTCAATTTCCGTTGAAGAATCAATGCAACTCATCAACAACACGAAAAAATTGCAGATAGTGGATGTGAGAACTCCTCAAGAATTCGATTCTACGGCAATTCAAAAAGCAGTCAACATCGACTATAAGAATCCAAGTTTCAAAGATAATATTCAAGTCTTGGATAAAACAAAACCCGTATTAGTGTATTGTCGTTCTGGCAAACGAAGTTTGAATGCCATGAACATTATGGTAGAACTTGGTTTCAGCGAGGTTTACAATATGCAAGGTGGGATTTTGGCGTTCAAGAAACAATATCCTACGGCTATTACAGCTAAAAAATAGCCAACTATATCATACCAAAATTATTTTTCTCTTCCTCGGTATCGTAAAAATGAACGAATATTGAGGTATTTTCCTTGTCAATATGGAAGAATTTCTCTAATGGATTATATGGTATCGCAATTTCCAAGAAACCCGAAACATTATATAATGCCATAATTTTTGAAGATTTATCCTTCGGTTCATAATTCTCGGTAATTTCATCGGTGCTATATCGCTTCGAATCTATCATGATAGAAAAAAATCTGCCTCTTCGAGCCGTTTCAAACAAGGTTATCGGAATATTGGTAATACCATTCCCGTATGAGTCAAAATAAAGGAATCTGCCTTCCAGCATACTGTCGGTCACTATCGGAGCCAACATCTTATAGGCAGGATAACAGGTCGTTTTCTCCCCTATCCGGTCAATAGGCAATCCGATAGCTATTTTGTTGATAGTTTCAACAATGGCATCGGCTTCCTGGAAATTTCCTAACGATTTTTGCGCAGCTGTCGGGATTTTATAAACTTCCGTCGGAGTTTCCTCAAACAACATATTCCACAAACCATTATTCGGTCCTATGAAATACTGATAATTATATTGCAAACACACATATTCGTGGTTTTTTGTCTTATCCTGTATATTTGCCGAAGCCACGCTCACAATGTGAATCGTCTTTTGTGGGAAATGCGAAAACGCATTTCGCAACGAAAATACCGCCTGACCCACATCAAATGGCTTAATTTCGTTCGAAATATCAACAATTTGAGTGCCGGGAAGCCTTTGTATGAGCTTCGCCTTAAATAATCCTGTATATATCCCTGAGTTACCCCAGTCGGTTGTTAACGATACGGTTAGCATTCTTTTTTAACACTTTTATGTCAAGAAAAAATAAATTCTTACATTTGTTACCAAAGATATAAAAATTTCTTGCAAACAATATGGCAGAGCAAATAATATATTTAGATACCGTCGATCCATTGGATATTTTCGGTGTTCAAAATGAGAAATTTGAATGTATTTGCAAGTATTTTCCCAAGCTGAAAATCATTGCTCGGGGAAATGAAATCCATATTATCGGTAGTCAAAAGGAAACGAAGAATTTTGAATGTCAGTTTCAAAAAATTCTGACGCACACGCAACGCTACCACGGAATTTCACTCCAACAAATTCAAGACATTCTTTCCAATTACGAGAGCAACGAAAGTTTGTACAATAACGAAAATCCCAACAATGCCATTCTGTTTTACGGCAATGACGGAAAACCGATAAAGGCACGTACCACCAACCAAAAGAAAATGGTGGAGAAATGCGTGGAAAATGACTTAATTTTTGCAATTGGTCCTGCCGGTACGGGAAAAACATATACCGCTGTCGCTCTTGCCGTTAAAGCATTGAAGGACAAAGCCGTACAGAGAATTATATTATGTCGCCCAGCCGTTGAGGCAGAAGAAAAGTTAGGCTTCCTGCCTGGCGATATGCGGGAGAAATTAAATCCGTATCTACAACCGCTCTACGATGCATTGCAAGATATGTTACAACCGCGCAAACTGCAAGAATATCTCGACACCAATGTGATTCAAATCGCTCCGCTTGCCTACATGCGAGGTAGAACGCTCAACAATGCGTTTGTGATTCTCGATGAAGCACAGAATGCCACATTGAATCAACTCAAAATGTTCCTGACACGAATGGGCGAACATGCAAAATTCATCGTGACTGGCGACATAACACAAATAGATTTACCTGACAAAAACAAATCTGGACTTGCAAAAGCAGTATCTTTGTTGGAGAAAACAAAAGGAATAGAAACAATCAACTTTAACGAGAAAGATATCGTAAGACATAGATTAGTATCTTACATAATATCGGCATTTGATAAAGAAACAATAGATAAATAATACTTATTATAATGGACGCTTTAACTAAAACAAATTTTAATTTTCCTGGTCAAACAGGTGTGTATAACGGAAAAGTTCGTGATGTATATAGCATCAACGACGACATTCTCGTAATGGTCGCTACTGACCGTATTTCTGCTTTTGATGTCATTTTGCCCAAGGGAATTCCTTACAAAGGTCAAATGTTAAATCAAATTGCTTCGAAATTTTTGGATGACACAAAAGATATTTGTCCTAACTGGAAACTCGCAAACCCAGACCCTATGGTCACTGTTGGTTTGAAATGCAAAGGTTTCCCTGTTGAAATGATTGTTCGCGCATATCTTTGCGGAAGTGCTTGGAGAGCTTATAAAAACGGAGCTCGCGAACTTTGTGGCATAAAATTGCCTGACGGAATGAAGGAAAACCAAAAATTCCCAAAACCAATCATCACTCCGACGACAAAAGCTGAAATAGGCGAACATGATGAGGATATTTCCAAAGAAGAAATCCTAAAACGTGGTCTTGTTTCCAAAGAAGACTATGAAATTTTGGAAAAATATACTCTTGCCCTTTTTAAAAGAGGTACAGAAATTTCGGCAAAACGTGGTCTTATCTTGGTTGACACAAAATATGAATTTGGTAAAAAAGACGGAAAAATCTATTTGATTGATGAAATTCACACTCCAGATTCATCACGTTATTTCTATGCTGAGGGCTACGAGGAACGTTTCAAGAATGGCGAGCCACAAAAACAATTGTCAAAGGAATTTGTTCGTGAATGGCTTATGTCAAACGGTTTCCAAGGCAAGGAAGGTCAGAAAGTTCCTGAAATGACGCCTCAAATCGTTACGTCAATCAGCGACAGATACATTGAATTGTTCGAGCACATTACGGGCGACACATTTGTGAAAAATCGTGGCACCGAAGGTGATATTGCCGAACGCATCAGAAAAAATGTCGAGGCATATTTGAAAAAAATATAGGTAACTCATAATGCACAATTCCTTCGGGAGTTGTGCATTATTCTAAAAAACTTCGTTATGAAAATGACCATTCGCAAAGCAATGCTTTCGCAAACAAGAAGCAAATCGGCAGAAGAGCTACAACGCTATTCCAAGTTGGTTTGCAACGCTATTGAACAAAATGAGAAATTTCAGAAAGCAAAAATTGTTCTCTGCTTTTGGTCCTTGCCCGACGAAGTCAATACGCACGACCTGATTCAGAAATGGTCGCACGAAAAAACATTCCTTTTGCCCAAAGTCATTGGTGAAAAACTTGAACTACATACCTTTACCGACATTGCAAGTATGACCACTGGCGAATTTGGCATTAGCGAACCTACAGGTGAAATTTTCTCCGATTACAAAAAAATTGATTTGGCAATCATCCCCGGACTTGCATTCGACCAGAATGGTGGTCGCATGGGACGAGGCAAAGGTTTCTACGACAGATTCTTACCACAAACAAACTGTCACAAAATGGGCATTTGTTTTCCGTGGCAAATCGTACCCAAAATTGATTGTGCACCATGGGACATTCCTATGGATGAAGTTGTAAGTTGCGAATTATAACAACTCACCTACTCCATTGCCTCGGCAACGATTTCGGCAATATCCTTCACTTGCACATCGACACCTTTTACAAATGTCTTCTTACACAACGGACAAGCCGTTGCCAATACGTCTGGATTGCTTTTCAACAACACTTTGAGCGTCTCGCCTTTTATCACATTTCTATCGGCCATTGAAAGACTCATATCGCCAAGCGAACCGCTACAACACAAAGAATTCACTTTTTCTTGTTGTGAAGTTTGTAGATTTCCCGTCATTCGCAATAAGTCTCTTGGTGGTTCATACACGCCACAACCACGTCCCAATTCGCACGGATCGTGATAAACGATAGACTTGTCAGACTTATTCAATGATATTTTTCCTTGTTTTGCCAATTCCAAGAAATACTCGGAATGATGCTTTATGGTGATTTGCCCCAATTCATAATCGTCTCTGAACACCTTGTAACAAATCGGACACGAAACCAACAAAATTGGTGCCTTTGAGTCAAGGATTTTCTCACGATTGTAGGCAATCAGTTTTTGCGCCGCTTCGTACTGCCCAGCAAGCATAAGTGGACGTCCACAGCACGCTCCTTTCTCCTTATCCATAAACTGATACGACACGCCTGCTTTGTCAAGCACCTTCAACACCGACTTTTTAATGCCCGGAGTTATGTGCGTCATACAGCCAGCAAAATAAATCACTTCCGGAGTCTTGTCAACTACTTGTGGCGGTTCCACAGGAAGCGTCTGCAAAAATGCATAATCGGAATTATATTCTTTCGTAGCACGAATACGTTGGGAAATACGCAAATCGTTCAAATTGATTCGCACCGGACATGCTTGCTCGCAACGACCACAAAGCAGACAGTTGTACAACTTACGGTCAGTCAGATTCTGGTCACGAATGTTTTTCAAAATATATACCGACTGGTTGTTCGATATATTTGCGACGTGCATTTGACAAACGTCGATACAAACGCCACATCGAGAACACGAATACACTTGTATTCTTGAATAGGAATTGAATTGTTTTTTCAATTTAATTCCATAATGACGAAGGAAGATGAACAGAATTTCCGTCAAAATATGCATATAGCGCGAAAAAGGCAATCCAACGAAGAAAAAGCCCAAACTTAATGAATATGCCCACCAAAGTGCTGATTCCATTGTTGGGGTAACTCCTATCCACGTGAAGAAATGTCCGACAGTGTTTGTCAAAAATCCGCCATTGCCATATAATGCAGCCGTAGCACTTTCAGCCAACAAACGCAACGGGAAAATGAACCACAACGAAATCAAAGCAACTCTATCGAGCGGTTTCAGTTTTGTCGTTTTCTTAATGCCAAAAATCTTGCTGTTGATTCGTTTGAAATATGCCAACAAAACGCCACTCAAAATGTACAACAACAAGAAATCCATCAAGTTGGCCATAAACCGTTCGCCCGGGAACCAATCGTGAACGTAATATTGAAAGAAAATAGGATACCACGGAGCTTTCGCCAACGTTCCGTAATACATATAACTTTCCACGTGTCCGAACACAATCAAGAGGAACCAACCCATTGCGAAACACATGTGCATATAGCCGAGCAACGGATTTCGCTTATACATATTTCTATGTACAAGACCTTCCATAAAACTTTCCTTTATGGCATCCCACGTCCTTCGGGTAAAGAAACTCTGAACAATTCTCAACTTGTCAATGTGCGACAATTTCGTTATCCATAGTCCATACTTTATAAATAAGACTATGAATAAGAATATCATTCCCAACGTGAACGGCAATATGAAATAGGTTTCCATTACGCTTTATCTTTTATTTCAAAAATTGTCAATCCCTTCTTTATCAACATAATAACGTTGCGTGTATTGATGCCACGCGGACATTCCAACAAACATTTTCCACACAACATACACTTGTCAATTTCCTCGTGAGTCTTTTCCAAATCACCCAAACGGATTTGCAGACTTAATTTTCTAATATTAAACGAAGTAAGATTTCCCGCACTGCAAATGGCCGTACACGAGCCACACGACAAACAGGCATTGAACGACGGTTCATTCTCAAGAATGTAACCTATCAGACGTTTGTCAATCTTCTCGTATTCTATTGTCCTCGACTTTGTTGTCGTAAAACCAAAATTTCTCATTTTGTTGCATTTAAATAATCACGAACCGAAAAAGCTACCGCTTTTGCATGATTTACCGTGTCGAACACCGACATTGGTCCTATGCACGCACCAGCTGTAAAAAATCCGTCTATATTCGTCAAGTTTGAACCTATATGATGATCTTTCGGTTTTACAAAACGGTTTGGAGCACATTGCAAGCCACACGATTGCTGGAACAATTCCGTACTCTTGTCGGCTTCCATACCAACCATAAGCACCAACAAATCCACCTGAATCTTACAAGGACGGGCAGCCAACGTATCTTCAACCTTCAATTGCAACGTTCCGTTTGCATTTTCGCCCACCTCCGACAAACGACCACGTATAAACTGAACGTGATATTTTTCCTGTGCTTCGCGATACATTTCCTCAAATCCTGGTCCATACATACGTAAATCCATATAACAACAGAATACATTGGCATTCGGACAAAGCTGCTTCATATGAATTGCCTGCTTCACCGCTGTCACGCAACAAAGTTTCGAGCAATAATGATTACCCGATTTCTCGTCTCGTGAACCTACACAATGAATAAACGCTATCTTTTCGGGAACTTTATCAGTCGGTGTTTTAAACTCTCCGTTTAATTGTTTTAATTTTTTCTCCAAATCTGCCGAGGTAATCACATTATCATAAATGCCATACCCATATTCTTCTTTCTTTTCGGCGTTAAACAATCTATATCCTGAAGCCAAGACAACTGTTTTACTGCGGAACACCACATCGCGCGAGGTATGTACCTCAAACGAGCCGTCATCTTGTTTTTTAACCGAAATGACATTCGTATTTAAATAAATCGTCAACGCACGCCGTCTTGTTTCATCTGTGTAGTGCGCCAAAACTTCCGAAGCAGAACGATGCGTCGGGAACAAAGTGTCCCAATCATTAAGATGACCGCCTATCGTCTTTTCTTTTTCAACGATGATGGTTTCATACCCTAAGTCTTGCAACGAGCAAGCCGTTTCTATACCAGCGATTCCGCCACCTATTATTAAAACATCAATCATTTTATAACAATTTATGTATGTTTTCTTCTTTTAAACTTTCAAACAACTTGGTTTCTCAGGCAATGGCATCTGATTACCGTTCTTATCCAAATATTTTGCCTTGGGGTCGTATTCCACGCCCATTTTGTCAAGCAACGATTCACATTGTACTTGGTGCATCTGCAGTCCCAAATCCCACGGATTGTAACCCAACACCAAACCAGCCATTTCTTCGTAGGTCAGCACTGGAATGCCATAACCGTTTTCATCGTATGTCAAACCTTCCATTTCTGCAAGCGTATATTGCCATTTGTCCATAAACATTGCACACCCAGGACAGTTAGCAACAATAAAATCTGGCTTGTACGGCTTCATCGACTCCATTTTTTTCTTTGTGTTCGAAATGGAATATCCACGGTTTGCTTGCACCAAATAGTTTCGGAAACCGAATCCGCAACAATGGCGACGTTCTGGATAATCGACTACATTTCCACCCCACGATTCTATCATTCCTACTAAAACCTGTGGGAATTCAGCACCGCCAACGCCTTTCGTCGGAAACATTTTCGCATAGTGGCAACCAATGTGTTCTACCACGTTCAACGGTTCGCCCGTTTGTTTGTTTATCAATTTATATTTTGCCTTTTCGGCTATTTCGTTTCTGAATTTATAGATTATATCGCTCGTGTGGGCAATGTTTTTAGGAAGATTGAATTCTCGTTTCGTCGCTTTATACAAGTATTCACGGATTTTTTCCAATTGTTCGGGAAAATGTTGCCATAGATCAAGGATTTCCGTGTAGATGCCAAACGAAGTAACACACGAAATAGCCATGTGTTCCAATCCTGCCTGCGTCATGAGCGAGAACTGACGTGCAACGACAGTCTGAATCGTGTCGAACGGCACAATGTCGGAGTGATAACCGATACCCGTACACGTGGTGTGGTTGGGGTCATCGAAGATATTTTTATATAATTCTTCACGCAAAATCCGCAAGAAAGTTACTTCCGACGCAGGAAAGAAATTCTGTCGAATGCAACTCCGTGCGTAGAAATAATCATTATCAGCTATTTCCTTCTGATAGGCGTTCCAAATCTGTTTTTTCCCTTCTATGTTCATACGCTTAATCTTGGTGTTCGTTACTATTATATGTGATTACGTGCATCAGATATTCATTATTGTCGTCATCGGTACTCATGTGCATTTCTGCCGCTTTTTTCTTCGATTCCGACTCAATAATGTCGTACATTTCCTGACCGCCGGTCACTTTGAAAATTTCCGCAAGTTCATCAAGATTTTTCTGATGGATTTTTCGTGCCACACCAGGACCGTCTTTATACAAATTCGCCCCTAATCTATCATAAAGTGCCTCTTTGTTCTCATAAATCCACTCCCATATCACGCCTTGCTCAGGGTGCAATTCTGGCTTCACCAATGCCGGATGGACGCAATAGCCGTATTTCAATATACTTTCGCCAATGGTCTTTTTCAAACCATACTGCTGACGACCTTTCTCACTTTCGGTGAAGAAACCGCATTTTTGCGAAAGTGCGCGCAATGCCTGAATGACCATACCTGCCGCATTTCCACGTGGGCAACGGGTCTTGCACGACATACACTGACCGCAATACCAAATGGTATTTGATTTTAGCAAAGCTTCTATTTCGTCGTTATTTCTCCGTTGAACGGTTGTAACTATCATTCGTGGGTCATAATTGTAGAACTCGGCAGCTGGGCAAATAGCACAGCAAATACCGCAATTCAAGCACGAATGCATTGCTTCTTGGAAACGAACGTCTTTCTCTAATTCAGCAACGTAATCCATAAACCAATTCTTAGTTTTACTTATTTTCAATACGGGACAAATTTCACGTATTTTATTGGGTACTAAATTAGTACATAAACGTAATTTGTAAAATACGTAAAAAAACGTATTTATAAAAAAAGAGCGGCTCGATTGCTCGAAACCGCTCCAATGGTAGTTTTAGTACATCTTAGAATTTGAATCCGGCAGTAAACATCACATAGTCACGTTTGATAGTCGATTCACCCTCGACATCCTTATTGCCCAAATCCGTGTATAATGTATTATATTGTTTTGTCTTAGCACGAACATATCCCAAATCATAATAGAATGCGTTTGTTGCCAAACCAAATCCAAGTGAGAAATCGTTACGATAAAAATTGTCTTTTACGTTTTTGTAAGGATTACCATACATTGCATAACCAGCACGGAACAAGAATGGTCCATAGCGGAATTCACCACCACACTTCAAGTTTGTAACGCTTTGTAGTTCCGAAGCGATTTGCGCATTCTCGTCAGACATTGATGAATAGTTAGAACGCAATTCTGCTTGAGAATAATCCATTGACTCAATATCAACGCCCACATTCAACACATTCTTATATACAAAACCCAAAGATCCCACAAGTCTCATTGGTTGAGCAATAGTGTAATCGTTGCGATACGTTACTTTTTCTGTATATTCCTGATTTTTCAACGTGTTATCCATTGGATCAACATCCCAATACGATGTCATTTTTGCAACATAATCTTCAGAGAAGCTGTAAACCGTAGGAGTATGGATAGCACCACCAATACGAACAAATTCTATCGGACGAGCAATGATACCAAATTTACCACCAACTGCACTACCAACGGCATCCAAATCAGTCATATAGGTAAAATCACCCAATTCTGCCTTTGTACCTTCCTTGTCGATTTCAGTCAACATTTTTGTTTCTTGGTAATACAAGTTTGTGAATGACAAGTCGGCACCGAAGAATACATATTCAGAGAAATTCACACCAATGTTGAACAAAAATTCACGTTTCACACCAGTTCTATCAATCTTAAAATCTTGATATTCACCATAACTTGGAGAACCTGTAGCAGGAACGAAATCGGTAAAGTATTTTTCACTTGCTGTTCCCTTTCCATCACAACCAAGCAAATACACATCTTCAGCCAACTGCCCGTAATCTTCGTTCAGCACGCCATTTTGAGCCAAACGCAAGAAATCATCGGTCAACGAAGAAGAGTTGTTTGTTCCCGAGTATTTTATGTTTTCATCGTAACGATTGTTTGCATTC
Organism: Bacteroidales bacterium; assembly: GCA_017642535.1. Lineage (GTDB taxonomy): Bacteria > Bacteroidota > Bacteroidia > Bacteroidales > UBA1715 > UBA1715. The sequence goes on along the minus strand of JAGCOW010000037.1, from coordinate 1,402 downwards.
ATAGCAAAACCAAACGAAATACCCGAAACGAATACGTCATTTTGTTTCAATTGTTTGTATCCGACAAGACCAAAACTTGGAATTTTCAACGAATTCGTAATGGCTTTGTCATAACCAAGATAATGGTTTTCCGACTTCGTATAAATATAGGTAGGTGTAAATTCAGCAACACTTTTCTTGAATAGTGCCGAACTTGCAGGATTGACGCTCAACGCACCAACGTTTCCGCCTAACGACGACAAAGCACCACCCATTGCCATATAACGTGCATTACCTTCAACAAATGTTTCGCCGCAGCGTAATGCATCTTGATAATCTTGAGCTTGCAATGCAAAAGCACTCACAACGCCCAATGCCAATAAACTTATTTTCTTCATAATGATATTATTTTTTGCAAATGTAACATTTTTTTTCATTTCGTATCAATAAAACCACTAACGATGTGAACTTCTCGTGGAAGAACTGCTGTGAGAACTGCTGTGGGAACTACTATGTGAGCCACTTGAATACGACGACGAACTACTTGGTCGACTGCTGCTGCTCGAACGAACCGCACCGCTTGAGTGCGAAGACGAACTGCTGCTTGGACGACTGTAACTGCTTGACGGCGAACCTTGTGGACCACGTGATGAACTTGATCGTGTAGCCGACGACGAATGACTGCTTTGCGAGCCGCTGCTATATGATTTTGTCGTAGAACTACCCGAAGATGTTCTCGTTGAATGACTTGACGAAGAACTTGATGAACTCCGTACTGCCGAAGAACTTGACGAGCCACTTGACGTACGCGTAGCCGATGAAGAACGTGTAGCCGGTGCCGAACTGCTCGAAGAACGCGTTGCTGACGAAGATTTTGTCGTTGACGTTCCCGACGACGTACGTGTAGCCGACGATGAGCTTGGCGACGAAGTTCTTACTGGAGCACTCGTTCTTGTAGAAGATGAGCTCGAGCTTGACGACTTAACCGACGATGATGAAGTTCTCGTAGCAGGTGCCGACGTTCTTGTAGATGACGAAGACGACGAGGTACGTGTAGCCGGTGCCGATGTACGTGTTGATGGAGCCGACGTCCGTGTAGAAGATTCATACGATTTTGAACCACCTGACGACGTTCTCACCGAACCAGTATGTGATGACGAATGTTGTGGAGCAGCCGTACGCGTGTTCACTGTTGAGCGATGATTGCTTGATACAGGCGGGCGATGAGCATATCCAGGTCCATACGATTTGTGGTGGTCGTGATGACGAGGACCATAGTATGGATGACTACGATGGTAGTGATAATACGGACGATGATAATAATGATGATAATAATACGGATGATAGTAATATGGACGATGCCAGTAATAATAATTGTATGAATATGGATACCAATAATCGTATCCATAATAATAGCGGTATG
>JAGCOW010000036.1 GCA_017642535.1 Bacteroidales bacterium | reverse complement strand
TTATTTGAATTCCGTTCGTTGCAACCACAACTCCGCTCGCCTCATCGTAATAAACACCCGTGTAATAGTTCTTTTCCTTTTGTTTGCTCGTGGCGAAAAAATGCCGTTTGAACAATAAATTTTGATATTCCTTCGGGTCAAAATCTTGTCTTGCCGATTTCTTCACATTTTCAAGCACATTAAACGATACCATGTTTGTTTTTCGAGTTTCCATAATCAAAATTTTTTCAACATTGCAAAAATAAATGCACGCTGTCCCAAATCGTGGTACAGCTTTTTTATATTTGGGAAATATTTTGATTATGAAAGTTCCTACTCTTTTTAAAGAATACATTTGGTTAGTTGAAACCATCAAGCAAGCAAAGAAAATCACCTTTGCCGAGATTCGGGAAAAGTGGTTCAACACGGATTTAAGCGAAGGCAAGGAATTGGCCCGCTCCACATTCAACCGCCACAAGGATGCGATTGCCGATATTTTTGGTATCATCATTGAATGTGACACGAAAGATGACTATCGTTATTATATCGACAATAATTCCGTGTTCAGGGAAAACTCCGTACAAAACTGGATGTTATCCACGCTCTCGGTAAACAATGTTATCTCCGAGAGTCTTTCGCTACAAGACCGTATCTTGTTGCAACCGATTCCTTGCAACGATTATTTGCAGATAGTCATTAACGCGATGAAAAAGAAAGTGCGCGTGGAAGTCACCTATCGGAAATATAATAGTGAGGTGGTAAGCCATGTGAATTTTGAACCGTATTGCCTGAAACTTTTCAATCAACGCTGGTACGTTTTGGCGCATTTCCATCGTGATGCCACAAACGACAAGGATGAACAGGATTACTTCGCCACATATTCTTTCGACCGAATTCAAAGTATGACGCTTACAGAGATAAAATTCGAGGTCCGTGAAGACTTTGATGCACAGGAGTATTTCGGGGAATGTTATGGCATATATGCGGGTGGTGATGTTGAAGCACAACGAATTGTCATACGGGCCTATAACGACCAGCGGTTTTACTTGCGTGACTTGCCTTTGCATCATAGTCAAAAAGAATTGCAACGAGGCGACAATTATATTGATTACGAATATTATATGCGACCGACAATAGATTTTTGCAGTCACCTTTTAAGTTTTGGAAAGCACGTTGAAGTTATCGAACCGCAGTCGTTACGAGAAAATATCGTCGAGATGGCTACAGAAATAATACAGACATACAATTCCGAAAAATAATTTCAATTTTTTCGAGGGTGTACCACGTTTTGATACACCCCACGGTTACTTTTGTTTTTGAAAATGATAGTCAAATAAAAAACAAAAGTTATGGAAGCAAAAAAGTTATTTTTCAAAGAATGTCATTTAGCAGGCCGTCAGTATTATGATGTTGATGAGGTATGGGAGGAATTACGTATAGGAACAGTGCTAAAACTTGAACGTCAAGCAGATAATCACTATGATAAAAATGCGATACAAGTTATTTATGTGCGAGAATCCGACAACGAACCATTTTTGTTAGGATACGTGCCTCGTAGTGATAACGAAACACTCAGCAAACTTTTCGATTCTGGCTGGAACGACCTTTTTGATTGTCGTATTAGCAAAATTTCTCCGAGTGTTCACTATGAAGACCAGATTCATTTTACTCTGCGAATCAACAAGAATCCGAATGCTTAAAAAAGAGAAGCACGGTAGGTTAAGAATTCTAAATCAAAAGATTCGTGATTACTTGTATGCAATCACTTCCAAGTCAAAAATTATCGTCTTTCGGGGAGGAATTTTTAACCCTTTGTCGCCACGTTCGCCGGCGGCAAGTTTCGATTCCGCGATAATTGTCGCTTTCCCACCTTTCTTCATATATTGAACGGCTTCCGACAGGCATGGCCACACGTTCGGGTCGGAAACGGCAAACACCAGCGGATTGTTTTTCTGATAGGTTGAATAAATTGGTTCACCATTGATGTAGGTTGCCGTGTAATGAATTGCAACCTGCTTGTCTTTGGTAATCGTTGGACCTTCGCCTTCGGCAGTTTCAATAAAGTAAAGTCCTGATTTTGTTGGTTTTATGTCGGGATAATTTTTCGTCAGAAAATCATCTAACAGAAATTCTTCCTCGTCTTTCAACTCTTGGTCTCTTTGAGCAATTTCCTTTTCCACGATTTCGGGAGAAAGAATTTTCTTTAAGCGAATTTCAAAACGAAGGAATTCTTCTTTCGAAATCTTCGGCAAAATGGCTGTTTGTCCTGCATTGAGGAAAAACGTATATGCATTGATTTTGAAACTTATACTGTCACCTTCGTGCATCATGGCAAGCGCATCGTTGATGGTTGCTCCGTGAGCCGTCGGCTGAAAAAAATCCATAATGAACTGCGACGTAATGTCTTGTGAGTTGAACAGCAATGAGTCCTTATCATTAAAATATTTTACGTCAAGATGTAACTTGTTTCCATCTTGTGGCAAAAGTTCGGAATCGGATTTGTCTCGATAGAGGAAATATAATCCTCCTTCGGTTTGTTCGTATTGTTCTTGCTTTTGTTGGCTACAACTGCAAAAAACGAAAATTCCAATGAAAAAGATAAGGAATCGTTTCATATTATCTGTTCTTATACATTGATTCATAGTAATTTGCATAATCGCCCGACACCACGTTGTTCAGCCATTCTTCGTTGTCCAAATACCAACGGACGGTTTTTTCAATGCCTTCTTCGAATTGCAGCGACGGTTCCCAGCCAAGTTCTTTCTGCAATTTTGTGGAATCAATCGCATAGCGTGCATCGTGTCCAAGACGGTCGGTTACATAGGTAATCAGGTTCATATCTTCACCTTCGGCACGGCCGAGCAAGCGGTCAACCGTGTTGATTACAACTTTTATTATGTCGATATTTTTCCATTCGTTGAAACCACCAATGTTGTAGGTCTCGGCAATCGTTCCTTTGTGGAAAATCAAGTCGATTGCACGGGCGTGGTCTTCCACAAACAGCCAGTCACGCACGTTTTCGCCCTTACCATAAACGGGAAGCGGTTTCTTATTCTTTATATTATTGATAAACAATGGAATAAGTTTTTCTGGAAATTGATACGGACCATAATTGTTTGAGCAGTTTGTCACAATCGTCGGCATTCCGTATGTGTCATGGAAAGCACGCACAAAGTGGTCGGAACCAGCTTTACTTGCCGAATAAGGTGAGTGAGGTGTGTATTTTGTGGTTTCGTAGAAGAAATCCTCGCCATACGCCAAATGATGTTCCGATGACGACGCCGTAGTTGAAAATGGCGGTTTCACGCCTTCGGGATGCGACATTTGCAATGCACCATACACCTCGTCGGTTGAAATGTGGTAGAAACGTTTCCCCTCGTATTTTTCGGGCAGCGATTCCCAGTATAATTTTGCCGCCTGTAACAACGATAGCGTACCCATTACGTTGGTTTTGGCAAATGTGAACGGATCTTTTATGCTACGGTCAACGTGGCTTTCGGCGGCAAGGTGGATAATGCCGTCAACGTGTTCGTCTTGCATCAGTTTGTAAAATGCGTCGAAGTCGCAAATATCCATTTTCACAAACTTGTAGTTTGGCTTGTTTTCAATGTCTTTCAAATTCGCCAAATTCCCTGCGTAAGTCAACTTGTCAAGGTTGATGATTTTGTAATCAGGATATTTGTTTACAAACAAACGAACGACGTGAGACCCTATGAATCCTGCTCCGCCGGTTATTACAATGGTACGTTTCATAAATTTATTTTTTACAAAAATACGAAGAAAATTAAGAAATAAAAGTTTGTCTGAAAATAGCTTTTTTTCTTTTAATTTTTTTTACATTGCAAACAATTTGGCAGAGATGTAATTGTGCGACTTGGAGTTGCGCCGATGAATCTGTCTTGGCCGACAAGAATGTGCTCCGATGAAATTTCTGTAGAAATCGCTGAGGTTGTTAATCCTCGTTGTGGCGTACAGAGCGAAATCGAGATACCGCCAGTAGGGAAGAGCATTTTCTACGTCGGAGTTAAACAGGACAAAGTAATCGATCCAAAACAGTTTATGAAAGCAGAGTCAGGCCCGTTCGTGATAGTTTTGTCTAACATTGCCGAGGCAGAAAATAACGTCGCTGTTTGTCGTGTCACAAAATCGAATGCCGAGGTTTATGCAATTGGCCATACATTATATATAATGAATCCTGAAAATTTGGAAGTCTCAATATATGACGTAAATGGTCGTAAAATTGATGTTCCGCAAACAAGCAATTCTTCAGAATTTTTAGTAAAAAATGAAGGTGTTTATCTTGTGAAGGTCGGAGAATCGACGTTCGAAGTCATTATAAAGTAATGAAAAAGGAATCTTCGGATTCCTTTTTTTTGCTTTTATTTCTCTATAAAATAAATTTAATTTACTGATTTTTAATCAGATAGAGATTTTTCAAAAAAAACATTGAAAAAAGTTTTGCAGAAAGAAAAAGTGTGTACATTTGCACACCCCAAAACGGGAATGTGTGATGAGATGGAGATGGGGGTAAAAAGAGTACATTGAAAAATATAGTTTAAGCCAAGAATAGGGTAAGACAGAGCGGTGATATTTCACGAAAAGAGAGATATTACAAAAAGATTAACAACAACG
>JAGCOW010000035.1 GCA_017642535.1 Bacteroidales bacterium | reverse complement strand
GTTCTTCTTGTCGGCCTTTAATTTCTTTGCTAAATCAAGAAAATATCGGATTTCCTCAGGCGTGAAATCCAGAAGTTTTAAGAAACTTTTTCCTTTTAATGAGTTCATTGTTAAATGTTTTTTTGCAAAAATAACTTTTTTAGGAAATAAATCAATTAAAAACAATATATGGTCATGGAACAATCGAAAAAAATAGCTTGTGAATACAATGTTTAATTTATTTGTTCAAAACGTCTTGTTGAATCAGTATTTGTTGTATTTTTGGTTTGAATAAATTTTTAACTAAAAAAGTAATTGTATGGAAAGTTTAATTTATGTAGTTCTTGTGGCTTCGTTGGTTGCACTTGGATTTGCATTTGTGTTCTATCGCCAAATGCTGAAGGAATCCGAAGGAACCGACTTGATGAAAAAAATTGCGGAACACGTCCGTAAAGGTGCTATGGCGTACCTCAAACAGCAGTACAAAGTGGTGATTATCGTGTTCATCGTACTTGCTGTAATCTTCTCCGTTATGGCGTATTTCGGCCTGCAAAACAGCTGGGTGCCGTTCGCATTCCTGACGGGTGGTTTCTTCTCGGGCTTGGCTGGTTTCTTCGGTATGAAGACTGCCACCTATGCGTCGGCACGTACTGCCAATGCGGCTCGTCAGACGTTGAACAGCGGTTTGCAAGTAGCATTCCGTTCGGGTGCGGTGATGGGCTTGACGGTTGTTGGTCTTGCGTTGCTCGACGTTTCGGTGTGGTTCCTCATTCTTGACCAGTTCATTCCTGCCGACAATCATTTGATTATTATTACGACGACAATGTTGACATTCGGTATGGGTGCGTCAACACAGGCATTGTTCGCCCGTGTTGGTGGCGGTATCTACACCAAGGCAGCCGATGTCGGTGCCGACTTGGTTGGTAAGACTGAATACAACATTCCTGAAGATGACCCTCGTAACCCTGCAACTATCGCCGATAACGTAGGTGACAATGTGGGTGACGTTGCCGGTATGGGTGCCGATTTGTATGAATCATACGCTGGTTCTATTTTGGCAACTATGGCTTTGGGTGCTTCCGCATTCGCTACTTCGGCAGTAGAAGGAATGCAGTTGCGTGCCGTACTTGCTCCTTCGTTGATTGCCGCTGTGGGTGTGGCATTGTCAATCTTGGGTATATTCTTGGTAAAGACTAAGGAAGACGCTGGAATGAAACAATTGTTGGCTGCATTGAGCCGAGGAACGAACACTGCCGCTGTGTTGATTGCAGTTGCCTCATTTGCGATTTTCGCGTGGTTGTTTGGTACAGAAACAAATCAATGGTGGCAAATTTCATTGTCGGTTGTCGTTGGTTTGTTTGCTGGCGTTATTATTGGTAAAGCAACGGAATATTATACGTCGCAAAGTTATCGTCCAACACAAAAAGTGTCTGAAAGTTCACAGACAGGTCCTGCAACGGTTATCATTTCTGGTCTTGGTCTTGGTATGCTTTCAACGGCAATTCCTGTTGTGACGGTAGGTTGCGCAATCATTCTTTCGTATTTGTGTGCAAATGGTTTCCATGTTGAATTTACTCCTGAAAACTTGAGTATGGGATTGTACGGAATCGGTATTGCCGCAGTTGGTATGCTTTCTACGTTGGGTATCACACTTGCTACCGACGCCTATGGTCCAATTGCCGACAATGCTGGTGGTAATGCCGAAATGAGTGGTCTTGAACCAGAAGTTCGTAAACGTACCGATGCCCTCGATGCTCTTGGAAACACAACGGCTGCCACGGGTAAAGGTTTTGCAATCGGTTCTGCCGCACTTACGGCTTTGGCTTTGTTGGCTTCGTACGTTGAAGAAATCAAGATGGCGTTGATTCGTCTTGGCGAAACGCTTCCGAATGGTGTGGATGCCGCACAGGCAACGTTGGTTGACTTTATGGAAGCATACAATGTCAATTTGATGAATCCGATTGTGTTGGTCGGTGTGTTCATTGGTGCAATGATGGCATTCGTATTCTGCGGATTGACAATGAACGCCGTTGGCCGTGCTGCTCAAAAGATGGTTGAGGAAGTTCGCCGCCAGTTCCGCGAAATAGCGGGAATACTCGAAGGCAAGGCAGATCCTGATTACGCTCGTTGTGTGGCAATTTCAACCAAAGGTGCGCAACGTGAAATGATGTTGCCTGCATTGATGGCAATCATCGTTCCTATCGTTACAGGTGTGATTCTTGGCGTTGCCGGTGTGCTTGGCTTGCTTATCGGCGGTTTGAGCAGTGGTTTCGTGTTGGCTGTGTTCATGGCAAATGCCGGTGGTGCATGGGATAATGCGAAGAAATATGTGGAAGAAGGTAACTTCGGCGGTAAAGGCTCCGATTGCCATAAGGCAACTGTTGTGGGCGATACCGTTGGTGATCCGTTCAAAGACACGTCAGGTCCAAGTTTGAACATTCTTATCAAATTGATGAGCATGGTTTCTATCGTAATGGCCGGTTTGACGGTTACGTTTACATTGTTCTAAAAGACAATTTGCTGAAAATGAATGGCGTACGTTTTATGGTGTACGCCATTTTTTATTGATTTATAGTCTTCTCGTTGCGGATTTTCCGAGAATTTCCGCAATCACGTTGCGGATTTTTGGGAAATTTCCGCAGAGAAGTTGCGGTTTTTTCAAAAGGAAACAGAATTATCTACTTCCGTCGTGTATGAAACACAAATTATCTCCCCCTTTCTGTCTTCAGTGAAAGAAACCGCAAATGTGGTTAGGAAAATGTGGTAGTTTTGTGAAATGTGGTTAGGAAAATGTGAAAGTTTTTGCAAAATGTGGTTGGGAAAATGTGAAAGTTTTCTATATTTGTGGTTGGAAAAATGTGATTGTAAGATATGTATAGAACTGATATTGATAAACTTAATAGTTGGAAAGAAAGTCCTAACCGTCAGCCGCTTATTTTGTTAGGAGCAAGACAAGTAGGAAAAACCTGGCTTTTGAAGGAATTTGGAAGGCAATGTTTTTCTGATGTCTGTTATGTGAATTTTGAGCAACCAGGACAGTTAACTGAATTGTTCGATGGATCTATAGACATCAACCGTATTATAGATTATTTAGGAGTATTATCGGGGCGAAAAATACGGAAACAAAGCACTTTGATAATTTTTGATGAGGTTCAGCAAGTGCCAAGGGCTTTGACTTCTCTCAAATATTTTGCCGAAGAGGCTCCTGAATATGCCATTTGTTGTGCTGGTTCTCTTTTGGGGGTTGCATTGCATGAAGGGACATCGTTCCCCGTTGGTAAGGTGGATTTTATGACGTTGCAACCGCTTTCGTTCCGTGAATTTCTTATTGCCGTTGGCGAAGAACAACTACTTGAATATGTCGGGAAATATTATGCCGAAGGACTTCCTGAAACAATGGTGGAGCGGTTGATAGATCATTTGAAAACCTATTTTATTGTTGGTGGAATGCCCAAGGCAGTTTACGAATGGGTAAAAACGCACGATTTCAATCAAGTTACGAAAGTGCAGGAGTCCATTTTGCAAGCGTATCAGAATGATTTTTCAAAGCATGCACCGAAACATGTGGTTCCAAAACTTCATTATGTGTGGAATTCTATTCCAAGCCAGTTGGCAAAGGAGAATAAAAAATTTGTGTATGGTGTAGTTCGTGAAGGAGCACGGGCACGTGAATATGAAGATGCTTTGTTGTGGCTTCGTGACAGTGGTCTTATACGCCGTGTAGGGTTGGTGTCGGGGGGACGATTGCCGCTCAAGTCTTACGAGGATTTGAAAGCGTTTAAAATCTATCATCTTGATATTGGATTGTTCCGTTGTATGTGCGAAATAGATCCATTGGTGATATTGGGGAACGAACGCATTTTTTCAGAATATCGGGGTAGTTTAACAGAGCAGTTTGTGTTACAGGAACTGCAAAATCTCGGTCTTTTCAAAAGCATTTATTACTGGTCGGAAGGTGCCACATCGGAGGTTGATTTCATATTTTCATATAAAAACCACATAATTCCTTGCGAAGCCAAAGCAGGGCTGAATGTGTATGCTCAAAGTCTGAAAGTGTATATGGAAAAATATAAACCAGAATTCGCACTTCGCACTTCGCTCAAAAATTACCGAAAAGATGGGGCGTTGCTCAATATTCCGTTGTACGAATTGTGGATGATGAAGGAGATTTTGGAAATGAATTAATAGATTTAAAATTCCGCAGAGAAGTTGCGTTTTTTCAAAAAGAAATCATTAAATTTACGCACTAACATTAAAATAATTATTGTTATGGCAGAAATATTTATTACAACAGATTTCCGTCGTATTGACAAGAGAGCATGGCCTAAATTTGTAAAAGATTTTTTAGAAAATCCAGATATCAATAGTATTATTCGTTGTCAAAAGAAGATTTTCTTTCATAAGTTTAATACTGAGGCCTACCCAAGACTTCTTTTATTTGAGGAAATAGATAATAATAACATATTATACATACCCAGAAAATATTTTGCAACCCATAGAGAGTATGATGAGTACTTGGCTGTATCTTATGAACAACAAATAAATAGGGGAAGATACTCACAAAATGAAGAGCAAGAAATATCAGAGAAGTTTACTAGCTTATGCGAAAGACCACAAAAACCAGCATTACCAATAGAAATGCGTGACATTGAGAGACAACGTGATTTTTCCGGGAGAAATACATCTTATGTTTTTGAAATGGAAGATTGGATAAACGGAATGTCAAGTAACACATTGGAACATGATTGGAAGGAAATATATCAAAAATTACAAGAATTCATAATAGATAGAGATTATCCAGAGGCTGACCAACAAGGATGGATTTCTATTCCCTTTGCGCAGGAGAAAAATATGATTTGTCGAATTGGCAGCGACAGACATACTTATTTTTATTTGTTTGACATAGGAGAAAACATAACTTTAGATTCTTTGAATAATAAATATCTTGATTTTTCAGACGATCAACTACTTCGACAAGCACGTAAAGGTTATCCTGATTGGATTATGTGTGGAGTATTTGAAGATTGGGAAAAATTAGAAAAAGATGAGGAAGCAAATTTAGCATTGTCTGAAGAAGAAATTGATATTTTAAATACTACGCCATATCCCTATTTTATAAATGGTTTAGCCGGTAGTGGAAAATCTACGATTCTATATTATTTATTTGCACATGCATATGCATGTCAAGAGAACCGAAAAATGGATTTTCTATTCTTAAGTTATTCAAAGAAATTAGTACAAAAAGCAAAGAATATTGTTAAGTCACTATTACGAACTAATCCATCTTATCAAGGATTTACATTGACTCCTGACGAGGAAATGCGATTAGAACAAAGTTTTATGCCATTTCAAGATTTCCTAAAAAGTAAATTTGTTGAAACAGAAGACGAAATAGAAAGGTTTTCGAATAATAGACATATGACGTATGAGCGTTTTCAACAAGAGTATAGAAATTGTAGATTACCTGGGGCAAACAATTACAAGGCAACCATTGTATGGTCTGTTATTAGGACCTTTATAAAAGGAAGATCTATTGATAGTTCGTTTACTTTAGAAGATTATAGGAGAATACCAAGAAATGATAGAACTGTCAATGATGATGCATATGGAGCAATTTACACAATATGGGAAAATTGGTATGAAGGATTGATGCGTGAATATTGGGATGATTTGGATTTAGTAAGATTTGTTTTGAAAAAATTAGACATAACGAGCAGATATGACAAATATGACATTATATATTGCGATGAGGCACAAGATTTTACCATTATAGAAAACCAACTGATTATTCGTCTATCAAAATATATTGACTATGATTTAAGCGACTATCAGAAAATACCTATTGCATATGCTGGAGACCCTAATCAGACTGTTAGTCCAACAGGGTTTAGTTGGAATCGGTTAAAAGACATTTTTAGCAAATCTTTTAAAGAACAAGTTGGAGATTTTATTTCACTCGAAGCGAAACCCTTAAATAACAACTACAGATCTAAACGTACTATAGTAGAATTTGCAAATTCTTTGCAATATATCCGAAAATGTTTTTTGAGTGATGATGTATTATTACAACCACAGGAACAATGGAATCCCCAAGCAAATCCACTTCCTGGATTCTTTTGTATTGACGAAGACGAAAATAAAGAATTATTTAAGGAGGGATTAAAAAATACTGTATGTATTATCACAGGTGCAGATGGTGAGTATGAAAAAAAACTTGACAGTAATGAATTGACAGAAGAAAGTACGCCTATTAATGATGAATTGCTTAACGATATAGATAATTTAACAAAGTTATATACGGCAATATCATCTAAAGGATTAGAGTTTAAGGCGGTTGTTTTATACAAGTTTGCAGATAACCTACCAAATAGTTTCTCAACGATTATTAAGAACAATCCTCTTAATGATGATGCGGAAAGATATGAATTAGCACATTATTTTACAAAGTTATATATAGCAGTTTCTCGTGCAAAAGAAATACTATACATTATGGATACCAAAAATAATTATGAAAGATTTTGGAAATATTTTATAGATAATTCTTATGTGAACAATCTTATTAGTCAGCGTCAGGATTCAACGACATGGAGAAATAAAGTAGGTGGTATAGAAATTGGGAATGGAGACGAATATTTACATCGATTACAAGCAAACTTTAACCCATTGAAATTAGCTAATGACTGTAAAGAGAGCGCTTTAGTCAGTAAAGATTCAAAAGAAATGCATCGTGCCGCAGGATATTTTGAAGAGGCAGGAAGAAGAAGAGACGCTGAAGAGTGTAAGGCTTATGTCTTAAAATTTGAAGATAAATTTGAAGATGCAGGAAGTAAATTTATAGCTTTACATAAAAATAAAGAAGCAGATGAATGTTTTTGGGAAGGAAGGTGTTGGGAGTCCTTATGCAAAAGTTCTGATGCAACTTATCAGAATGTGGCAAAATATATGCTTGGGAGAATCAATTTAATTGAGTTTATGAGAGTTCCCCAAATAAAAGAAAAATTTTATACCCTTGATGAAAATTGGAAATTTGTTGCAATAAAAATAAAACAAGATTCTCTAAATGTTAATGAGGAGTATGTTTATCCTGTTTGTGAGTTCATAGAGACGTTAATTTCTCGTGGTTTTATTTCTCTGAAAGGAAGTAGAGCAGAACTTCTTTATATAAACAGGAAATACGCAGAAGCAGCCCAATTATGGGAAGAACTTGGAGACACAAATCACAAGAAATACTTTCATTCGAAAGAAGAAACTTCAGACACGACAGCAGAGAAGATTTATTGGATGGATAAGGCGGGAAAACAAAAAGAAATTTTCAAAAAATACTCGACACCAAAAGATATAGAGATTTATGACTTGGATGAAAGGGCAAAAGGAATTATTTTTAGTATATTATTGAGCGATGATAAAACATACGTACAAGCATTAGAATATCCTTACGAGCGAGAAGATAAATTAACTCGATTGTATTACAAAAACAAAGCTTTATTTCTTAAGAATTATGTCTTACAAAATGTAACTGAAGAAAAACTTCTTGATTGGGTGGAACGAAAAGTTGAAAGTGGAGAATACGATTTGTATCAAAACAGATTAGAGCAAGATATATTTGACGCTATATTTAATCTAAAAGACTTTGTTGACAATAATCCAATTTGGTTTAAATTTATGCTTCTTAAAACAGATGCAGGAATCAGACTCTTAAAAAATGATGTCAATAAAAACACTATACTTGAATCTATAAATGACAATATAACCAAGAATAATCGAGATACCTATTTAGGTGCATGTTTTCTTGATTTATTATTTGATAGTACATACGAATACGCAAGGGCAAAAAAATATCAAAAAACAATTGAAAAAATTTTTGCTGAAAAAACAACGTACCAAAGAGTTACTTTTAAACCAGACGGGAACAATAGATTCCTAAATGCCTGTTTGTACACTAAGGAAGATTCTGATATTCTGAAAAATAACCTTAGAGATTTTGTTGAAAGAAGTGTCAAATCAATTATTGGAAATAGTAGAATTGGAGAACAAGAAATAACAAGTTTAAAAGCGTTATGTCTTATATATGAAAAGGTAATTCCATATAACTATAACGAACAACAACGTAAGAATGATTATGATTACTCTATTGCAAAAACATTTTATGAAAAAATAGAGTCTAAAGTAAGTTCACAGTCTGTAAAAAACTTCATAAAGATAAAAGAATTCACTTGCAACGTACTAATTCAGGGATTTTTCAATATTGATACAAATAATGAATTAGAATCCAATGGTATTTCGCCTATAGATTTATTTGATACTTTAGACAAAGAAGATGCTATTTTATTAATCTCGTATATACTTGAAAATAAAAATCAAGAGGAATTAATTAAATTAGTATTTCCAATTGCAAAATCATTATATCTTTTAGATATTGATTTAAAAGATTTTGATAATTCAAAGAGACGCGATATAAAAGCGAAGATGACTAGTTTATGTAACATTGCGATCAAGGATTCTTTAAAACGTGAAAATATACAAGAGTTAAAACTTTATATGTTTATTATTGAGCATCTGGAATCTGACAATAAAATCAAAGCGAAGCTTTATGACGAGTTAATTCCTAAAATAAAGGACGAGAGAAGTCTTCCTTATTTCAAAAACAGAGCATTACATTATTACTATTATGATAAAGAAGATGTTTTTAAAGCGAAGCAAAAAGAATACGGCATCCATAGAGAAGAATTTTATTATAAAGATTATAAACGTCCTGATATTGACATTAACTCTAACAAAGTAAATGAAACACCAATCGTTGAGAAAGAAATAAGAACTATCTCTGGAGATTGTAAATTACAAGATTTTGACATTTTAATTAAGCATAAGAGAAAAACGATATGGATATCTAAAAATGACAATGATATTGTTACAATAGAAAAAGGGAAAATAACAATCGAAGATGAAACTGTGATTAAATCAGGAAATTTAATTACAATAAATCAAAACTTTACGGTACTTGTAAATTCTGAAGTAGAAGTTCAATTTATTGTTGATGGCGAGAAATATCAAATAAGGTTTTAAATAGAGATTTTTTTCTGAGTTATTTTTTGGGGGGTAATTATGGAAAAACGGAATGACATAGTTTTTATATCATTTGACGCTCCTCGTACTGGTTATCCGTCTATTCCATATGGGATAGCCTGTTTAATAGCTGCAATTAGAAAAAACGGATATATTGCATCTCATTATTCTATCAACACATTGTCTATTCGTTCGGAACGAGAATATCTATCTGAGTATGTGGGACCGACCAAAATAACTTCTAAAGAATTTGAAGAATACCAAAAAGATATTTGTAGTCTTATTAAAAAGGAAATAGTTAATATACTACCTTGGTTGAAGACATTTAGATATGTCGCGTTTACATACACACGGTGGAGTGAGTTATTTTGTAAGACGGTAGCCGAAGTACTATGGTGCGAGGGACTTGTTAAGAAATCAATATCTGAAGGGGTTGGAATAATTTTTGGGGGATACGAAATTACAGCATGTGACGAGAAAAAACTCGCGACTCTTGAGATGGCACACTACTTTACAAAAGGATACGCAGAAAAATCATATCTTAAAATTTTGACAGGGGAAGATGGTAGAAAAATAGAGGGGGGCAAACCATATCATCGTATTTTTGATGAAAAAATAAGCGAACAAGACATCGTATCTCCTTATTTAAGCCATATAATTCCTATACTTTCTCGTAAAATTTATTGGGAAACCAAACGAGGATGTCCTTATTGTTGTGGTTTTTGTGAGTGGGGCGCTCAAAAAAAAGACGAAAAAAATGAAATAATTGAACTAAACTGGGAAACAAGGCTTGTAAAAGAATTGCGTTTGTTTAAAAAGTCGGGTGTAGAAGAGATAAACATACTAGACGGGACTTTTTGCTTTAGCAAAACAAAGCAACACATTAAGATTTTAGAATACATTTTTAAGAAAACAAATATTAATGTTGTATGTCAGGCAAGATTTGAAGCGTTAAAGCCCGATTTTTTAGATTTATGCGCCAGCAATAAGGAACGCATACATTTGGAATTCGGTTTGCAAACAATCCATAAGAAAGAATGCGAAACGATTGGCAGAAATAACCATTCTCTTGAGACTACTAGTAACTGGATGAAAATACTAAAAGAAAAAAAGATATCATATG
Organism: Bacteroidales bacterium; assembly: GCA_017642535.1. Taxonomy (GTDB): domain Bacteria; phylum Bacteroidota; class Bacteroidia; order Bacteroidales; family UBA1715; genus UBA1715. The sequence continues at coordinate 18,962 of JAGCOW010000035.1, read as the reverse complement.
AGGTAAGTTTGATTTATGCTATCCCAGGACAGACTATGTATTCCTTCATTGATTCTATCGAATACCTTCTGATAAACGGCTGTAAAAAAATTAGAGCATACCCATTGCAAATACCTGCCAATAATTCTAAGTTGGCTGAAATGGATGGATATGCAACAGATTACACAAAACCTGATGAAAAAATACCATCAGTAGTAGTGTCTCAAACGTTTAATGAGCAAGGACGTAAGGATATGGATGCTCTTGCACGACGATTAGAAATTGACTCTAAATACGATAACATTTATTGTAGCAATCATAACAAACTTGATATTTCAATACTGCAGAAAAAAACAGAGTACCAATTTTTAGTTAACAAAGAGTTGGTAAATAGTTTGGAAAAATCAGATGGAGAAAAGCTTATCTATTTGATCTATAGATATTATAATAGTTCTGATAAGATAACGTACGATTTTAGTAAATCAAAGGATATTCCTTTCGGTACACCAACTAAAAAAATAACAAAGTTTTTATCAACACACCAAGATTGTATAATTACAATGGGAAAAAGTGGGAATTTTTATATTATAAACAATAAAAATTTTGTTAATACAAATAGATGATGAACCCCCTAATGGAAAGTTTATAGTTTTAACAAATCTCAATTTTTATGAAACATCTCTTTCTTCCCCTTGCAATTCTTTTAGTAACAGTTAGTTGCAAGAATACTGCCATACGGTCGGTTTCGGGTGTGTTGGAGGCAAAAGTTGGGGCTGCTACAGCTCCTGAATGCGTGCGTCAGGCAATGCAAAATCCCGTAACCGACAATCGTTTTGAGATGATACTGAACGATGAGCAAAACCACGTTGCCGTTTGGTGTTTAATCCGTTGTAGCGACGATGTTTCGGCAGAAGGTTATGGCATTGTTGTACAAACTGGTCCGACCACGACGGTGTTCCCCGATATTCTTCACGGTAAAAATCCGACTGCGTCTTACGACAGCACAACGGGAAACTTGTGGCTTGCAACAGCGGTTATGGAAGGAACAGGCACGCACGTGGAGCAACTTCATTTGTTGAGGTTCGATTCCAACGGCAGGGCCACTATTGCAAACACAATTGACCCGTACGATTTGCAAAAAGCTTTTATTCAACATATTGGCTATTCTATCGACGGAAAGAACATTACGTTTTATGCCGACAACCAGCCGATTCACACCGCCACGAGCACGGTTGACGATATGGGCGGTTTCTACGATGAACCTGTCTGGATTGGCGAACAAATATCCTATGTGTTGGGTGATACGTTGCGGGCTCTTGTCACGCCGGGTGTCACTTTCAATGTAGGAAAGGTGCTGCTTTACGACGATATGCCGACATTTTCGGCTGATGTGATTCTTTCCGACACGGCAGTCGAAATTCAAAACATTCGGGTTGAGAAATAATGCACAAAAAAGAATGCGTCGCAAAATAAACGCTAAGTGAAAAATAAACAATGCTTTTCAAAAAAATCAGTACCTTTGCTTTGGGTTTTAAGATTGTTGGCAAACAACCATAGTTCGATTAAAATATAAAGATTTGGATATGAAACGATTACAGTTAATTCTTGTCATTGGTTTTTGCACGATATTGGGTTCTTTGTATGCTACTGCCCAAGAGTCGGAAGCGTATTTCACTCGGGAAGAGATGCCTGATATGCTCAAATTTCTTCCGCCGCCTCCCGATACGCTCAGCGAGGCGTTTTCGCACGATATAATGCGCTACTTCTGGGGCAAGGAAATGCGGAAAGATTCCGTACGTGCTGCAATTGCCATACGCGATGCCGATTGCACGACCGACAATATGTGCAAGGAGTTCAGTGTGCCATTTGGTCTCACTATTTCAAAAGAAACGACCCCTGAAATCTATAAACTCTTCGCCAAGTCGCTTCGTACAGCTGATTTTATCGGCACATATCCCAAAAGACATTATATGCGTATGCGTCCGTTTGCCCGTTTCCACGAACCCTCGCTTGCTCCGTGGGACGACGAGGTCTTGTCGCACAACGGTTCCTATCCGTCGGGACATACTCTTCGGGGCTGGACAGCCGCGTTGATTCTTATGGAAATAAACCCTGCGAACGCTGATACGTTGTTGGCTCGTGGATTTATGTTCAGCGAAAGTCGTGTGATTGTCGGTGCTCACTGGCAGAGCGACATTGATGCCGGTCGGCTTGCTGCTTCGGCGGCGGTGGCAAAAATGCACACAAGTCCCGAATTCTTGGAACAAATGGAAAAAGCTAAGAAAGAATTTGCGTTGTTAACGAAGTCGGAAAAAAGTAAAAAATCTAAATCAAAAAAGTAACTAATACACATAGTTAACCACGTGCCAAATTGCTATAAATTCGGCAATGTTCACGTGATCGCTTATTGTGTAGAGAACGTCACTTGAGTACGACGACGTACCTTTATAAACTTTCCTATCTTTCCAGTTACAGATAATATCGCTCGAATACGAAGAATTTCCTTTGTACATTTTTCCGTCGCGAATTGTGCAAACCACGTCGCTGCTGTAACTGGAGTTCCCTTTGTAAATCTTTCCGTCGGAAATGGTGTAAAGTACGTCGCTACTATATGAGGAATTTCCTTTGTAAATCTTTTTGTCTCTGATAGTTACAAGAACGTCGCTGGAATATGACGAATTGCCTTTGTAGATTTTACCATCTTTACTGTTGCAGATAACATCGCTACTGTAGGTTGACGTACCTTTATAGACCTTGCAAGTGCTTGGAGTTAAGAAATTTAAGAAAGACAGTCCCATAATTATTAGTATAATTTGTAAAACGAATTTTTTCATAATTATCTTCAAAATTTTTCAAATGTATAAAAAAAATAACTACCAAAGTTTTAATGGAAAAACTTTTGAAAAACACGTTGATATAAATTTAATTTCTTAAATTTGCCCAAATTTTTTTGAAAGAAACACATAGGGTAAAATTATGGGTGAATCGTTGTTTTTGATGATTGTAGGTATGGTGACGGTGTTCACTGTGCTTTGTTTAGTGGTTGTTTTAGGTAATGTCATTATTCGTTTTGTAAACAGATTTTTACCTGAAGAAGTTGTTGCAGCGAAACCAAGTGCTTCGGCAGCTCCTGCAATCGATCCAAAAGTTTATTCGGCTATTTGTTCCGCTGTTTCAACCGTTACTGGCGGCAAAGGTTCAGTCGTTGATGTAAAGAAATTGTAATAGTTAATAACATATATAAATAATCACAATGGGGAAACAAATTAAATTCTCTTTGGTTTACAGAGACATGTGGCAAAGTAGTGGTAAGTACCAACCACGTGTTGACCAATTGGTTCGTATAGCTCCCGAAATTATCAATATGGGTTGTTTTGCTCGTGTTGAAACTAACGGTGGCGGTTTTGAACAAGTAAATTTATTGTATGGTGAAAATCCAAATAAAGCTGTTCGTGCATGGACAAAACCATTCCACGAAGCAGGTATTCAAACTCACATGCTCGACCGTGCGTTGAACGGTTTGCGTATGAGTCCTGTTCCTGTTGATGTTCGTAAATTATTCTACAAAGTAAAGAAAGCTCAAGGTGTTGATATCACTCGTTGCTTCTGTGGTTTGAACGATACTCGTAACATTATCGATTCAATTAAATATGCGAAAGAAGCTGGCATGATTGCTCAGGCAACTATGTGTTTGACAGTTTCTAAAGTTCACACCGTTGAATATTACTGCAACCTTGCTGACGAACTTATCGCAGGTGGAGCCGATGAAATTTGTATGAAGGATATGGCTGGTATCGGTCGTCCTGTTTCATTGGGTAAGATTGTTTCTTATATCAAATCTAAATATCCTAACATTACGATTCAATATCATGGTCAAACTGGTCCTGGTTTTACGCCTGCTTCTATCTTGGAAGTTGCAAAGGCTGGTTGTGATATTATCGACGTTGGTATGGAACCACTTTCGTGGGGTACAGGTCACGCCGATGTGATTATGGTTCGCGAAATGTTGAAGGACGCTGGTTTCGATGTTCCAGAAATCAATATGGGTGCTTATATGCGTGCCCGCACGTTGACTCAAGAATTTATGGATGATTTCTTGGGTTACTACATTCCTGAATCTAACCGTCGTTTGACTTCGTTGTTGATTGGCTGTGGTCTTCCTGGCGGTATGATGGGTAGTTTGATGAACGACCTTACGACCAACTTGGAAAGCATCAACAAATCACGTGCAAAATTAGGGAAACCAGCATATACGACTGACGATTTGATGGTGAAGATGTTCGATGAAGTTGCATACGTATGGCCACGTGTAGGTTTCCCTCCACTTGTGACTCCATTCTCGCAATATGTTAAGAATCTTGCCCTTTTCAACCTTATGCAGCTTGAAAAAGGTAAAGAACGTTGGACTATGATTGCCGACAACATCTGGGATATGATTCTTGGTAAATCTGGTAAATTGCCAGGCGAAGTTGCTCCAGAATTGAAAGAATTGGCTGCAAAACAAGGTCGTGAATTCTTTACAGGTAATCCACAAGACTTGTATCCAGACAAATTGGATGAATTCCGCAAGGAAATGGATGCAAACGGTTGGGAATATGGTCAAGATGACGAAGAATTGTTTGAATTGGCTATGCACCCAGAACAATATCGCGCTTACAAGTCAGGCAAGGCAAAAGCTGACTTCGAAGCAGACTTGGCTGCTAAGAAAGCTGCAAAAGCAAATGTTGGTTCTTTGAAACCTCAATCATTGACAGTTGATGTAAATGGTGAGAAATTTGCTGTAACAGTTAGCTACGACGCGCCAAAAGCTGATGCTCCGAAAGCTGCAGCCGCTGCTGCTCCATCAGCACCAGTTTCTGGCAATGCAACCGATGTAGTTGCTCCGATTTCTGGTAAATTCTTCAAGACAAAAGATTCTTCTGCCAAAGCTGTTGCCGTAGGCGATATGGTTAAGGAAGGTGACATTGTTGGTTACATTGAGGCAATGAAAGTATTCAACGCAGTAGCTGCTCCTGCTTCTGGTAAGGTTGTTGAAATTTGCCGCAACTCGGGCGACGATGTTGATGAAGATGATGTTTTGATGAAAATTCAGTAATTCACAATAGACAGCAGGATGTTCCTGCTGCCTAATTTTTAAAAGAAAGAAAAATGTTCGACGGATTATTCGAGAAATTATATGAGATGACAGCAGTCGGGGCGTTTGTTGAAAATCCCGGCTATCTGCTTATGTTGCTCATCTCGTTCGTTTTGCTATATCTTGGTATAGTAAAGAAATATGAACCGCTATTGTTGATTCCAATCGGTTTTGGCGTGTTGTTGGCAAACCTTCCAGGTGCGGATTTGGGGATTGTGGCAGGCGATAAAATTGAGTTGGGACTTGACGACGAGGGTCGTATGATGTATATGAACTTGTTCGAAATCGCCCATGAATACGGAATTTTGAACTTCTTGTACTATGCATTGATTAAGACTGGTTTGCTTCCTCCGCTTATCTTTATGGGCGTTGGTGCAATGACCGATTTCGGTCCAATGCTTCGTAACTTGAAATTGGCATTGTTCGGTGGTGCAGCTCAGTTTGGAATTTTCGCCGTATTGTTGATTGCAATGGCTTCGGGTGCATTCACGATTAAGGAAGCTGCTTCGTTGGCTATCATCGGTGGTGCTGACGGACCTACAGCTATCTTCACTACAATCAAATTGGCTCCGCATTTGCTTGGTCCTATCGCTATTGCAGCATATTCGTACATGGCGTTGGTACCAGTGATTATTCCTCTGGTTGTGAAATTGACTTGTTCCGAAAAGGAATTGAAAATCAATATGAAACAACAAGATAAATTGTTCCCTCCAAAATACACAATCAAAAATTTGCGTGCGGTGAAAATCATCTTCCCGATAGTGTTGGGTACAATCGTTATCATTCTTGTCCCATCGGCTGGTCCACTTTTGGGAATGTTGCTGTTGGGTAACTTGTTGAAGGAAATCGGTTCCGATACACAACGTTTGACGACTGCCGCTACGGATTACATTATGAACCCTGCGACAATCATCTTGGGCTTGTGCGTTGGTGCAACAATGACAGCCGACGTGTTCTTGAACTTGAAGACTATCGGTATCGTTGTAGGTGGTTTCTTCGCATTCGCATTGTCAATTGCAAGTGGTGTGATGCTTGTTAAGTTGTTCAACTTGTTTGCAAAGAAGAAAATCAATCCACTTTGCGGTGCAACAGGTTTGAGTGCTGTGCCAATGGCTTCTCGTGTGGCTAACGAAATTTCTACGAAATACGACCCACAAAACCACGTGCTTCAATATTGTATGTCGAGCAACGTGTCGGGTGTGATTGGTTCTGCTGTTGCAGCAGGTGTGCTAATTACATTCTTGGGATAATATAAGAAATTAACTTGCAAAATCCGTTTCAGGCACTGCTTGGAACGGATTTTTTGTTGTTTACATTGACGGCGTAATAAATACTCGCCAAGAACCATTTTCGTTTTTGTCAACAAATCCTTTTTCTTTCAATGTTGTCAACATCTTTTGTAAAGCAGAACGATTTATCCCGACTACTTGTTGCAGGGATGCAAGTGTTGCATGTGGCTCCATCTGCAACTCACGAAGAATAGTTCCATAGGTAGGAGTTCTAAATTCTATCCGTTCTCCGTCGTACCACCAAACGTTTTCACTGTGTTCGGTGATAAACAATACGTCATTTTCAATTTCCGTCGCAATTAAATTTGTCATGTATTTATTAAAAACACGAATTTGTTTCAGGGTTGCATGTGCACCAACCGATGGAACATCTCCAACGACCATATCTGTACGATGCAATGCCTCAAGATATTCTTGTTTCTTTCGGCTGCGAACAACTATCATTGGATAATTGTGACGATAAAGAATAAAATTCATCAACAATCGCGCAATACGTCCGTTTCCGTCTTCAAACGGGTGGATGCGAATATAGCGGTAATGAAACAATGTAGCCAGTTCAACGGGAGAAAGTTTGCCTTCCTGTTCCGCCTGATTGTACCAATCAACAAGGTCGGTCATCGATGCAGGGGTCTCTTCGGGCGAAGCATATTCAAAACGGTCACCGTAGCGAGTAATAACACTGTTGGGACGTGTTTTGTACTGACCGGCGTGAATCACGTAACTTGTTTGCACACCGCCGGGAAGCGTGCGATATACGGTGTAATCCTCGCGAAGCAACGTGCGGTGCAGGGTTCGAATAAAGTTTTGGGTAAGAGGCGTATCCTTTAACGATGCTTCTTCTGTCATCATACGCAGTCCCACGTTGCTTGCCGTCATTTCCTGAACGTCACGCACCTCCGCTTCTCCTACGACTTTCCCAAACAGCAACAACAACTCCGTTTGTCCATAGGTAAGAGTATTTCCTTCTATGTGGTTGCTATTGTAATTAAAGTCAATCGTAAAACGACGACTAAGGCGATTTCTGTCTCTTTCGGTGAGAGGTTGAAGCATTTGCCACTTTTCTAATGCAGTTTGTAATCGTTTATTATCCATAATGTGCGAATTTACCACTTGTTTCGGTGGTAATTGTACCACCAAAACAACACGCAAATATAACTTTTTTTCAAAAAACGTATTCCTTTTCTAAAAAAAAATTGCTGTTTACAAACAAAGTGAAGAATCCCTTGACTGAAGGTTTGGAATATTTATTTGACAGATTGGTTGTGTATGACGCTTACGATGAAGATGATGACGAAACAATTCTTGACGACTTGGATTACACGTCCAACGACGAGGATCTTGAAAAGCTAAAAGAACTTGCCGAAAAAGGAAATGCCAGGGCACAAGATGAGTTAGGAGACTATTATTGGATGGAAGATGATGATGCAGAAAAAGCATTTTATTGGTTTAAAAAATCAGCCGAACAAAAATACCCGCAGGGTATGACTGATTTAGGAAGATGCTACATCGGCGCCTATGACGATAGTCATATAGATTACGAAAAAGCAGTAGCAGTGCTAACCGAAGCGGCGGAACTCGGTTGTGCTGACGCATATTGGTATTTAAGCGAGTGTTACGCCAAAGGTCTGGGTGTAAGGAAAGACATGAAAAAGGCAAAAAAATTATATAACCAAGCAATGGAATTAGGATCTGATTGTGATTTTGAGGATCCATGGGACGACACAGCTCCATCCGTATGGAAGAAAATTGTGACGTTTTTTTGTTGCAAATGATGTTATTTTTTTGTATTATTGCCTACAATAGATAGAATTAGGAAAAAATAAAAAAATTGAGAAATGTCAATGACACTGATTATTCCCGAAGGTATTACCGAAATTAAGGACTCCGAATTTTACCAAAGGGAGGACATTACATCGGTGGTTATTCCCGATTCGGTGACGAAAATTGATACATACGCATTTTCCGAATGCAAGCATCTTTTAGAAATCACTATTCCCGATTCCGTGACGGAAATAGGATACGGGGCATTCGACGGCTGCTCCGAATTGAAATCAATTCATATTCCTTGTTCACTTACGAAAATAGCCCCAGGAATTTTTTGGGAGTGTACGGGACTGACATCCGTTACAATTCCTGAATCTGTAAATGAGATTGAAAATGAAGCATTTAAAGGTTGTACGGGACTGACATCCATTACGATTCCTGAATCTGTAAAAAAGATTGGCAACGCAGCTTTTAAAGGTTGCACGGGGTTGACGTCCATTACAATTCCTAAATCTGTAAAAAGTATTGACAGAGAAGCATTTAGCGATTGTGCAGGACTTGCCTCCATTACCGTGGATGCCGAAAACTCCTGCTACGATAGCCGAGATAACTGCAACGCAATCATCGACTCTTGGGATGATTATTTGATATGTGGGTGCAAAACGACCATCATACCCGATACGGTGACAAAAATCGGCGATTGTGCTTTTGCAGGTCGTTTGGGACTCACAACCGTCAATATCCCCAATTCGGTGACGGAAATTGGGCTTTTTGCATTTGCCGACTGCACGGAACTGACGGAAATCACCATTCCCGATTCGGTTACGGAATTGGAACGATATGCCTTTTTTAAGTGCACACAACTTGCCTCCGTCACACTTTCCAACTCCTTGACGGAGATTTCCAGTTACACGTTTGAAGGTTGCACGGCACTCGCTTCTGTAAACATACCCGACTCGGTTACGCAAATAGGATGGATGGCTTTTAAAAACTGTACGAAACTGACATCTTTGAATATCCCGACCTCGGTTACGGAACTTTGGGATGATGCTTTTGCTGGTTGCACGGGACTGATGGCAATTGCCATTCCCGACTCGGTTACGGACATTGGTGAGGATACGTTTCTGGAATGCTCGAACGCAACAGTTCTGTTATCGAAAGATTCAAAACTGCAAGACGACGACTTTAAAGGCTGCAAAGAAGTTGTGCGTGTGGACGACCCGACAGAGGAACTTGAAAAACGTTTTAAAACAAAAAAATAAACTATGGAAAAACTCATTATTCCCGAACCCATCACGGAAATTAATGATGGATATGCCGGAAGGGAGGACATTACCTCGGTGGTTATTCTCAATTCGATTACGAAAATTGGGATGTGGGCATTTAGCAATTGCACGTCGTTAGCGGAAATCACCATTCCCAATTCCGTGACAGAAATAGAAGAGTTTGCATTTTTCTGTTGCGAGGCACTCACCTCGGTCACCATACCCGATTCCGTTACGGTAATTAGACAAAATGTATTTGAGGGTTGCACGGGATTGAAGGAAATTATCATCCCCAATTCGGTGACGGAAATCGAATTTATGGCGTTTTGCGACTGTAAGTCGCTCACCACGGTCAACATACCCGAATCGGTTACGAAAATTGCGGGAAATGCATTTGAATGTTGCACGGGACTAAAGGCAGTTGCCATTCCCGATTCGGTTACGGTAATGGAGGATGCGTTTATCGACTGCCCGAATCTCACCGTTTTGTTATCGAAAGATTCAAAACTGCAAGACGACGTATTTAAAGGTTGCAAAGAAGTTGTGCGTGTGGACAACCCGACAGAGGAACTAAAGACTTTCAAAGAAAATATACTAAAAGCAGATAAAAAATAAATGAATCTTAGAATAATTATTATATTTGTATAATTCGTATAAACTTCAAAAAAATAAAAAATTATGAGCGACAATTATTCATTGGAATATAAGGTTATTCCTAACCTATTTGCCCAATATACACAGAAGAAAATTCCTCTTAATATGTTGGCTAAGACAACCTTTATGCAGATGATAATGATGGGTAAAAAGATTTGCTGGAGCAAAATCAAGATTGACTTGTATGATGAGCAAATCCAGACGGCGGCTCCCGACGGATGCAGGTTCATAGCATACACGTTTCCTCCTGTTAAGGAAGCTCCCGAAGCCAAATGGGGTGTGATTGACCTGAAGGAGAAAAAATACTACACGTTTGAGGCTGGCTCCGACGACACGTGGTTTATAGGAAGTATGGAGGGAAATATTCATAAGAACTATGGCACGAGCAACGATATGTCGAAAACGGAATTTGTAGAATATGTAAAAAAATTGTCTCAAGACAAGAGTAATCCGGCATAAAAGATGTAAAACCTATAAATAAATAAGACTATGACAAAACTTATTATCCCTAAAGGAACAGAAGAAATTGAAGAGGATGAATACGCAGGAGACGATGAAATAACCGAGGTTGTGATTCCAAGTTCTGTGAAAGTGATTGGCGACCATGCCTTTGAAAATTGTGAGAATCTTGAAGAAGTCACTATTTCCGATGGTGTGGAAGAAATAGGATATGGAGTGTTTAGAGGTTGCGAAAGTCTCTGGGAAATCCACATTCCCAAGTCGGTGAAATCTATGGAACCCCAGGGGTTTATTGACGCTTCTATTACGGTTGACCCCGAAAATCCCTATTTGGACTGTCGTGACAATTGTCATGCCGTAATCGAGACGAAGACAAACCGCTTGGTCTGTGGAACTAACGACACCGTCATTCCCGAATCGGTCACGTCAATCGGACATGATGCATTCTATGGTTGCCCGGGACTGACATCTATCACCATTCCCGAATCGGTTACGTCTATTGGCGAGTTTGCCTTTGGCGAATGTTACAATCTGGAATCAATTGTCATCCCCAAATCGGTGACGGCAATATATGAACGTACCTTTTATATGTGCGAGAAACTTGAATCCATAACAATTCCCGCCTCCGTTAAGTCAATTGCTCCAGATGCTTTTTTGGAATGCTCCCCAAAATTGACCGTTTACCTGTCACAAGATTCAACAATCTCGGAAGACGACGAGGCGTTTGACAAAGTACGTAAGGTTGTTTTAGTGGATAACAACAACAAACCCGTAGTTAAAAAGAAATCAAAAGGCAGAAGTAAAATAAAAGATAAGGAATTTTTGGGTAACAAAGATTTAACATCGTATGAGATTCCAAACACCGTGACATCTATTGGTAAATTAGCATTTGGAGGTTGCACAGGCCTGACTTCAATCACCATTCCAAACTCGGTGACGGAAATCGGGGACGGGGCATTTAAAGGTTGCACAGGCCTGACTTCTGTCAACATTCCTAATTCGGTGACGAAAATTGGAGGATTTGCATTTTACGGTTGCACAGACCTGACTTCCATCACCATTCCAAACTCGGTGACGAAAATTGGAGAATCTGCATTTGAAGGTTGCACGGACCTGACTTCTGTCAACATTCCTAATTCGGTGACGAAAATTGGAGAATCTGCATTTGAAGGTTGCACAGGCCTGACTTCTGTCAACATTCCTAATTCGGTGACGAAAATTGGAGATTCTGCATTTGAAGGTTGCACGGGCCTGACTTCTGTCAACATTCATAACTCGGTGACAGAAATTGGGTATGAGGCATTTAGCGGTTGCACAGGGCTGACTTCCATCACCATTCCAAACTCGGTGACGGAAATTGGAGATTACGCATTTTTAGGTTGCACAGGCCTGACTTCCATCACCATTCCAAACTCGGTGAAGGTAATTGGAAGTGATGCATTTAAAGGTTGCACAGGCCTGACTTCAATCACGGTTGATCTCCAAAATCCCGTATATGACAGCCGCGACAACTGCAATGCTATAATAGAGACAGAGACAAACTCAATAGTCTGTGGCTTCAAAACAACCATTATTCCCGATTCGGTTACGGATATAGGAGAATATGCATTCTATGTTTGCACGGGCCTGACTTCCATCACAATTCCCGAATCGGTTACGGAAATAGGAGAATCTGCATTTGAAGGTTGCACAGGCCTGACTTCTGTCAACATTCCTAATTCGGTGACGAAAATTGGAGATCATGCATTTAGCGATTGCACGGGCCTGACTTCAATCACCATTCCAAACTCGGTTACTGCGATTGGGGACTTTGCATTTAAAGGTTGCACAGGCCTAACTTCCATCACGGTGGATACAAAAAATCCAGTATATGACAGCCGTGACAACTGCAATGCAATAATCAGAACAGAGACAAACATTTTGGTTTGTGGCTGCAAAGCAACCAATATTCCCGATTCGGTGACGAAAATTGGGACTGGTGCATTCTATGGTTGCACAGGCCTGACCTCCATCACCATACCAAACTCGGTGACAGAAATTTGGCTTTGGGCATTTTTAGGTTGCACAGGCCTGACTTCTGTCAACATTCCTAATTCGGTGACGAAAATTGGAGATTCTGCATTTAGCGATTGCACGGGCCTGACGACTGTAATACTTCATAAACCAAAGGATAAAATCAAAATAGACAAAGAAGCTTTTGCGGGTAACGTGAAATTTATAGTACAGGAACCAACACCTGCAAAAGCGGCATCGCCCCAGGCGAAGAAGCCTGCCGGCGAGGGTGCGGCAGCCGCCACAGATGCCATCCCTGTTATTATGACAGGAAGTCCCAAGAAATTCGGCTTCGCCACAAAGGCAGACTTCCTCGCACAACATCCCGAATATGTGGAAACTACGGAATGGAAACAATGCAAAATCCTCTTTACCGACGACCTGGCTTCCACTTCAAGCAAAATGAAGAAGGCGGAATCGCTCGGTATAGAAATTAAAACCTATGGTGAATAAAATTTATTACGTCTAACTAAAAAATAAATAAGACTATGAAAGAAAAATCATCATTAATGTTAAAAAGTTACAATCAAATTAACTTTGGGAAACGATGCTTTTATATACCATCGAATACTCCCGCAACGATTTCAATTCAGAACGATAACTTGTATATCGACATGGCTGACTTTAAAAAGTATGTCCTTGTAGATGGCGTGAAATGCTATTATTGCGTGACATACAATGCAAAGACAGACAAGGTTGATACATGGATCAATAACTTCAAAATGGATGAGCAAATGGCAGAGCTTGTAGAACCTTATTTTGTTTCATTCTCATTTGCAGAAAAATCATTCCCATGGGGACGTGACAAAATCATCTATGAACCAACCCGCGACTATTCGGAATTGACGCAGGCATTTCTAAAAGAACATCCCGAGATGGACGAAAAAATCGTGAAATTTCTCACCAAACATCCAAAGTATTTTGGACAGGATTTCTCTGTTGAGGAACCAGAGTATGTAAATACCTGGATTAGTTTTAACAAATTGCTTTCTCATAAAGAATATCCCATCGAAGAACTGCTTTCAGATTTTGGACTTTCGGAACAAGGAAAAAAGGATTTTTTGGAAATGTTTTCTAAATAAATGCAGATTATCCTAAATTGCGTAGAGACGTCACATTGTGGCGTCTCTACAATATACAATGTCACATTTAAAAACAAATGACTTATGGCAAATTTATGTTTTGTAAACTATATTGTTGAAGGTGAACAGGATACAATCAACACGATTTGTGCCGCTTTGGAGAAAAATAAGGACAAATTGCCCGAATTATGGCTTGGCACCGTGCTAAAGGACTGCGGAATCGATGTAAAAGAGTTCCATCGCGAATATGTGGAAAAATACAAGAAAAAGAGTGACACTGTTCTCTCCATCGAAACGTATGCTGAATGGAATCGCTCAAAATTTACCGATGTGCTTGAGGAACATTTCAAGAATGTTGCCGTGTATTACGACATAAGCGCCACCGAGTATGGTTCCGACGTGTGCGAAACCAACGACGAAACGGGTAAATACTTCAAGCGGTACCGTTGCATGAGTTCAGGTTTCGAGGATGGAGATGAAGACCCCTATGATATTGGTTTAAAAGATTTTAAAACCGAGAAGTCGCTGTTTGTCTATCTCAAAAAGAAAACCAAAACCCTCGCTACTATGGAAGATGTGAAGAAATACAACTCAACGGATAGTAACGAGGACAAGATAATAATTATTGACAAATTCACTGGCAAAGTGCTGAGTCAAGAGGAGAAGAAGTAAAAATCATGTAATAACTTTGTTAGCAACCGATTTCCGATTGTTGTAGCAGATTTCTCCCGTCGGTCGAAACGACGGTGTGGATGGTGTATAGAAAGTTTTTTATAAAAAATAAAAAGGTATGATAAAAGATGTAGAAAAAATCATTACCACTTTGGAGAAGAACAAAAAAGAAGAACGACTTTGTTCTTGGGATGAGATTATCTATGGGTTGAGAAGATTTCCTGTCAACTACATTTATCCTAAACCATATTATAATCAAAAGATAGCGTGGTGGAAAAGGAACGTTTATCATGTGTCAGAACTAACTGATGAAATGATTAATTCATATGGATTAAGAATCCTTAAAAGAAATCCTGTTTTTGCCTGCGCTCATGCAAAAATTTGGGTTACGACATTGAAAGGAGCGTTGCCTCTCCGACCATTATTCTACGAAAAAATATTGATTTGTCCTAAGTGCGGCGTGCAACTATCGTATAAAAAAGCGCATAATATGATTGGCATAATCAATTATCATAGTTTTTGCACGATTGACGTTTCCTTTAAAACGGCGGAACAACTCACCAAATTCAGGCACGACTATAAACGTGAAAGCAAAAAAGGATTGCGAACCGAGGGCTGTGGCGTGTATGGCTGGGCGTGGGATGAAATCATTTCCTCCGACGGAAAGACGGCAACCTATCATTGCTTCCCTCAAAATTCTTTTAGCCCGTTTTTTGAAAAACTGTGCAAAGAGTATCCCGACATTGAGATTCGGTATGTGGAACATTCTAACATACACAATCAAAAAATTTCGGGTAGCGGCAATAGCAACGGATATACCCAAACTGGGGATGGTTGGTACTATGAGAAAAAAACTTTGGAACGTTACATTAGTTACTTCGTTGAAAACAAATGGCAGGTAAGAAGTAAAATATCGGAACTTTGCGAGTAAATATTTTAATTATTTATCTTCCAACAGCATTTTTGCATTGTTCAGCGCCGCTTCCGAGATAGTCTTTCCGCTCAGCATTTTCGCGATTTCTTCAATGCGTTGCTCGTGACTGAGTTGTACGATGTTTGTTGAGGTCGTTTCGCTTGTCTCTGTTTTGAATACTTTGAATTGTTTTTGGGCTTTCACTGCAATTTGTGGCAAGTGAGTGATGGTAATAATTTGCATCTCTTTTGCCATATCGAGCATCATCGTTCCCATTTGGTCTGCAATTTCGCCTGAAACGCCTGTATCTATCTCGTCAAAAATGATGGTTTGCACCGATTTGTTTTTGGCAAGAATATATTTGAGGCAGAGCATCACGCGCGAAAGTTCGCCTCCTGAACTGATTTCGCCTAACCATTGTGGTACAATGTTTTTATTTGCTGAAAAGACCATTTTAATCTCGTCAATGCCATTTGCGTGAAATTCTTTTGCTTGCGTCATCATAATATCAAACGAAACCGACGGCATGCCTAATTTTTGTAACAAGTTGACAATTTGCGGACAAAGATTTTTGATGGCTTTTTCTCTGTTGATATGTAGTTTTTGTGCCAATGCGGAAACTATCCCGCGTTGCTTGTCAAATTGTTTTTGTAGCTCGTCGCAATGAAAATCAGCATTTTCAAGATTGTCAACCAATGACTGCAACTCATCTTTTTTCTGCAATAGCGATTGTTCGTCGCTTGCGGAATATTTGTGCAAAAGATTGTTGATCAAATCAAGACGATTCTCGACTTCTTCTTTTTGTTGTGGGTCGAAATCCAAGTTTGCGTTGTTCTTCGCAATTTCATCGGAAATGTCGGATAGTTCAATGTAAGACTGCGAAAGTCGTTCAGCAATTTGTTGAAATTGAGCTGATAACCCCGCATTTCGTTCAAACGAGTGCTGTATGTTTTTTAATTGGCTGAGTAAGGCATTTTCGCCCGAAAACGCATCATCAGCTTGAGCAAGCATGGTCTTAATTTCCTCGCTGTGTTCCATTAGCAGAGATTCTTGCTCAAGGTGGGCAAGCTCGCCTTCGTGTATGTCGGCTTTGGTGAGTTCGTCCAGTCTGAATTTGTAATACGACAAGTCGTCTTTCTTTTTCTGAATGTCTGCTAAAAATGTGTGTAATTCCTTTTCTATGCTATGAAGAGTCTGCAATTCTTGTTGATATTGTTCAAGGAGAACAGTATTATTTGCCTCTGCGTCAACTACTTGACATTGAAACGAAGATTCTTTCAAAAACAAATTTTGATGTTGTGAGTGAATGTCAATCAAAATTGTTCCAAGTTCTTTGAGCGTTTGTAGTCCCACGGGGGTATCGTTCACAAATGAGCGTGATTTCCCTTGTGGCGTGATTTCTCGTCGGATTATGGTCTCTTTGTCAAAGTCAATGTCAAGAGATTCAAAAAATGTTGAGAGAGAATCGTTTGGCAAAGAAAATGTTGCTTCTACAATACTTTTCTTGTCTTTGTCCTTCAAGACAGTCATGTCGGCTCTTTTCCCCAAAAGGAGCGACAATGCACCTAAAATGATAGATTTTCCCGCACCTGTTTCACCTGTTATGGTTGTCATTCCGTCGGTGAACGAGATTTCAAGTGTGTCAATCAGTGCATAGTTTGATATGGTTAATTTATGCAGCATGGTTATTTTGTGGAATTTATTTTATCGTAGTCGTTGACATTTGCCGGATTGAGTTTCTTGGCAAGTGTCGTCATCCTATTTTTCTCGTCAGGATTTCCTTCTGAATACATTTGTACGATTTCGTCTTTCTTAGCATAGAAAAACGCCGTGAGCAAATATGATCCTGGTTTTTGTTTGAAGACTTTTTCCAATTCTTGAACAGCACTGTAAACGGCTTTTCTGCCTTCTTCGGGCTTGTCGTACATTATGTCAAGTCCAAGGCGGTGATATTTGTACATTGCCGAATGAAATGCCGAATACGATGAATTGAGCAGGTTTTCGATGAACCAGTAACGTGTCTTGTCGTCGCGTGAAGATGAGCTCCAGCCACTCTCGTCGTTGGCTTGTGCCATAGTTACCACATTTTGTGCTTTTTGGAAAAATTCCATGCCTCCGTTCTGACTGAAGGAATCGTAGTCGAGCCCAATGACTATGTAGGCGTAGTAGGCCAACACAGAAGACAAGTTTGACATAAATGCGTTTTCCGAGAACTCAATCGGTTCGTTTTCTTCGTATTGAAAACTGATTTTGTCATCCACGTGGTTGAACAAAGTTGTTGTGTATGTTGAATTATACACTGGGCGGGAAGACTGCACTTGTAATGTTCCCGCAAAGTTCTTCGACGATTGCGACGTGATGCGTAATGTGAGTTTTACTTCAATTTTTTCTTGTTCCTCGAAAGAATGTGTCGTCCACGTCTGTGAATTCATAAAGTCCTCAATGGAGCTGCGGAGCGTGTTGTACAAGTCTTTGTCGGCGTTTGCTATGTCGTTGTATTGTATGTTGACGTGACAACGCAATTCTTGCGAAAAAGCATTGCAACATAGGGCAAGACATACAATTATAGAAAGCAAACCTTTTTTCATTCTCTCATTTCGTTCCACAAAAATAATAATTCTTTCAGTTGATAACGCTATAAACGTGGATTTGTTATTCGTTAATCACAATTTCTGTTTTTTTCAATCCCTCGGATTCCGCCGTTAATCGTACGGCTTCGCCTCCTTTGACTCTTACTAATACTTGTGCATAGCCGTTAAATAGCTCTCGTGAAGTCTTGCTGCTTTTTTGAATGACTTGCACGACGCCAGGGTCTTGATTCGGAAAATCCCATTGATTTGGACGATGGAGTTTCTGCCCTGTAACTGCATATTCGTTAATTCCTTGATTTAGATATGATTTGGGTATTTCAACAGACGGTAGTTTGTCGCTTTGCGGCAGATTTGCTTGCAGTAAATGCCCATTTACAAAAATTGACTGATTGTCTAAAATACTCTTTGCAAACATCGTAACTATGGTCGATTCGGTTAGGCTGTCGATTGTGAACACGCCACGAATGACTTTGAGCGTGTCTGTGTATTCCAGCCAATCCTTTGGCTCGTTTGAAAAAGCGGGAATCCACGAGGTATAATTATAATGCAGTGCCGTTTCGGGTCGGTTTTGTAAATTATTGACAGTCAATTCTTTTAATCCTGATATTTTAGCAAAGGAATATGTATCAGTGAAAACTTCGGGTTCGTGGCTCGAAGGATTTCCGTTGCCCACGCCGATGATTTCTCCGTTGCCGTCAATAGAGAATGTTAGTGTGTTCATTGCTGTTGAAACAACGTTGCCGTGTTCGTCGCGGATGGTTGCCGTAATGATTGCCACATCGTTTTCGGCAACAGAAGTGGAATATGCTTCAAGTGCGATGGATTGTTTTTCTGCGTTGGTCTGAATTTTAGAAATGCCCGACGATTTTCCGTCGTTTTCGCCACAAATGCGGTTGCCGTCTTTGTCGTAGCCGATGGCGGAAATAGTTCCGGGAGCATATTTTACAGTCCATTGTGCGTAGTCGTTCTTTTCTATTGTTTGTTTGCCGACGGACGTTTCATTCACAAACAGCTCAACTTCGGGACAGTTGGAATATACGAGAATTTCCGCACTGTCGGTTTGTTGTGAATAATTCCAGTTTGTGGCAATGTGAAGCACAGGTTTTTC
>JAGCOW010000034.1 GCA_017642535.1 Bacteroidales bacterium | reverse complement strand
GTCTTAGCGCAGGAAATTGCCCGCCAGTATGATATTAAACCATACGTTGACAGGTTGTTGGAGTTGTATAAAACGAATTGATTGTGATGAAACAAAAAACTCTCATACTTCTCTGCGACAATTACCCGCTCTCGGCGCGTGAGTTTTTCATTGACGACGAGATGCGTGTGATTGCACCAAAATTCGATAAGGTGCTGATATACACCGCCTCGGCTGATTCGGGTGAGAATCTGAATCGTTTTGTGCCACAAAATGCCGAAATAGTCTCATTTTCAAGGCAAAAACTAGAAAGCGGCAAACTGAAATCGATTTTCCGCATTTTCAAGCCGATGTTTGTGGCGGAACTATTCTTCGCTTTGCGGAATTTGCCCGTAAAGTATTGGTTGAGTGCCATTAAGATAATGTATGTAGAAATCCATCGTGCTACGAACCTAAAGAAAAACCTTGTCGGCCTGTGCAAGGCGAAGAATCTGAATCCGTCCGACTGCGTGTTTTATTCCTATTGGCACGACTACAAAGCATTGGCACTGGCGATGTTGCGGAAAGATGACCAGTCAATCAAATGCGTTGCAAGAGCGCATGGTTGGGACAATTTCGCCGACAGGCATACACCACCGTATCTTCCATACAAATCGTTCATAATAAACAATTTGTCGCAGACATATTCAATTTCAAATGCTGGGAAAAACTATTTTGAGCAATATCTGAACTGTAAACTTGATAAAAAGGTGACGGTTTCACGATTGGGAAAATTCAATAGCAGACAGCCAAACGTTGACAAGCAGCCCGATTCGGTTCTGATTTGCTCGTGCAGCAATCTTATTCCTGTAAAGCAGGTTGACAAGATTATTGAGGTTATTTCTTTTTTGCAGATAAAAAATATTCGTTGGGTGCATTTTGGTGACGGTCCGCTGCGTACTGAATTAGAACAATCTGCTAAAGAAAAACTGCCCAACGTGCAATATGAGTTTCGTGGCATTGTCGCAAACGACAAGATTTTGGATTTCTATGCCGAAAACCACGTTGATGTGTTTATAAACTTGAGCGCTTCCGAAGGCATTCCCGTGAGCATTATGGAAGCGTTGTCGGCTGGCATTCCTGTGCAGGCAACCAACGTGGGTGGCACCGCCGAAGCCGTAAACAGCAAAAACGGTTTTTTGATACCTGCGGATTTTGATTGCCGCAACGTGGCACAAATCATTGATAATTACTTGAATTTGTCAATTTCAGAGCAAAATGTCTATCGGCAGAGTGCCTACGATTTTTGGAAAGAAAATTATGAGGCAGGGAAGAATTATGGGGAGTTTTTACGATGTATATTAGACGAGAGTTGAGAGACGAAAGAATAGAGGACAACGGACCACAGACTACGGACAACGTTGTCCGTTGTTTGTCCCACAAACCCACGCCGCCAAGCCGAGATTTTTCTTACGATAATGTTGGAAAGCAGAATATTCCGACTGGTTTATTTCGAAAAGTACGAGAATCGTTCTTTTAGCTTTAAGAATGGCTTTTCATAAAGCGTATAGCTGCATTTAGCGATTATTATTGAAATCATCAACGACAATGGCATGTCAATAACGATAACTTGCCACAAATGAGTGTTGATGCCGAGCATTCTGGTAATGTTTATTGTAATGAGTATTCCAATAAAGTGCAGACAATATAGTCCATACGTTATTATTCCCAATTGAGACGGCAGTTTAAGGTTCTTCATTTTGAATAATGAATTTTGGGCAAAACATTGTTCCGCAATAATAAACAGTATAATGATGGCAATGAATTCTCGTTCAAATATCCTGATAGTACTTATTGACATAAGGAGTTCTTTGCGAAAAAGAAAAACGGCAACAAAAAGGACGTATAGAATAGAAATCATGCTCTTTTTTAGATTTGTTATAAAGCACCTAAATCTATTATTTTCATTGATTAGCCACGCACCCATAGCTCCAGTTGCCAAGTCTCCCATACAAGAAAACGTGTGGTTTTCCAGCATGGCAGGATTGTCTATGTAAATGGAACGGAATATCAAACTTCCGGCTATTATTGTGGTAAATGCTATCCAGTATTTGTTTTTAGGCAGAATATACAATAGTATAGGCCAAATAAGATAGAATTGTTCCTCTATGGCTACACTCCAAAGAACTCCAAGAACCGATGCGTCGGGTAGTCCGTGTTTTATGAAATCAAAATTATTTGCGAATGTGACGTAGTAAATCCAATGTGCGGTTTCGTTAGGCGTTTGCCCGAACATGGTCTTGATAATGGGGAATATGACAAAACCAAAGAATACACAGAGGTAATATAACGGCCAAATTCGGAGTATTCGGCGCATATAGAAATTCTTGATGTTTATTTGTCCGTTTTGTTCTTTCTCTTTAATAAGCAAATACGTGATTAAAAAACCACTTATGACAAAAAAGAAGTTAACGCCTAAATTTCCATTTGCAAATAGGAATCTTTTGATGAATTGGTAGGTTGGGTCACACTGTATGTAGTCAAATTCTGTGTAAAAACTATGAAAGAGGAATACGGACAAAAAGCAAAAGAATCGTAGTCCATCCAGATTCTCAAAGAAGATTTTACTCTTTTCTGTCGTATGCAATATGCTATTGTTCATAGTCTTAAAAGGTTGGCAAATGTACATAAAATCGCCAATAAAAGAAAGAGACGAGGGTTGAAAGTTGAGAGACGAGAGGACAACAGACAACGGAGGGGGATTCCCCTCGCGCTGCTCGGCTACGGAAGTAGTTGAGAGACGAAAGAAAAATTAGAAAGTTCGGAGTGAAATTGTAGGAAAATTCGGAGTGAAATTATTAGAAAGTTCGGAGTGGACATTGTAAAAACCAAGTTTTCTCATGATTCTTATGCGTCTGTTGTCGTTAAAAAAACATTGCCTAAAATAGGCAACCTAAAATAGGTTTTCGGAAGAATATTCCGACTGAGCAGGTCCGTCTTGACCTTTTGCGTTACTTTTCTGTCAAGAGAAAAGTAACAAAAGAAAAAAAGACGAGAGTGGAGAGTTGAATGTGTAGTGTTGAATGTATGAGAATATTTATATCTTTGTGCAAAGACTAATTTCTATGTATAGAGAAAACAGAAAGTTGGTATTGAATCTTCAATATATGTTTTGCTTGCTGATAGCAATAGCAATAAAAACTACTGTTTTCTCCCAAATAACCGCCCCTACCGAAATAGCAGGCATCTCCGCTTGGTGGTGTGCCGATTCGGTACAGCAGGAATCTGGTACACCTGTGTCGTTTTGGAACAATTTGGTGAATACTACGGAATCTGTCTCGCAACCAGTGGCAGACAATAGCCCTACCTTGATAAAGGATGTTTCTGAAGTTAATAATCACGCTGTACTACGGTTTGATGGAAATGATTATTTGGATGGTGGGGATATAATGAATATTGGCTCAGTTGGTATGACTATTATTGTTGTTGCACAAACACAAAAGAAAACTGGTTGTTATTTTGCAAAATCCGTATATGCTAATGCAATAAATAGGTACTCTATGTATTTGGATAATGATATTATCTTTTTTAGTCAATCAAACAATGCTAATTTACTTTCTGATAAAATTACTTTAAATATTTATAATTTGACTTCTGGTTGTATTAATTTGGGGGGAAATATATGTTTATTCCAAAATGGGAATTATAAATGTGGTGAATCAGAAATTGCAAAAGTAGTGACTTCACCATATAAATTCTTAATAGGTGCCTATAATAATGCAGCTGGGACAATTCCTCCTGTAAATAATTTATTTCTCAACGGCGACATAGCCGAAATGATTTTTTACAATCGCCCGCTTTCAAATATTGAGCGCCAGACAGTGGAGAATTATTTACGGAGCAAGTATTTCCCTGGAACGGAACGTGAGCAGTTTTCGTTGGGTGGAACAATTGAACAGGATTATAGTTTAAAGCCCGTCATGCTTACCGTGCCAGAACGGTCGTATTTCCAGACGTATTCGTGGAGTACGGGTGAAAATACCCAGTCTATTTCTGTTACAAAGTCGGGATTGTATGCGGTGCACGTAACCGACGATTGGGGCTACGATTATATCGACACTGTGTTGGTTACTCTGCCTTCTATCCGTTATATTCCCGACCAGACTATCTGCGACGGCAGTTCTGTTACGTGGAATTGCGGCCTCAGCGGCGATTATACTTATGAATGGAATTCGGGAGAAACCACGCAAGAAATCACCATAACCAAAGCAGGAAAATATGCGGTGAAAATCACCGATAATCAAGGGTATTCCATAGTTTCGGATACGGTGGAGATAACCGTGGATGATTTCTCCACACATGCACGGCTTGGGGCGGATACAACGCTGTGTATAGGCAACAGAATCGGCTTAGTAGCCCGAGCAGACGAGGCGGTGACATACGAGTGGAATACGGGCGAGAAGACGCCAACAATCGTGGTTGAAAATGCGGGAACATATTCGCTTTCGGCAACCAACGAGCTTGGCTGTGTGGCAACCGACGAGATTACTGTCGCAGTAAAAGGTACCGCCCCTGTGGTTAGCTACGTGTCGCAATATCAGTGCGAGGGCGATGCCACGGAATTGCTTTCGAATTCAACCACGACGAACAATACTGCCATAACAAAGACGCAATGGATAGTGGAACAGGACACGTTAGACGGTGCGGTGCAGACACACACGTTTAGTTCGTACGGCTCGTTTCCCATACAATTGTTGGTGACCAACGAGGAGACGTGCGTGCAGATTTTACGCGATACTATAACGATTCATCCGCTTCCAATTGCCCAGTTTGCGCCAAAAATCTCGTGCCAATATACGGCAAATGAGATTGCTTCTACATCAACGATACCTACAGGTTCCATTGCCTCGTATGAATGGACGGGATTGCCACGGCAATGTACTGATTCCGTCGTGTGGTTCGGGAAGGACGAGGTTGGCACGTATCCGCTTTCGTTGAAGGTCGTTTCGGATTTTGGTTGTGCGAATACCCTGCAAGATAACATAGAGGTCGTGTCTTCGCAAAAGGTTGATTTTATTCATAGCCGTATCTGTCTGAACGATACGGTTATGTTTTTCGATGTTACCGAGTATGTACCATATAACCCTATCACAGACGCATTTTGGACGTACGATGGCACAAAATATTCGTATCGAACGATGATTTTCCAACGCTTGAAAGACACCTTGCCACATACGGTGAGTTTGCATGTGAAGACGTTGAATGGTTGTATGAACATTGCATACGATACCGTCAAAGCACACGATTTGCCACATCCGTTGGTTGAGGAACGTACCTATGGTTGTAAGGGCAAGGAGATAGCGTTTGTCGATAAGGGTTATTCCTACGATGCGGTTACCAAACGTGTGTGGGACATAGGCGGCAAGACCTACGAGGATGAAATGCCGTATGTGGAATTTAAGGAGAGTGGGGAATATGCCGTTTCGTTAGAACAAACGACGGAATTCGGTTGCCAGAACAGTTCTCAGGGTGTTGTGATTATTGAAGAAACGCCACAGGTTGATTTTAGTTATTACCCCGAATATGGAGCGGCACCGTTGGAGGTTGAGTTCACCAACTTGTCGGACGGGGCGACGGATTACGAATGGACGTTCGAGCAGTCGGTGGTGGTTGACGACGAAAATCCTACCTATACGTTCGAAGACAAGACAAATTCGTATGCAAAATTACGTGCCTCGTCGGAACACGGCTGTTCGGATTCTGTCATAAAAATGATTCCCGTTCAGTTGTCGGATATGCAGTTGCGGGTAACCGATGTTGACGCACGCATAAACAGAGGTATGATTCAGTATAGTATTCAGATACTTAACACGGGAAACGATGTGATTCCCGAAATGGAGATAGCACTTTCGAGTTCCGATATTGCAACGATGAGCGAGACGTGGTATGGAACATTGAAGCCCAACGATGTGCTGACCTACGTATTTTCTGCAAAGACAAAAACGCAGGACAACGAATTGCCAGCGTATGTGTGTGCCACGGCTACGATTTCATCGTCGAGCCAGAATACAAGCTATTACAGCAATCAATATTGCAAGGACAACACGAAGGAATTCACGCTGTATCACATAGCTCCGAATCCCGTTGAAAAGACCACCACCTTGCTGTTCAGCACCAGTCAGGCGGGTTCGGTCACCATATCGTGTGTTGACAATACTGGAAAGGTCCGCATGGTGCAAGAAATGACCAGTGTGTCTGCAGGCGTCCATTCCCTTACCTTGGATTGCAGGGACATACCGAGCGGAAAATATCTGCTACAGATAGAACAGGGGAAGAAGAAGATTAGTACGAATTTTGTGAAAGAATAGTTGAGAGTTGAGAGACGAAAGTTGAGAGACGAGAGTTGAGAGATGAAAGTTGAATGAAGTATTCTTCAAATTTCCTTCGGCTATTTGGCATAATAGTGTTTTTTGCTACCTTTGCGGTCTAAAAATTTAGTTATGGATATACCTTCACAATACAATCCTACTGATGTCGAGGCAAAGTGGTATAAATACTGGCTCGACAACAAGTTTTTTAGTTCAAAACCCGACAATCGTCAACCATACACGATAGTGATTCCGCCACCAAACGTGACGGGCGTGCTGCACATGGGGCACATGCTGAACAACACGATTCAGGATATTTTGGTTCGTCGTGCTCGTATGACGGGAAAAAATGCGTGCTGGGTTCCCGGAACCGACCATGCGTCTATCGCTACGGAAGCAAAGGTGGTGAACAAACTTGCTCAACAAGGGATTAAAAAACGTGACCTCACTCGTGAACAATTCCTTGAACATGCGTGGGATTGGACCAACGAACACGGAGGTATTATCCTAAAACAGCTTCGTAAACTCGGTGCGTCGTGCGATTGGGACAGAACGGCGTTCACAATGGACGACCCTCGCTCCGAAAGTGTGATGAAAGTGTTCGTTGACTTGTACAAAAAAGGTTTGATTTACCGTGGTCTTCGTATGGTCAACTGGGACCCCAAGGCCCAGACGGTGCTTTCGACCGAAGAGGTGATCTACCGTGACGAAAAGAGCAAACTGTATTATCTGAAATACTACGTTGCCGATGCAGCCGAAAATCCTGTAGTTCCTACGAATCAGGAAGGGGAGATTCTGCATAAGGATGCAAAAGGGTATTATGCCGTGGTTGCCACAACTCGTCCCGAGACGATTATGGGCGACACCGCTATGTGTATCAACCCCAAAGATCCGAAAAATCAATGGTTGCGTGGTCACAAGGTGATTGTGCCTCTTGTGAATCGTGTGATTCCAGTGATTGAAGACCGCTACGTTGATATAGAATTTGGTACTGGCTGTTTGAAAGTTACGCCTGCACACGATGTGAACGACTATAATCTTGGGAAAACACACAATCTTGAAATTATTGATATTTTCAATCCTGACGGAACTTTGTCGGAAGCAGCTGGAATGTATGTGGGACAAGACCGTATGGACGTCCGTAAACAAATTGCAATTGGTTTGCAGTCGGCTGGTTTGTTGGAAAAAATCGAAGATTATGAAAACAAGGTCGGCTATTCCGAACGAAACCAAGACACTGCCGTTGAACCACGTCTGTGCCGTCAATGGTTCTTGTCGATGAAGCATTTTGCCGACATTGCGTTGCCGCCAGTTTTGGAAGGTAAAATCAAGTTTTATCCTACCAAATATGTGACTACTTATAGAAACTGGTTGGAAAATATCCAAGATTGGTGTATCAGCCGCCAATTGTGGTGGGGACACCGCATTCCTGCTTATTTCTTGCCGACGGCGGAAGGCGAGGAAGAACAGTTCGTTGTGGCCCTCACGCCTGAAGATGCGCTTGCCGAGGCAAAGAAAATCAAAGGGTTTGAAAATATTACGATAGACCAACTTTCACGTGACGAAGACGCACTCGACACATGGTTTTCGTCGTGGTTGTGGCCAATTTCGTTGTTCGACGGAATCAACACACCGAATAACGACGAAATCAAATACTATTACCCGACATCGGTGTTGGTTACTGGTCCCGACATTATTTTCTTCTGGGTTGCCCGAATGATTATGGCAGGTGAGGAGTATTTGAAAGACGTGCCTTTCCGTAACGTGTATTTTACGGGTATCGTTCGCGATAAAATCGGACGTAAGATGTCGAAATCGCTCGGAAATTCGCCTGACCCGCTTGAATTGATTGCAAAATTCGGTGCCGACGGCGTGCGTATGGGTATGATGCTTTCGGCTCCTGCAGGAAACGACATTCTGTTTGATGAGGCGTTGTGCGAACAAGGACGTAATTTCAACACAAAAATTTGGAATGCGCTTCGTTTGGTGAAAGGTTGGCAAGTTGCCGATGTTGAGCAACCTGAATACGCAAAAATCGCCATCGACTGGTTCAATGCGAAATTGAGTGCCACGATAGATGAAATCAACGATGATTTTGAAAAGTATCGCTTGTCGGAAGCATTGATGACGGTGTATAAACTCATTTGGGACGAATTTTCGGCGTGGTACTTGGAATTGGTGAAACCAGCTTTCGGTCAGCCAATTGACAAGAAAACGATGGAACAGACGTTGGAATTCTTCGAAAAACTGATGTTGTTGCTTCATCCGTTTATGCCGTTCATTACCGAGGAAATTTGGCAAGTGCTGAAAGATCGCAAGGCAGGTGAGAGCATTATGGTTTCGCAACAGCCAGTTGCCGATGCAAAAAATGATGCGTTGATTGCTGATTTTGAATCGGTTAAGGAACTTGTTGCCAATGTCCGCAAGGTTCGTTTGGAACGTAATATTTCATTTAAGAATCCATTAGAATTGGTTATTGCAAATGGTTTGCATAATACCGCATACGATTCAATTATTGTAAAAATCTGTAATTTCTCATCTATTGCCAAAGGCGAGAAAGACGCCACTTCAGCCACGTTTATGGTTGGAACTACGGAATATGCAATCAAGTTGGGCGGTATGGTGAATGCTGACGAGGAAATTGCAAAAATGGAAGCGGAATTGCAACATTTGCAAGGTTTCTTGAAATCGGTGATGGCAAAATTGGGCAACGAGAAATTTGTTGCCAACGCAAAACCCGAAGTTGTTGAAAACGAACGCAAGAAAAAATCCGATGCCGAAAGCAAAATCAAGACATTGCAGGAAAGCATCGCAGCATTGAAGAAATAACATTTTAAATGTAATGACACGATTTTCTGGTAGAGACGATGTGCACATCGTCTCTATTTGTGAAAATGTTTTGCACTTTCTGTAAAATACAATGTCTTACACGTGGGGCAGAGGAAATAGTATTCGTAGTAAAACGACGATTTAGGGTCTCTTTTTTTGGGTGTTTGTTTTATCACGGGCGTTCCGCATTTTCGGCACAAATCACCTTCTTTGGTGATTTTTGCGTTGGGGTTGGGGACAAAGCCGCTTGCGGGTTTTGTTGGAAATAATTCGGTTTGTGTCGTTGTTTCTGGCACATAACCAGCGTCGTTATGAAGTTCTTTGCCTTTTGCGCGTGCTCCGCGGGCAAGTTCGTCGCATCGTTCGTTTTCGGGGTGTCCGGCGTGACCTTTTATCCAATGAAATGTGACTTTGTGTTTTTCTAAGAGTGACAAAAGTCGTTGCCATAAATCAGCGTTGATGACTGGCTTTCCGTCGGGTTTCACCCAGTTTCGTGCCTTCCACGTATAGACCCAACCCTTGGTGATGGAATTCACCACATAGCTTGAATCTGTGTAAACGTCAACAATTGAGGGGGCGTTGAGTTTTTCCAAACCGACAATGACGCCCAGTTGTTCCATTCTGTTGTTGGTGGTGCAGTAAAACCCCTCGGAAAATTCTTTTGTGTAGTTATTGTGGCGCAATATCACTCCATATCCGCCTTTCCCGGGATTAGGGTCGGCGGAACCGTCGGAAAATAATTCAATATGCCAAGTAGTTTTTTCTGTTGTCAACGTATTTTAATACTCGTCTTCGTTGAAGAAGAAATCTTCTTTACTTGGGTAATCAGGCCAAATTTCCTCAATGCTTTCGTAAACTTCGCCTTCGTCTTCTATCTCGTTTAAATTTTCCACAACTTCTTGGGGTGCTCCCGAACGAATCGCGTAATCAATCAATTCTTCCTTGGTAGCTGGCCATGGAGCGTCTTCCAATTTTGAGGCTAATTCTAATGTCCAATACATAATTATAGATAATTAGTTCGTTTGTAAAATTTTTGCGAATAAAATGATTTTTATGGAATTTACAAAGATGGATTCCACGTTATTTCGCTTTTGTTGAAATCTTTCAGTGCTTTTCTCGCTAACACAAATAAATAGTCGCTTAGGCGGTTTATGTATATTGTTGATAACATTGATGGCCTTTTTTCTGGTTGAATGTTGTAAATCGCCCGTTCTGCCCGTCGGCACACGGTTCTGGCGATTTGACAGTATGAAGAGAGGGGATGTCCGCCGGGAATGATGAATGACTTTTGTGGCGGCAATTCTTCTGAAATTCCGTCAATTATTTCTTCCAATGACAAAATATCTGCTTCGGAAATTGACGGAATGTTTGTTTTTTGCGGTTTGTCGTTCGCAATTTCCGCACTAATGATAAATAATTTCTGTTGAATTGTAAGTAATTGGTCTTGAATGTCTTGGCTTGAATAATTGTCGCGTATCAA
The DNA here is from genome assembly GCA_017642535.1 of Bacteroidales bacterium. Classification (GTDB taxonomy): domain Bacteria; phylum Bacteroidota; class Bacteroidia; order Bacteroidales; family UBA1715; genus UBA1715. The sequence goes on along the minus strand of JAGCOW010000034.1, from coordinate 4,352 downwards.
TCCTAAATACGAATTGAGTTCGTCAATCGTGCCGTAGCACTCCAATCTCGGGTCGTTTTTCTGTACGCGAGTGTCGCCAATCAAAGATGTGGTGCCGTTATCTCCTGTTTTTGTGTATATTTTCATTGTCTTGTATTTGAAAAATCTGGGATGTCAACAACAATAATTTCAAATTTTTTCTTTGAAGGCTTCTTTCTTCTGGAAATAGGTTTGTTAAACCTATCATAATCTATACCGTTCTGGTAATTGTAATTATGATACCCCCAATTCTTAATTCTAAATTGTATTGTTGTGTCTGTAAGATGTACACAAGCGGTAGTTTGAATTTCCTGTTCGGGATGTGAAAGTTCGTAAACCTTATATGTATGTTTCTCTGATTCTGGATGTTGAATTTTTATAAATGGAGTCCAAGTCTCACCATTTGGGTCGCGTGAGTAGCAGTACAATTTTCCTTCTTTTGTCGTGTATAAATGGCCTATATCGTTACCGTATTTACTTTTTTCGGAGGCTGGATTGCGTCCCGTGCCGTAAATTGCTTCGCCATACACGTTCATCAATGTGCCGACAGCGCGAAGTGTGGTTTTGTCTCCTTTGGAAAGTTTTCCATTGCCTTTGGGGCCGATGTTGAGCAAATAATTCCCGTCACGGCTTGCTGTCATAAAAAGTTCCTCGAAAATCTGGTCGGCACTCATGTAATGTGCTGAACTGCTTTTACTTTTGTCGTATCCCCAAGCTCCGTTCATAGTGCGACAGGTTTCCCACGGACGTGGCAACGGTTTTGATGGGATTTTTTCCTCTGGACACATAAAGTCGCCTAACCCGAGATTCCGCTTAATTCGTTCATTTACAATGATTGACGAGTCAAGTGATATGACATAATTATATAAATCGACGGCATCTTGTTTTGTCCACCAGTTGAACACGTCGGCGGTGTCCTTGTTTTCGCACCAGTCGCCGTCGAACCAGAGAACTGCAGGGTGGTAGCGGTCAATGAGTTCCTTGATTTGTCGTTTTTCGGCTTCTATGAACGGAGCTTTTTCGTCCATCGAATACAATTGTGACCAGTAATCTTTCGCATACTGCGAATGGTGGTTCCAGTCGAGAATGGAGTAGTATAGTCCGAATTTCAGACCTTGTTTGTCGCATTCATTTTTGAGTTCCATAAGCAGGTCGCGTTCAAATCCAAGATAATGGTAGAGGTCGAATGTGGTGGTGTTCGTATAGTCCTTGAAATCATCGACTTGCGTATTCCACATACAAAAACCTTCGTGGTGCTTGGCAGTTATTATAATGTATTTCATTCCCGCCTGTTTTGCCAACGAAACGATTTCCTTGGCGTTGAAATGCTTTGGGTTGAATTTCTTTGTGATTTTGTTTTGATAATCTTCCTTCGACCATTTGTTGAGAAACATTTCCCATTCTCCGTGTCCGTAGTGGGAGTACGAGCCAAAGTGAATGAACATTCCGAACCGTGCCTCGTACCACCATTGCATTTTGGGCGGAATGGAGTAGGCGGAAGTCGTGTCGTTTGCGTTGGAATATTGATTTAAAAACTGTGAAAGCGTTTGCCCCTCAGCACATTCTGCTAAAAATAGACAAATCAAAAATATTTGGAATATTTTTCTCATTTATTGACTCTTTCTATTTATTACTTTTTAACTCTCAACTCTCATCTCTCATCTCTCAACTCTCTGAAAATAATCGCACGCCGCACTTATTTTACATTCATTACATAACGGCTTGATTGCCTTGCAGGTATAGCGTCCGTGGAGAATGAGCCAATGGTGCATGTCGTGCATTTTCTCGTCGGGAATATATTTGATCAATTGCTTCTCGGTTTCTAACGGTGTTTTGGCATTGGAAACCAATCCTATGCGGGCAGAAACGCGGAACACGTGAGTATCGACGGCCATTGCAGGTTTGTGAAAAACAACGGCGGCCATCACGTTTGCAGTTTTCCTTCCTACGCCCGGTAATTTCTGCATTTCGTCAATGTCATCGGGAATCACGTCGTGAAATTCATTGTGAAGCATTGTAGCCATGTTTTTCAAGTGTTTCGCTTTATTTTTGGGGTAGGAGCACGATTTTATAAGATTGAAAATTTCTTCTTCACTTGCGTTTGCCATAGCTTGTGGCGTTGGCAGTGCTTTGAACAAATTAGGGGTAATCATATTCACCCGTTTGTCGGTGCATTGTGCCGAGAGAATGACGGCAACAAGCAAATGAAACGAATTCTCGTAATGCAGTTCCGTTTGCGGGTTTGGCATGATTTCTGCGAACTTTTGAAAACAGAATGCATATTTTTCTTTCTTGTTCATATCTATTTGTTCAATTTCTTTTCAAATTTATTCAAATGATTTAAATTTGACACGTTAATATAAAAAAAAATATGAAAAAATGTAGTTTGTTGATTATTAGTGCGTTGATTGCATTAACATCGTGTGAAGATATATTGTCGGGAGAAGATGGCGAGTTGTCGTCAAACGATATTGTTTTAGGTTTAAAAACTGCTTTAAATGTTGGTACGGATTCTTCTACGGCAATGTTGTCGTTGAAAAACGGTTATTACAAAGACGAGTTGGTAAAAATACTTCTTCCCCAAGAAGCACAATATGTGCAGGAAAAAATAAACCAAATTGGTGGCATACAGTATTTTTCATCGGTTTCAGATGAAATTTCTGATAAATTAGAAGAATTGGTAGAGGCAATCAACCATTCGGCAGAAGATGCCGCCGCCGATGCAAAGCCAATTTTTTCTGATGCAATCACGGGCTTGTCTATTAAGGACGGATTGGCAATATTGAATGGGCAAGTTCCCGATAAGACGACAAAATCAGATGCCGAGTTCGATTCTTTGGCGGCAACCACGTATTTGAAACAGCAAACATACGGAGCGTTGGTTAACGCATACGCTCCAAGAATCAACAGTGCGTTGGATAAGAAAATTGCCGGAAATGCGTCGGCAACGAGTCTTTGGAATGAAATAACAGGAAAGTGGAATGGTTTGATGCAAAATTATCAGAGTAGTGCTCTTGCCGTTGCTGCCATTAAAGCATATGAGAGTTCTACCGGTAAAAACTTGAATTTGCACGAAGTTGATACTGATTTGGGTGAATACACTACTAAAAAAGCCCTTGATGGTTTGTTTCTGAAAGTTGGAGACCAGGAAAAAGCCATCCGAAAAAATCCGTTCCAGTGGGCAAGCGATATTTTGAGGAAAGTTTTTGGTAGTGTGTATGAGGCACTTGGAGGAAAAACTGACGAATAAATAAGTGGAAATGTGCAATGAAAGGTAGAATTGACTATTTTTGCATTGCAATCGGGGTTTAGCGCAGTTGGTAGCGCGCTACGTTCGGGACGTAGAGGTCGCCCGTTCGAGTCGGGTAACCCCGACAAATCCCTGTCGGTTCGGCGGGGATTTTTTTTAGAATTTAATTTAAAAATGTAAAGATATGGATAAATCAAAAATTGTTTCCGCCGTTCTTATTATGTGCGGTCTTTTCGGATTAGGATTCCTTTTGAAATTAGGTATCGACGATTTCGCAAAAAAAGACAATTATGTGTCGGTAAAAGGACTTGCTGAACGCGAGGTGATGGCTGACAAAGTTACGTGGCCAATCACGTTGAAGGATGTGGGTAACGATTTGCCTGGGTTGTATGAAACAATGACGGAAAAAACGAACACTGTGATTAAGTTTTTGAAGAAAAACGGTATAGAAGATTCTGAAATAAGTTCTTCTGCCACAAGTGTTTACGACCGTCAAGCAGAACGTTATGTTTCTGATTATGTTCATACTCGCTACCAAGTTTCCAAGGTAATTACCGTATCTACGAATAAGGTGGATTTGGTTCGTAAATTGCTCTCTTCGCAAGAAGAATTATTGAAACAAGGTGTTGCCATAGCTGTCAGCGAGTCTTGGGAGGGAAATGCCACGAAATTTGAGTTTACTGGTTTGAATGATTTGAAACCGCAGATGATTGAAGAGGCAACACAAAACGCTCGTGTTGTTGCTGAGAAATTCGCAATCGATTCAAAATCAAACTTGGGCGGCATTAAATTCGCTAACCAAGGTCAGTTCTCAATTTTTGACCGTGACGACAATACGCCGTACATTAAGACCGTACGTGTAGTTACGACAATTGACTATTATTTGAATTAATTTGATAAATTTGTGATTTATTTGTAGAGACGCGCCATGGCACGTCTCTACGGAATAATCCGTGATGAATATTGCAGGGCTGTCACGTTGTGGCAGTCTTTTTTGTTTATTATGAGTTTTCAACAAACGGCAACATTTTTTAACATTACATTTATGTTTACTTTGTATTTTATACATTTGCTATATAAATTT
>JAGCOW010000033.1 GCA_017642535.1 Bacteroidales bacterium | reverse complement strand
TTCACCGTAATAATATGTTCTCCAATATTTCCAATCTCCTTCTTCCAATCCGTTCTTATAATATCGTTCTTGAATTAGTTTCCCATTCGTATCGTATATATACCATTCTCCATCTGGCTTTCCGTTTTTGTAATGTCCGCTAACAAAAACATTTCCTATCTTTTCATATTCATAACTCTTTTTTGGGGAAACACGACAAAAGATATTTCTAATTGGTTGCCGTTTCCACTCGACTTTTTCCGTATTTCCAAAATCCAACTTGTCTTTCTTTTGCACATAATAATTTAATAGGGCTACAGGAACATGCAAATGAGCGTTATATCCCCACTCATATCCGCTTTCCACACTCAACCTTCTAAGTTTCTTTAATTTTAAAATATTTTCAGTTAAAACTATGGAAGCATCGGGAGCATGAAGTTCCAATATTTTTAGTTTTTTCAGTTCATACATTTGTTTTGGAAAACAAAAATCAGGTGCGGCATAATATCCAAGTGAATCAATAGAAAATTCAAGACATTCTTCTTCTGGTGCATGCCATACAAGAACTTGCAGTTTGGGATAAACCGACATATTCTTGGGTATCCAACAAAAACCTTCCAATCTCATTTCCTTCAATTTTGGAAAATTTAGACGCGACATATTTTCTATTTTTTGAGGACGCCTTTCCAAACCATCAAAACCACTACCCGCAATCCATACTCTGCGAACCCGGTTTTTCTTTGTATCAGCTGAAATCACACGGAACCGTACAAACATGGTGGACCAATTTCTAAATTCAGGTATATCTTTTGAATCCAGCACATAAACTGGCCTCAAACGCCAAAGACTCATGGGCTTTTGTGCACAACAATCCAATGCCAGCATAAGCAGTATGGCAACAAGCAGAATGTTAGTTCTCCGTGGATAAAATGAATTACTTGCCATAACTATATTGATTTAACGGTTTATTCTATTTATTTTTTATATAGTATTTGTTTTCCCCAACCAACGTATCATTTACATATTTTTTTTCATAATATATCTTTCCCCCAACTGTATCAACAATATCTTGGGTTTTATATTTAGTATCATTAAGTCTTTCATAAGTTTTTATAAGATTGTTATCTTTATATGTTTTTTTTCTATAACATTGTCCATTTTGGGCAAATCTTTCTGTTCTATTGGGAAAATCATTAAAATTCTCAATAACCCTACAATCCCACCCCTCATAATAGGATTCCTTTATAGAAATCAATGTCCCATTGTCAAATTCATATTCCAGAAATTCATCTTCTCCATAGTTATTTTTCCATTTTATCAACCAATTACCATGCTCTACGCCATTCTTGTAGAAACGTCTTTGTACTATTTCTCCGTTTTTACCATATACCAACCATTCCCCGTTTGGCTTACCCATCTTATAATGTGCTTTTATAAAAATATGGCCATCTCTTCGATAGGTCCGTTTTTTATAGATATGTCTAAAAAAATCTATAATTGGTCTCCGACGCCATGTAAAACCTTGGGTAGAATTAAAATAATAAATATGTCCAAGTTGCTTCTTGCAATAGGAGGCCGGAACATAAACTTTTCCATCTATGTCCATGTATTTTAATTTCTTGAATTTAGATATATCTTCTTCCATTAAAACAGAAATACTTGTGACGTTTCCCAGATACATTTTTTTTAAATTTTTCAGTTGAAAGATTTGTTCTGGTAGTGGTGAAACCATTAAATTGATATAATCATCGTTTGAGGGAGTTCCCAAACAAACTTCTACATCATCAGAATACACTAGTATTTGTAACAATGGATACTGTGTCAGATTATGAGGTATGCAACATCTAAATATCTGTAGTTCTTGCAGATTAGGAAAGTTCAATTCTTCTATTGGTATTTGTTCTATTGGAGCCATATCCACCCATAATCGGAAAACTTTATTTTTGTCAGTGCTCGGAGATATTACGTGAACTTTATGAACTGCATGAAGGTCAAATCTTTTTAAATCACATGAATCCAACAAATAAACATCCTGCTGTTTCAAAAGTTTAAGACTCATTGGTTTTTGTGCACAACAATCCAATGCCACCATAAGCAGTGTGGTAACAAGCAGAATGTTAGTTCTCCGTGTTCGACAAAACTTTTGCATAGTAATAATTATCAAGCAAATATAATGTTTTATGGGAATGCTGCAAATAGAAAATGTGCCATAGAAGGCAAGAAAGTTTCTCGTAAAAGACTACAATCAGATAGAAAAATTGGCATTTATAAATTAAACAGCATATATTTGCAAAAAAGTAAAAATATGGAAACCGCATTATTTTATAGTGAAACGCCTGTTATCAAGGGGAAAGACGCCAAACGTCTTCTCAATGCCATGGAAAATGTTAAACCATTACCCAAGGAACAAATTGAAGAAATGCAACGCGATTATCAAAATTACTTATCAAGAAGAGTCGGGAAAAAACATATTCTATGATAGGTTCTATTGATGATTTTAATTGGCAATGGGACATTCTCAACGAAAACATTCCTGTCGCTGATTTTGTGTGTGCCAAAAACGAGCACCATTTTGAACGATTTCTAAAAGATTCTGCACTTTTGTATCAAAAAGAACGATTGGCAGTCACTTATGTGATTTTGGTTGAAAACAAAATAATCGCCTACTATACATTAGCAAACGATAAAATCACAATGAACGATGAAGAAAAGAACTTTTGGAATCGGCTCACAAGAAAAATTTCTAATAATAAAAGACGAAGCAGTTACCCTGCCCTAAAACTTTGTCAATTGGCAGTAGATGACAATTATGTGGCAAACGGTTTCGGAAAACAAATAATAACACAAGTGGTGTTTTTAGCATTGGAGTTTAAGGTCGGTTGTCGTTTTGTCACGGTTGACGCGCTACCCGAAGCAGAATCTTTTTATCAAAAAATGGGATTCGTTAGATTGTCGGACAAACCAAACCCTAAGAATGGAACAATCCCCATGTACTTTGATTTGGGTAGAATATCCACGGATTAGACTGAAAAAGTTCGAAATTAACCAGCTGTCTCATATTTATGGGAATGGGCAAAGGGGAAAGGAGGAAATTTAGAGCAACAACTGCTTTCACCAATTTGCCTCATAAAATTCGCCGAAATTATCTATTCGGTAGTAATCTCCTCCGCTCTGAGGACGTTCTCCCGCTTCTTTTTTCTCGGTATAAATGCTAATGCGGTAATCTTTGTTGATTACAAAATCCTTGAAACTATATGCTCGCTTGTCTTTCGAGACAACATAATGCGGAGATATATCCAACCCATTTTGCAACACTCCCGATTTCACCACATACAAGGTATATACTGCATCGTCACCTTTTATTTTTTTACTTATAACGACCGTGTCGCCATTGTAATCGGGCAATCTCGTTAGTAAATCTGTGTTGTCGCTTATTTTTCCGTCATATTCCAATACTTTCAACGGAATTTCTTCGGGCAACATCCATTGTGCCACAACCAAATCCTTCGATGAAAACATGGCATCGGAATCGAGCGGCATTTTTGGCTCTGAAAATTCTTCGGCAAACCTGTCAACAAGAATTTCTTCGGTGTGTTCTTGTGGCACTTCCACAATTTTTCCGTCGTCGTCAATCCAATATGCATAGGTTGCAATGGCATCGTACACTGTTTCGTTCGGGTCGTCGGCCGAAACGTCCACACAACTTTTTCTGTCTTTGAGTCGGATTACATTCTTTTCATCGTAAGTGAAATTTCGAGAAAACCGACATTCACTGCCCATGTACGCATAGACAATGAGTTTGTCGATAAATTTGCCGTCGGAATCGAATGTTTGCAACTGAGTCCATACTTTTATTCCAAAGCCGACATCGTCATTCATTTTATCATCATAAACTGCAAATAGCAGCACCTTGTTATGATTCACATCGGGCAGACGCTTAATGAAATGACCTTGTTCGTTGCTTTTAAAGTCAAAATCAAGCGACAGATGTTTCCAACCGTTGTCGAGATGAAACATTTTGTCCATCTCGTTCGTTTCTGGCGAAATGTTAAAATGTTTATTAAAGGTTTCTTGCGTGAGCATCCATTGCAATACAGAATTTCTGTCACTATCGGTCATTGAAAACGGCAGTTTCTGAATCGGCACGTTGTCCCATACATTATCGATCGGATTGCCAGAGGAATCAACCTCATAAAAATCGCCGTCGTCATTGATTTTGTAATAATTAGTCCGAACATATTTGCGTTGCTCATAATCTATTTGTTCGTATGTTTTTATACAAATGAGATAACCTTCATAAATAACAACTTCCTTAATCGTGACTTTTTCGATAACATTACCCTGCTCATCTTCATCATAATCTAACCAGCTATGAGTTATATCCAAGGCATTATTAAGCATCATTATTCCCGACTTAACCACACATAAATCTATAGGAACATTATCGCCAGCATCATTACAAGCGATAACTATCTGATAATCTTTATAATCGGGGAGTCGTGCATATTCGTTTCCATATCCCTGTGAATAATCAAACATGGTACCATCTCGCCCCAAACACCACAACTGATTCTCTTTTGGAGAAATCCAGGTATCAGAAACTGAATCATATATCTGAGTAATCCATTGTACCGAATCTAAATTCTCTGATGAAAATATAACTTTCGGTTGTTTGGTTGTGCAACTGACGCATGCAACAAAAAACAAACTAATAATAATTATTCTTTTCATAAAAAAGATTTTTTCAAAGATAGTGTTTTTATAAAAACAAGAAAATTTCTCATAATCAATCTGTTATCTGTTTAATATTATATAAATGCATTGCAAAAAATTGGTCTTTGTCATCAAATACTAAATAACAATAAACATAGTCTTCGTCTTTTTTTACTATCAGACACATTTCTTTTCCATAACGAAAGTCGGCAATCCATTCATCGTGCAAAAACATAGATGACAATCTGAAGAACTTTGATACCTCAGAAAGATTAGTTCGTTCGGTTAATTTTATGGTTGAATCGTTCTTTGTTATTTTTATAACCTTATCCTTCGAGAGCATTCCCGAAACCAAAATACTATCGGGATATCGTTCTGCATAAAAAAAATACAAATCATGCGACCATATTTCATAGAAAAGAATTGTATCTATTGTTATTGAATCATGGGGAAATAAATGTTTGAATGGAGCCGGAAAAGTGCTGTATGTATGCACCCTTGCCCGTGACTGCATAATATCAAAATATTTCTCTATATGGCTGTGATTGGTAAATAACTTCGAATCGTTGAACGTTATATTATCAAACAAAACAGTATCGTACACTTCCTGTGCCACTGCAACGTGCGAGGCAAAACAGAGAAACAATATGAGGGATAGTTTATTCATCTGTCAAGCGTCTTAAAAACTCCGGCTTTAGAAATGGCTTTATTTCTTCAAAAGAAAATTCGGCTAACAATGGAAAACCTCTATGATACCAATACACAAAAACGAATTTTATGACTCCGTTAGAGTCCGTTTTTATTTCGTATATGGATAAATCAATATATTCTTCCTTGAAAAATTCGTCAAATACGGTCGAAGGAATAAAAGAACCTTGAGGTTTCATTTTTTTATATATTTTTTTTGTTAACGTTTCTTTATTAACAAATACATCTTCAGCCAAATTCCAATCTTCTTTCAAATCAAATGTAAAATATACAGGAAATCCTATCTCAAACATTAATTCTCCTTGAAAATACTGAATCATCAAGTTCAATATTCCATTTTTTTCGTAATTGATAGTATATAACTCATTTACATAACCTTTTTTCCGTAAACAATCCCAAGAGCCATTGCAATCAAAAATCATTTTCTTCTTGTAATTTAAACGTTCTTTATATGTTCCCAAAAACAGAGTGTCTCCAAAAATTGGAAAAACCTCTTGTATCGTATGAAAAACTCTGGGGGTTCCACAGGCAAGTTCCTGAAGTTCAAAATATATGCCATCCAAGTTGAAAGAATCTGTTATTATTTCTGGTTGATAGCAAAGTTCATTATGCACTATAACTTGCATAGAATCAATCATTTTTGCATCAAACTCATCTAAATGCAAATTATCGAATCTGTAGGTCTTTGTATATTGACACGTTCCACTAGATTCAAAATAAATGCTGTCAATTTTATTGTCCTCAACATATATGTCTGCTACGAATGCGTCCATGCCCCCAAAGTGTAAGTTCATTTCTATTACAAAACCGTTTGGGGTTGGTCGCAAAGTTTGATAAGTTTTCATATTGTCCCTTTTGTGCAAGACATTTTCGTAAAACCTTATTTTATTAGTTTTCATATCAGAAACAACCAACAATTCGTTTCCAATAGTATCTGGAGGAGTACAATCCCAGCACCCTGGATACATATAGAACGGAGTTAATATGGCAACACTGTCCTTACCATTACCAGCACAGATACAATCCCATGTAGCATAATAATTGGATATTTGTGCGCCGCATCTCTTATAGTAACCTTTTGCAATGTTGTAACATTCACTATCTTGGTTACAATTGCTATCATCTGATTTTGGTGCAATCACAACTTCTTGTGCCACCGCAACGTGCGAGGCAATACAGAGAAACAATATGAGGGATAGTTTATTCACACTTTCATTGTTGAGTTCAAAGATAGAAAAATATTGTTTTCGTTCCATTTCATTTGATGGCAAACGAATTAGACTTCATTATTAAAGACTAAAGAGAAATATCTCGAAGTTTTTACAAAGTTCAAGTGTATGATTTTGTTTTTTTATATACTTTTACAAAAAGTTTGGTCTCACTGACATCAAACAAAGTTTTTCATCAAAAAAAATAAAATACTTAAATATGGCAGAATTTCATTATCAACCTATGTTCCCTCTTGGCGAAGACAAGACGGAATATTATTTACTGACAAAGGATTACGTTTCGGTTAGCGAATTCGAAGGTCACAAAATCCTTAAAATCGAAAAAGAAGGTCTGACGGCCATGGCAAACGCCGCTTTCCGCGACGTATCGTTTTTATTGCGTCGTTCCCACAACGAACAAGTGGCAAAAATTCTTTCCGACCCCGAGGCAAGCGACAACGACAAATATGTTGCCCTCACATTCCTTCGAAACGCCGACGTGGCTTCGAAAGGCAAACTGCCTTTGTGTCAGGATACGGGAACGGCTATCATCCACGGTGAAAAAGGTCAGCAAGTATGGACTGGATTCTGCGACGAGGAAGCTCTTTCGCTCGGCGTGTACAAAACTTACACGGAAGAAAACCTGCGTTACTCGCAAAACGCTCCTCTTTCAATGTACGAAGAAGTGAACACGAAATGTAACCTTCCTGCCCAAATCGACATTGAGGCAACCGAAGGTATGGAATATAAATTTTTGTGCGTGACCAAAGGTGGCGGTTCTGCCAACAAGACATATCTGTATCAGGAAACCAAAGCCCGCATTCAAAATCCAGGAACATTGGTTCCGTTCCTTGTTGAGAAAATGAAGACGTTGGGAACGGCTGCGTGTCCGCCATACCACATTGCATTTGTAATTGGCGGTACATCGGCTGAGAAAAATCTTTTGACAGTGAAATTGGCTTCGACTCACTACTACGACACGTTGCCAACCACAGGAAACGAATATGGTCGTGCGTTCCGCGATGTTGAGTTGGAAAAACAAGTGTTGGAAGAAGCTCACAAAATCGGTCTGGGTGCTCAATTCGGCGGTAAATATATGGCTCACGACGTTCGCATAATCCGTCTGCCACGCCACGGAGCAAGCTGTCCAATAGGTTTGGGCGTAAGCTGCTCTGCCGACCGTAACATTAAATGTAAAATCAACGAACAAGGTATCTGGATTGAAAAAATGGACGACAATCCAGGCGAATTGATTCCAAAAGAACTTCGTAACGCTGGCGAAGGCGACGTGGTGAAAATCAACTTGAACCAGCCAATGAAAGACATTCTGAAAGAATTGTCGAAATATCCTGTTTCAACACGTTTGAGTTTGAACGGAACAATCATAGTTGGTCGCGATATTGCACATGCAAAACTGAAAGCTCGCTTGGACGCTGGCGAAGATTTGCCACAATACATCAAAGACCACCCGATTTACTATGCCGGTCCTGCTAAAACTCCGGCAGGAATGGCGTGCGGTTCAATGGGTCCGACAACTGCCGGCCGTATGGATCCGTATGTTGACGAATTCCAAGACCACGGAGGCAGTTTAATAATGTTGGCAAAAGGTAATCGCGCACAATGCGTTACCGATGCCTGCAAGAAACACGGTGGATTCTATCTTGGTTCTATCGGTGGCCCTGCTGCAATTTTGGCACAAAACAACATCAAATCAATTGAATGTGTTGAATACCCAGAACTCGGCATGGAAGCCATTTGGAAAATCGAAGTTGAAGACTTCCCTGCCTTCATCTTGGTTGACGACAAGGGTAACGACTTCTTCAAGAAATTATAATTAAACCAATAGTAAATGTAAAAAAGACTGTTCGAGATGTTCGGACAGTCTTTTTTTATATGTTACAAAATTTTCGGAGCGACGAACTTCAACTCACATTACAAACTCACAAGTACGTCTTTGAGTGCCTCCCACGTCTTAGCCACCGAAGCGATTTCAACCACTTCGTTTGGTGAATGCGGACCTCTGATGTTAGGCCCAAAAGAAACGGCTTCCATTTGCGGCATTTTATCGACAAAGATTCCACATTCCAATCCTGCGTGTACAACCACGACCTTGGTTTCTTGTTCAAATATCTTTTCGCACGATTGTTTTACCGTTTGCAACAGTTTGGAATCCCATACGGGTTTCCAGCCGGGATATTCGCCTGTAAACGATGCCTTTGCGCCATATAATTCAAAAATCGCCTTTTGAGCATTCGCCAACTGATGCTTGCTCTCGCTATCAACGCTACGCAACAAGCAACCAACGGTAAGAACATTGTCCTTTGTCGTAACAAACGAAAGGTTTGTTGACGTATGCAACACCTTACAATTATGATTTTCGTACTTTACAGGACCATTCGGACAATTAACGATTGCACGAATAATACCTGCCGTCTGTTCTTGAGAAATTGCCTTTGTCTCACCTATTGTTTCTGCTGTAATGCACGAAAAATGAGGGTCAGTTTGATAAAATTGTGACTGTTTTTCTTCGACAAATCGCTCAAACATTTTATGAAACACGTTCACAAACGAATGGTTTATGGCTATTACCGCCGTCGCCTCGCGAGGAATCGCATTTCGCATATTGCCACCATTGAACGAAATAAGACGCATATCGGTCTTTTCCATCACAGCATACAAAAACTCACATAAAACCTTGTTGGCATTAGCTCTATGTAGAATAATCTCAAACCCTGAATGACCACCAGTCAAACCAGACAAGGAAATGGTATATATTGTGGAATGTTCATTTATCTCGCTATATTCCAAGTCGAACGAAAAATTTGCATCAAGACCGCCGGCACAGCCAATGGTGATTTCATTTTCGTTTTCGGTGTCCAAATTTATGAGCTTATTTGCCTTAATATCAGACGGTTGCAATCCAAAAGCACCTGTCATTCCTGTTTCCTCGTCAATGGTAAACAAAGCTTGAATAGGTCCGTGAGAAATCTCATTTGCATCAAGAATGGCAAGAATCATCGACAATCCAATACCATTGTCGGCACCCAGCGTAGTGCCATTGGCACGCACAAAATTCCCGTCAACAAATGCTTCTATCGGATCGGTGAGAAAATTGTGATTTTTATCGGTTCTTTTTTGAGGAACCATATCCATATGAGCTTGCAAAACCACGGGTTCCTTGTCTTCACAACCTTTTGTCGCAGGTTTTTCAATGAGAACATTCCCGACAGAGTCACGTTTACATTTCAGATTTCTTTTTTCTGCAAAATCAATAAGATATTGAGAAATTTTTTCTTCATGTTTCGATGGACGGGGAATACTACAAACCTCGTCAAATATACGCCAAACGGCTTCGGGCTGGAGTTGTGCTATTTCTGACATACGTGCTATTTTACTTTATACGTTGATTGACTTGTTCCAAAACAGTTTCTACGGAAACGTTCTGTTTTGCAAGCAATGCGAGCAAATGGAACAACAAATCGGCAGATTTCTCAGTTAGTTTTTCTTGCGAACCATTGGTAACCTGAATAATCGTTTCCAACGCATTTTCGCCAACTTCCTGTGCAAGCTTGTTGACGCCACCTTTATTGAGTAATTTTGTCAAATCGGAATCTGACGGTAATTCTTGCAGTTCGCGAGCAATCTTTTCTTGCAAAACCGACAATGAAATACCTTTATTATCTTCAGCCCAACACGTGTCGGTCCCTTTGTGGCACGTCGGTCCTATGGGGTGTGCCTTAACCAGAAGCGTGTCGTTATCGCAGTCAATCTTTATGTCAACAAGATTCAAAAAATTTCCCGACGTTTCGCCTTTTGTCCAGAGTGTTTGCCGTGAGCGACTATAAAAGGTCACTTTTTTTGTTGCCATCGTTTTGTCAAACGCTTCTTTGTTCATAAAGCCGAGCATAAGCACCACACGAGTGTTGGCATCCTGAACAATGGCTGGTATCAAGCCGTCGGCATATTTTGCGAAATTCAATTCCATTATCTCACAGGTATATTTTGTTGTCGTAAATAATTTTTTAACTCAGGAATGGCGATTTCCTTAAAATGGAATATGCTTGCAGCGAGAGCAGCATCCGCTTTTCCTTGGGTAAACACATCTTTGAAATGTTCCATTGTTCCTGCACCGCCAGACGCAATTACAGGAATGTCGACCATTTCGGAAACTTGACGAGTTATTTCGTTAGCAAAGCCTCCCTTGGTTCCGTCGTGATTCATCGACGTAAGCAGAATTTCACCCGCACCTCGGTCATACACTTCGCGAACCCAGTCCAATGTCTTTATTTCGGTAGGTTGGTGACCTCCGTGCGTGTAAACCATCCACGTGTCACCATGCAATTTTGTGTCAATCGCAACTACAATACACTGAGAGCCAAACTCTTTGGCAAGTTCCGTTATCAAAGCGGGATTATACACGGCTGCCGAATTTATCGAAATTTTATCAGCTCCGGCAGCAAGCAGCACACCCACGTCGTGCACCGATTTTATGCCACCACCCACGGTAAACGGGATATTCAAATGCAAGGCTATTTTTTTCACCAATGCGGCAAATGTGTCTCTTCCTTCAATTGTGGCAGTAATATCAAGAAACGTCAACTCATCGGCACCTTGTTCGGCATACATCGCCCCCAATTCCACCGGGTCGCCGGCATCGCGAAGTCCCAGAAAATTGATACCTTTTACCGTTCTGCCGTCTTTTATGTCAAGACAGGGTATGATTCGTTTAGCCAACATAGTGCTTTGAATATTTTCGTTTACGTATATAGAAAAGAATTATTCCAATCAAAGAAACGATTACAATAGGACCAACCACGTTAAGCAGTTGCCACAAGAGTTTTTCTTCGACGAGTTTACTTTTATTGAGCAATCGGATTTTGATTTCGCGTGCCCGAATTGACAACAAATCAGAGTCTCCACAAAGGTAACTAACCGCATTGACGAAGAAATCAAGGTTACCCGTGTACATTCGTTTGTCGAACGAGAAATATTTATAGAAATACAGCGGTTTGGGAACCGTGTCACCATTTGTCACTTCTATTTCATTGCGAATAATGTCGCCATCGGAAACCACGATGATCCTGTTTTGTTCCGACTCTTCCTTTCGTACAAATGAATCGGGTATTTCCAGCGTACTGCCCACCAACGGTGATTTGCGTGATTGATACAATGATTTGCATTGTCCTTCCATAAGAACGGCAGTCGGAACGAAGTATTTATTGAAAAACTCCTTGTTCGGCGTGTTTTGCAAGACATTGAACCCCACCATATTAGGCGTTGCCAACACTCGAGCGTATGCCGACGAAGTCATCAAAACAGTTTTCTGCAAATTGCAATTTCCCTCAATAGTATCGATGGAACTTGCAAATTCAGACTTTACAACGTCAATATTTTTGGTAATCAAATGCGAATCGTGCGGACGGAACAATGGGAAATAATACCACGGAACAGGCGTAAAACGTGGTTGTTCACCAAATGCAGCTGTATTCATCGGAATTTTCGCACATTGATTGTCAAGCAAAATGGTGTTGTTTATACGAACGCCCCAATTAAACAGCAAGTCGGAAATATTCAAGTCCTTGGGAAACGCATAGGTTACGGCACTTTTTTTCAACGAATCCATACTCACCGTAATGTTATCGGACAAGAAAAACACATTTCCGTTGGACATAAGATACTGGTCTATCACAGCTTTATCTTGTTCCGTAAACGGTTTCGTCGGTTCTGCAATAATCAAGGCATCGTATTTTTGGACGGAATCAAGCAATTGTTGCGTGGAAACCCTGTCAACATTGTACAAATCAAGAAGAGCAACCGTTGCGTTGTAGGAATAAAGAAGCGGAATCTCATCTTGTCCAGTCAAAAATGCAATATTTTTCCGTTCAGTTGCCGTCAGTTGTTTAATGGCCTTTATACATTGATATTCAAAGTTTTGTAACGCTTCGTTAATTTGTTCCTCGGGAGAATTTCCCATCGTGTTGCTCAACATATTGACCGTCACAAATTTCTGCGAGGTTGAGACAATCAAGCCAGGAACGATGAAACGCTGGGTGATTTTTCCATTTTCGTCTTCTTCTTGAATCGTATAGGGAGCAAGACCATAATCTTTATTCAGACGCGAAATGGTATGTTTAAAATTCTTTTTGTCACCAATTGACTGAGGGTCAATGAATTTCACCATAAAATTCGACTTTCCCGCTTTTTGCTGAAATTCTTGCAACATATCGGAAACCTCACGTTCCATTTTTACGAATGACAGTGGCAAATCGCCAGTCAGATAGCACGTTACACGAATCGTATCGGTTAAATTTTCAAGACAATCCTGTGTTGCTTCGGTCAAGGTAAAACGTTTTTCCTCGGTCACGTCGAATCGTTTGTGCACAAGACTACTCAAAAAGAGTATCAACAGAAGTACACCAAAGGCAATTGCGACATTTTTTACTATGGAAAGAGATGATTTCGTCATAATTATTTTCTTTTTTTCGCAATTGAAAGTGTTGTACAATAAAGGAAAAATCCAATAAAACCGAGATAATACACAATGTCGCGAGTGTCAATCACGCCACGGCTAATGGAATTATAATGTTCGCTAATGCCTACATTTGTCAGAAAGGCAACATCGGGAACAAGTTCGGAAACGAACTCAAATCCAATATAAAAAATGAAACAGATTGCCGCCGTCAGAATAAATGCAATTATTTGATTATCAGTAAGAGAAGATAAAAAAGTACCGATTGCCAAATACATTCCACCAAGCAAAAACAAACCGATATAGGCTCCGATTACTGCACCAGTATCGACGTTTCCGACGGGACTTCCGAGAGCATATACCGTCACGTAATACAAGATTGTCGGCAACAAGGAGAAAAACAACAACACGATACCAGCCAAGAATTTACCGAACACAATGGCAAAATCCGACAAAGGCATTGTGAGCAACAATTCTATCGTTCCCGATTTACTTTCTTCGCAGAAAAAACGCATTGTGATTGCCGGAATCAAAAACAAAAATATCCATGGAGCAATGATAAACAAGCCGTCGATGCTTGCATAGCCCGAATTGAGAATGTTGAAATTTCCGTCGAAGACAAAGAGGAACAAGCCCGTTGCCAACAAAAAGACAATCACAACCAAATATCCTATTAAAGAACTGAAAAAACTTGCTAACTCTTTTCTAAATAGCGTTATCATCTCTTAAATTTTGATTGACAAAGATAATCATTAGTTCGTTTATATGACTACTCCCAAGTTTTTTTCTAAAAAAAATTACACATGCCAAACAACGCCACCACAAACGTCACGCCTTGCTCCCGTAACTGTAGCAAGGCAATTTGGTTTTCCTTCCACACGCAAATAACCCAAATAGGCAAAAATCAATGCTTCCTTAAAATCTATGACTTGCTCATCGGGAATAACAAGCTGCGACTGCGCATATTTCGCAATTTTTTCCATCAGTAACGAGTTTTTTACACCACCACCTGTGCAAAGTGTTTTGGTATCTTTTCCTTGCAAGGTTTTTCCTATTTGCATAGCACAATGTTCATAATATGTTGCAAGACAATCATATAAAGACTTTCCTTGACTTAAAATCGGCAGAATTTCCTGTTCCACCCATTCCCGTCCCAAAGATTTTGGAGCCGAAGAAGCATAATACGACAAATTATTCAGTTTTCGTAATATCTGTTCGTTGACAGTGCCTTTTCTTCCTAATTGCCCATCTTTATCAAATTCATACCCAAGCTTTTGAGCAAAAGAATTCAATACAATATTGGAAGGACAAATATCCCACGCAATCCGTTTTCCGTCAACACTGGTTGAGACATTGGCGAATCCACCGATATTCAAACAATAATCGTACTCCGGAAACAACAATTCGTCGCCAATAGGCACCAGTGGAGCGCCTTGCCCACCCATAGCCACATCCAACGTGCGAAAATCACAAATTGTGGAAATACCGCATTCAGCGGCAATATGAGCACCAGAACCGATTTGCAGAGTCAAACCTGTTTGTGGTGTGTGAAACACAGTCTGTCCGTGACTTGCCACATAGTCGGCACAAATGGAGTGTTTTTTTACAAAATCTCTCACTTCCCTTCCGCAATACACGCCAAAATCAACGTGTAACTGTGCCAATTCCAAAGCGGACAATGTATGGGCGTTAAGCAATTTATCGTGTAAATCAGCAGGATACGGAATTGATTCCGCCGCCAAAATTTCGTAATTTGTGCCAGCAAATCGGACGGCACACACGTCAAGACCGTCAACCGAAGTACCCGACATAAGACCAATGTAGATAGGCGAATCCATTGTATTTTTTTCAAAGATAGGAATTTCAACAATATACACCACCGTTGTTTCGTTCTTTTTGTTATACTTGCATTAAAAATTAAAAGTTAAAATTAAGAAAAATGACATAAAGCTATGGATACTGTTCTATTACTATTTTGGGCTGTCGTTTTTCTTCTTTTGATTTGGAAACATCCGTTTTTCAAAATCAAAGGCATCCCCCAATGGACGATTATTGCTTTTTTTGTGTGCAAAATACTGGCTTCGTGCTTGTTACATTATATTTACACAGACTATTACCATTGCCGAAGCGACGTTTTCAAATACTACAACGACGCATTGGCTCTTTTTGATTCCATTCATTATTCTCTGTCAGATTTTCTCAAAATTTTATTTGGAATTGACATGGACAGTCCATCAATTCAGCAGTACATAGAAAACACCGATGACTGGACACGTGCGTTTCAATATGGATATATAACTGACAATCAAACTATTATTAGAGTAAATATGCTCCTTATGTTGATTGGTGGCTGTTCTATGAAAATACAGTATCTGTTTGCAAATTTTATTTCACTCGTAAGTTATTTTCTCATTTTCAAGACATTTTCTTTATTGTATAAAAATACTTATATCTTACTCATATTCATATTTTTAATACCGTCGTCAATTCTTTGGAATGCCGCAATGCTCAAAGAAGTTTTGGTGATGTTGGGACTGGGAATGACAACGTATGGAATGGTACAAATTTTGCGTTCTTTTTCGTGGAAATATCTTATTTTGTTTTGTATGGGATTACTCATTCTCGTTGGCATAAAAATATATGTATTGGTTGCGTTAAGTCCGGCTCTCGTGGCTTATTTCTGCAACGAACGGTTCGCTTTGCGACGAAAATGGGTTTTATACGTATCTCTTTGCATTGCGGGCGTTTTGACACTTGGCATAGGAGACTTTGCATTGCATAAAATCCCATTTTTCGAATCTTTTGCGGGGAAACGATCTGACTCCATAAACCTTGCCATCATTGAAAATGCGGGTAGTCTTCTTCCTCTTGAAAAGATTGAACCCACCCCATGGAATTTCATCAGTGAAACGCCAGAAGCAATTTGGAACTCACTCGCATTACCTTACATCTGGGACATAAAAGGCATCATCCAGATAGCACCGGCATTGGAATCACTGCTCTTTTTCGTTCTTTTGGCACTTGTGATTTTCTTTTATAAGAAACCCGAAGAATCGCAAAAAAACTTCATCTGGTTTTGCCTTTGTTTTTCTGTCGTATTGCTTTGGGAAATAGGAATTGCGACAGCTGTCGTAGGCGGAATCGCACGTTACAAAATCCCGATTTTCCCGTTCCTATACACGACGTTGGCTGTATTAATCGCACACGAAAAAATCAAATCAAAGGTTTCGTAAACAAGGAATTGGTATTTTATATATATTTGTTGAAAATAATTTCTTATGAAAAGAACACTATTCATTCTTTTGGGAATTTCCATCATAACTCTTTTCTCTGCAAGCGTTGAGCAAAAGAACGTACAGACTGCGGGAACCACCGTTGCCACTCGAATTTTACCACCAAGTGGATTTTCCAGGACAAATTTTGACGAAAAATCGTTCGCCTTTTATTTGCAGAATCTTCCGCTTAAACCGCACGGGACAAAAGTTAGGTTGTTTGACAACTCAATAAAGACGTACCAAGAGGGAACCTGTGCCGTAGTTGATATGGAAATTGGAAAAACCGATTTGCAACAATGTGCTGACGCAATTATTCGCCTTCGTGCCGAATGGCTTTGGAAGCAAAAACGCTACGCCGACATTCATTTCAATTTCACGAGCGGAGAACAAGTTGACTACATAAAATGGGCTGAAGGCAATAGAATCAAGGTTTTGGGAAGTAAAATCAAATGGGAGAAGAAAGAAAACAGAGATTATTCGTATGCCACGTTCCGCAAATATCTTGACAAAATTTTTATGTATGCAGGTACTGCCTCACTCACACGAGAATTAGTTTCCGTTCCTATAGCGAACATTCAACCAGGCGACGTATTCATTCACGGTGGTAATCCAGGTCACGCAATGATTGTGCTTGACGTTGTTACCAATGCAAAAACAAATCAAAAAGCATTTATCCTTGCACAAAGTTTTCTTCCTGCACAGGAAATTGAAATCGTTAAAAATCTGAAAGACAACGTGAATTCTCCGTGGTATATGGTAAATTCTTCGGAATTAAATATTTACACCCCACAATGGACATTTACCATTCACGAATTGAAACGTTTTAAATAGAATATGAAACCTATACAAATGGTTGACCTCAAAGGTCAGTATGAGAAAATTAAGACTGAAATTGACAACGGCATTCAGTCTGTTATCGAATCATCTACATTTGTAAAAGGTGGCATGGTTACTACGTTTCAGCAGAATTTGGAACAATATCTTGGCGTGAAACACGTCATTCCCGTTGGCAACGGAACCGACGCCTTGCAGATTGCCTTGATGGCTCTTGGATTGCAACCTGGCGACGAAGTCATTACCCCCACGTTCACCTTTATTGCAACAGCCGAAGTAGTTGCATTGCTTGGACTTACACCTATTTTTGTCGATGTTGAGCCCGACACGTTTTGCATGTCGGTTGAAAGCGTCAAAAAAGCAATCACACCCAAAACCAAGACAATTGTTCCCGTGCATTTATTTGGTCAAAATGCCAATATGGAAGCTATTTTGCAGATTGCCAAAGAGCATAATCTTTACGTGGTAGAAGATGCGTGCCAATCCATTGGTGCCGAATACACGTTCTCTAACGGACAAAAAGTTAAGTCTGGTTGTATGGGACACATAGGTTGCACGTCGTTTTTCCCGTCAAAAAATCTCGGCTGTTTTGGCGACGGAGGTGCTATTTTCACCAACGACGACGCCCTTGCTCAAGAAATGCAATGTATTGCAAACCACGGAATGACAGTTCACTATCACCACGACAAAATCGGCGTCAACTCTCGCCTTGACAGCATTCAGGCGGCAATTCTTGATGTTAAGTTACGCTATCTTGATACCTATATCTCGGCACGGCAAACGGCTGCTCATTATTATGACGTGGCATTTGCAAACCAGCCGAATATTGCCATTCCCACACGAAATTCCAAATCTACGCACGTTTTTCATCAATATACGTTGAAATTGCGTTCGTCAATAGACCGAAACGCAGTGCAAGAACAACTGAAAACACTCGGCATTCCGACAATGGTGTATTATCCCATTCCTCTGCATTTACAAAAAGCATATAGAAACGAACGATACAAAAAAGTCGATTTTCCAAATGCGGAAATGCTTTCAAAAACAGTTCTTTCGCTACCGATGCATACTGAATTAGACGAAGAACAATTAGAATATATAACAGAGAATCTTTGTAATTTGCTACAATAATATGAATGACAATTTTTTCGCACACGAGACGGCAATTATCGATGAAGGATGCACGATTGGGAATGGCACCAAAATCTGGCATTTTTCTCACATTATGCAAGATTGTGTCATTGGCGAAAATTGCAATATAGGTCAAAATGTTGTTGTTTCGCCCCAAGTAAAACTTGGAAATAATGTGAAAATTCAGAACAACGTTTCGGTTTATACCGGAGTGATTTGCGAAGACGATGTTTTTTTGGGACCGTCGATGGTTTTTACCAACGTGATAAATCCCCGAAGTTTTGTAACCCGAAAGTCCGAATATAAAAAGACGATTATTCGTAAAGGTGCGTCAATTGGGGCGAATGCCACAATCATCTGTGGTCACGAAATTGGCGAATATGCACTTATCGGCGCTGGTTCCGTCATTACCAAAGACGTGAAACCCTACGCGCTTATGGTTGGCAATCCCGCACGACAAATTGGTTGGGTTAGTGAATATGGACACACGCTACAATTCAATGGAAACACGGCAACTTGCCCTGAAACCGGGCAAAGTTATAAAATCGAAAACAATACAATACGGAGAATACAATAAACAGTTCGTGTATGATAAAATTTGCAGTCATAGGTTTAGGACATATAGGCAAACGTCATGCTGAAATGATTCGGAGAAACAAAGACTCGGAATTAGTTGCTGTATGTGACATTCTCACCCCAGAAGAATTAGGCATAGAACCCGACGTGCCGTTTTTCTCATCAATTGACGACTTGCTCAATTCGGACATAGAAATCGACGTTGTAAACATCTGTACGCCCAATGGTTATCACACCGAACATGCAATCAAAGCATTGGAGAAAAAACACCACATTGTAATTGAAAAACCTCTTGCACTAAAAAAAAGCGACGCTGAACGCATTGTTTTCAAGTCCATAGAGGTCTCAAAATCAGTTTTTTGCGTAACACAAAATCGTTATTCGCCACCTTCGGTTTGGTTAAAGGAAATTGTTAGCGAAAAAAGATTAGGCAAGATTTTTATGGTTCAACTGAACTGTTATTGGAATAGAGACGAGCGATACTACAAAGCGGGGAACTGGCATGGTACGCAAGATTTGGACGGAGGAACGCTATTTACCCAATTTTCGCACTTCATTGACATAATGTATTGGCTGTTTGGCGATATAACCAACATTCGTGGCAATTTCCACGATTTTTCGCACCAAACTCTAACCGATTTTGAAGACAGTGGCGTTGTTACGTTCGATTTCATTAATGGTGGAATGGGCAGTCTCAATTACTCAACGTCGGTATGGGACAAAAACCTTGAAAGCAGCATTATCATTGTAGGAGAAAAGGGAACGGTAAAAGTTTCGGGACAATATATGAACGAAGTGGAATATTGTCACATACAAGATTACGAAATGCCGACACTTGCACCTTCAAATCCGCCAAACGACTACGGAGCATATAAAGGTTCAGCACAAAATCACCACTATGTAATTCAAAACGTGGTGGAAAAACTAAACGAAAAGGGTAGCATAACCACAAATGTGCTTGAAGGATTGAAAGTTATCGATATTATAGAACGCATTTACCAAGTTCGTGATGCACAATGGAAGAATAAAAAACTTAAAATCTAAAACAAGAAAAATGCATATAACAATAGTTGCAGGCGCACGGCCGAATTTTATAAAAATCAGTCCAATTATCAACGAAATCCGAAAAAGACAAACGGAAGGCGTTGATATACAATATAGTCTGGTGCATACGGGACAGCATTACGACAAGGTGATGAGCGGTCTTTTCTTTGAAGAATTGAACATTCCCGAACCAGATGTGAATCTTGCTGCTGGTGGTGGCTCACAGGCAGAACAAACAGCTTCTATAATGGTTGCATTTGAGAAATATCTGATGCTATATCCTACTGATTTGGTTATGGTTGTAGGCGATGTTACGTCAACGATGGCCTGTTCTATTGTTGCAAAAAAAATGTGCATTCCTCTTGCCCACGTCGAAGCAGGCATACGGTCATTTGATATGACTATGCCCGAGGAAGTTAACCGAATTGTAACCGACAGTCTTACCGATTATTTTTTTATTACATCTGCATTTGCCAAAAAAAATCTAAAAAGAAATGGGGTACCCGACAAAAAAGTATTTTTTGTCGGCAATGTAATGATAGACAGTCTGTTGGCAAACCTATCACGACTTCGTAAGCCAGAGGAGTTTGACAAACTTGGTTTGAAAGAGAATGAATATATTGTACTGACGCTTCATCGGCCTAATAATGTGGATAACACGAACTCTCTTTTGGATATGTTGCGAACCATTAACGACAATGTTGGCAATACGCCTATCGTTTTCCCGATACATCCGCGAACCAGACAAAGACTCGAAGGGACAAAGTGCAATTTCACTAATATAAGATTCGTTTCCCCATTGGGCTATCTTGAATTTATTTATTTGGTAAAACATTCGCGTGCGGTGATTACCGATTCGGGTGGCATAACTGAGGAAACTACAATTATGCATATACCTTGTCTTACGCTCCGCGATAACACAGAACGACCAGAGACTTGTTCGGTGGGTACAAATGAATTGATTGGAACAAATCCACAAAATTTAGTACCTGCACTAAAAAAATTGTTTGCAGGAAAATGGAAAAAAGGGGGCATACCTGAATTGTGGGATGGTCAAACTGCGAAACGTATTGTAAATGTGATTGTTGGATTCCCAAAATGAGAATAATTGTTGTCACACAGCATATTTTTCCGATTCAGTCGCCTCGTGCGATTCGGAGTACTGAACTGATAAAGGAATTGGCTCGGCGTGGTCATTCGGTTACGGTTTATGCTGTGTTGGGTAAGTACGATTATTCTGATTTTCAGCAAAAAACGGGAATAGTTGTAAAGCAAATCCCTATTCGGTGGGAATTGTTTCCAAATAATAGCGATGGTAGTGGTCGCCGCGCATTTATTGATAGAGTTTTAGGACGGTTGTTTAGAAAATTTGAGTTCCCATTTTTTGAATTTTATTTCCGCATTCCAAAGCTTTTGAAAAAAGAGACAGATTTCGATGTACTTATCTCTATTGCAGCTCCTCATCATATTCATTGGGGCTGTGCTCGGGCAAAAAGAAAATATACTGATAAATTTCCTAAAAAGTGGATTGCTGACTGCGGCGACCCGTTTATGAAAAACGGAAATACAAAAGACCATTTGCAGTTTTTTGCACGATACGAAAAAATGTTCTGTAAAGAATGTGATTATATTACTGTTCCGATTGAAAATGCAAAAGACGCATATTATCCTGAATTTAGGGAAAAAATCCGTGTTATTCCACAAGGGTTTGATTTTGACCTGAGTGCTGTCGGGAAAACATTTGTGAAAAATACCATTCCAACTTTTGCGTTTGCTGGAATGTTTTATGCTGATATTCGGAACCCAAGATTATTTCTTGACTATCTATCAATAGTAAAAAAAGATTTCCGATTTATTGTTTACACGCGATTTGATAATCTATTATCCGATTACAAAAAAAGACTAAAAGGGAAAATGATTATAAGAAAGCCCATTCCACGTACTGAACTTATAGAAGAACTTCGCAATATGGATTTTTTGGTAAATATTAGTAATGCTCATAGTCCCAACCAATTACCTAGTAAATTGATTGATTATGGAATTGCAGGCAGACCTATTATGGACATTAATCCTCAGAATCCCGACACGAAAAAAATAGATAATTTTTTGGATGGGAAATACTCAACAGCACTAAAAATAGAAAATCTAACAGATTATCATATACAAAATGTAGTAAAAAAATTTGAAGAACTATTTTAACAACAAAAATAAAGGTCTCACTATATGGGTCATACCAACATAAAAAAGCCCCGCTGGACAATCCAGCGGGGCTTCGTAAAAAAAAGAGGCGGCACCTACTCTCCCGGTTGTGACCCAGTACCATCGGCGCTTCCGGTCTTAACTTCTCTGTTCGGTATGGGAAGAGGTGGAACCCCGGAGCTATAGCCACCCAAGTCTTATATGCCTTTAAGTAATTGA
>JAGCOW010000032.1 GCA_017642535.1 Bacteroidales bacterium | reverse complement strand
GCACGCAACATCGTGCCTGTCAGTGTGTTGCTTTGCAACAATTCTTCGTACGTTCCTTCGAACAAGACCGTCCCTCCCGCACTTCCCGCTCCCGGTCCCATATCAATAATATGGTCGGCAATTTGAATCATATCCTTGTGATGCTCTACCAAAATAACCGTATTTCCATGATTTTTTAGTTTTTGTACCGATTTTTGCATCAAAAGTATATCGTGGTTATGCAGACCGACGCTGGGTTCATCGAGAATGTACATCACATCGGAAAGCGACGAATTTATGTATTTTGCAATCTTGCATCGTTGTGCCTCGCCACCCGACAATGTGCCAACGCCACGGTCGAGCGTAAGGTAGCCCAATCCAATTTCCTCCAATGCAGCAAGTCGCTCTATGGTATTATGTTTTATGTCGGTGGCAAGAGGATTTTCGATGGTCTCCATCCACGTTTTCGCCTCGGAGATAGACATTGCACACACGTCGGCAATGTTTTTCCCATTGATTTTGCACGAAAGTATGGTCGGATTCAGACGAGAGCCGCCACAATCGGGACACGTCCCCATACGTAACATAGGGTCCAAAACCTTTGCGTGTAGCAAACCCTCCTCGGAATTGATAATACTTCGGTACATACGGGGAATCAGCCCCTCATATTTTGCCGTTTTCGGCCAATTTTTAGGCGGATTTTTCAGTTTTATTTGTGGAGAATTAAGAAACAACTCCAATTCTTCGGGAGAATAATCCTTGATTTTCTTGTCCAAATCGAACAAACCACTGTGTGCGTAACGAATCCAACGCCAGCCGCCTTTACCGAACGCGATATAATGAATAGTGTCTTCATCGTTCAACGATTTATTGAAATCGACCAACTTATGAATGTCAAGTTCGCGGATTTCGCCCAACCCTGAACAACGAGGGCAACTGCCCATAGGATGATTGAACGAAAACACGTCGGAATACCCTACAAACGGCGTTCCTACACGAGAAAACAACAATCGTAGCAGAGCATAAATGTCGGTGTATGTAC
Source organism: Bacteroidales bacterium (assembly GCA_017642535.1). Lineage (GTDB taxonomy): Bacteria > Bacteroidota > Bacteroidia > Bacteroidales > UBA1715 > UBA1715. Next base: position 46,755 of record JAGCOW010000032.1, on the reverse strand, counting down.
CCACCGTAGAACGGGAATTTGACGCCGGCTTTCGCTGCTCTATCACAATTGCGATTGGCAGATTTTCAATCGCATCCACGTGCGGACGACCATATTTTGGCAGATATTGCTGGGTAAACGACGGAAATGTGTCGTTCAATTCCCTGCGGGACTTCGCCGCTATAGTATCAAGCACAAGCGACGATTTTCCAGAACCAGAAACACCAGTCACTACTGTGATTTGCTTTTTCGGAATTTTTACCGAAACGTTCTTTAAATTATTCTCTGTCGCTCCACGGACTTCAATATATTCTTGCATAATCAAATCTTTTTTTCATAATGGCTGCCACGGTGTGACAGCCCTACATAATAATCAATTCAATACATCAACCAATATCCTTTTCCCCGCGGTGCCACTTGCAATGCGGGCATTGGTAAATGATAGAAATTTACATACTTACAAATATAATATCCGACATTTTTCTGTTTAAACAGTTTTGTCAGATTCAAATCAATGCCGAAATACAATTCAAAACCTTCCTTTTTATTTGCATCAAGTGTTTTTAAGTTGTTGCCACTCAATGCAATAGCAAAATCAAAAAAGTATGGAAATTTATATTTCGGTTTCTCTTTACAAAATAAATTAGCCCAGTCAACCGTCATCCAGAAATATTGACGGTCATAATCGTCAATAAAGAAATATCCGTCGGCTGAACCTGTTTTCTGTTTATATTTAAAGTATTCTGTATCATAACGATAATCAAAATCAAAACTCCATTTGAAATTAAAATTTTGAAAAAACGGAACTTTTGCCTGCAACACGGGATAAAACGCCCCCAAGACGTTTGCCACCTCGTCATAGACACTGAATCCCCAATACGGAGCAAAGCCGTCTTTTATTTCTATAATTGTGGCATTCAGCACAGAAAGTCCCGCCCCGCCGAACAATGCCCAATTTTCAGAAACGTGCGTCAGACGCAGAATGTCGGAAAATGCCGTAGAAGCAAGATACGACGCCGTAAAATGACCGAGTTTGTCAAGATTTCTGGCATATTTCAAATCCTTTCCATCGTCGAAATGAAACCCTGTGCTTTTCTCGCTCCACCACGCATGGTGCATATACACATACACTCCCGTCAAAGCAAGCGGCGTAACCGCACCGACAGTCACCAAGCCAGCGACGTTCACGTTTCGGGACGAATCAGAATAACGGGAAATCGTATCGTTTTCCTGAGAAAAAATCAGCGAGGAAAACAGACAAAAACAGACTGCCAATATTGCGATTCTATTTTTTGCCATTCTTTTGTTCTTCCCACTGTTTTGCCACCTCGCAAAGCTCGTCGTACCATTCCTCGCCATATTTGCGAATCAGCGGTTCTTTAAGAAACTGATACACTTTGATTTTTTCCTTTTGACCTTTACATAGCGCATCGGAACATACATTCCACGAATGAAAATTCAATGCCTCAAAATCACGATATTGATGGCAGCGGATTGGATACAAATGACAAGAAATCGGTTTCTGAACCGCTATTTTCCCGTCACGAAACGCATGTTCTATCGCACAAAACAACATACCGTCGCAATGCTCCGTAAACGCACATTCCCCACCATCAACCAACGAGGTAACCTTCTCTCCTTCTTCGTCAAAATAAAACACCCCTTTTTCTTTCAACACAGATTGATTCTTCGGCGACAAATACGGAAGAATCTCATCAAGATTATCTTGATAATCCTTTATCTCTGAATCAGTTATAGGAGCTCCCGCATCGCCTTCAACGCAACAAATTCCTTTGCATTTCGACAAGTCGCAGCAAAAATCTTTTTCAATAACATCCAAACTGACGATTTGGTCTTTAATTTGAATCATAAACTACTGAATATAAACCTCTAAAATCTGTGTTTTTCCCTTCGGAGTCAAGGTCAATTCGTGTAATGATGCGGGAATCAGCACGGTTTCCCCCTTAATGATTTGTTCTTCGTAGTCGCCACCAAAATTTATAGTCGCCGAACCGTCCAGACACATATATATCACAAATGAATCAATTGCATAATAATCCTTCACCACCTGACAATCGAATTGCAGAAGATTTGTCGTGAAATATTCGCACGAAACCAACTCGGTTGTTGCGTTATTTCGTGGAACATATGGAATTTTGCCATTTTCAATCGCATCGTAATCAATCACGTCAACCGCCAAATCCACGTGCAATTCGCGGGATTTCCCCTGCGCATCCACACGGTTCCAATCAAAAATGCGATACGTCACATCGGAGGTCTGCTGAATTTCGGCGACCAGCAATCCCTTTCCCAATGCGTGGACACGGCCAGCAGGCAAGAAAAACACATCGCCTTTTTGTGCATATTCCTTATGAAGCAAATCTTCAACCGACTGTTTCTTAACAGCTTGTACAAATTCCTGTTTTGAACATTTTTCTTCAAAACCGTCAATCAAATCAGCATCGGAATCGGCATCCATCACGTACCACATTTCGGTTTTTCCGTATGCCTTGTGACGTTCCTTCGCCGTTTTATCGTCAGGGTGAACTTGCAGGGAAAGCACATCTTTTGTGTCCAAGAATTTAATCAGCAACGGAAATTCTATGCCAAATTTCTCATACACCTTTTGACCGACAATTTCGTCCATATACACTTCTATAATTTCTTGAAGACTATTACCTTTCAAAAAACCATTGGAAACAATGGAGATATTGTCTTGCACGGCCGAAATCTCCCAACTTTCGCCACACGTGTCGGTTTTTACATCGTTTCGACCTAAAATCGTACGAAACTTGGTACCTCCCCAAATTTTATCTTTATAGATATGGGTAAATTTTAACGGATAAAGCATTATTCTAATTTGTTTGATACAAAGATAGTAAAATACGCAGAACCACAAAAAAAAACAGCACATCAAAAAATAACGTTTTTCACTTTATAAAAAAGTAAAACATATAGATTTAACCGAAAAAACACTATATTTGCCCAAAACAAAAATGAATGAAGAATGTATTAACACATTCCATTCGTTCACTAACAAGATGCGAAAAATGAAGAAAAGTTTTCTGTTCTGCCTGATTTGTTTAGGAGTTCTCCTATTTTCAAACTGTACCTCACGGAAAAAACTTGTTTATATGAATGACCACCCCAAAGGTGACACGACAATGGTTTTCAACCAAAATGACTTACGTGTCATTCTCCAACCTGGTGATGTGGTTTATATTAGAGTGTTGAGTATCGACAAGGAAACAAGTTCCTTATTCAACCTTGACATGGGCGGTGGCGGAGTCAACACCACTGGCGAAGTATCGACGGCATTGAAAGGTTACACCATAGACGAAAACGGTTACGTCCGAATTCCTGTGATTGACACGATAAACCTTTCGGGACTGACGATTAGTCAAGCCGAAAATGTAGTACAAGAAAGAATTAACGGCTATTTCAAAAATGCCACGGTCATACTCAAGTTACTTAACACAAAAATTTCAGTCTTGGGTGAAGTAAACCGTCCCGGAACATACAACATCTTGCGTAACAGCATCAATCTCTTTGAGGCACTTGCCCTTGCCGGCGACATCACACAATATGGAAACAGAAAAAGTATCTTGATTGTACGAACCATCAACAACGAAAACATCACGTTTCGTGTTGATTTGACCAAGGAAAACATCATATCAACAGAACAATTTTATTTGTTGCCCAACGATATTGTTATCGTAGAACCATTGCCACTCCGTGCTTTCCGATTAAATACGACGACAATTTCTCTCGTATTCTCAGGTTTGACAACGTTGGTAACGACATTAACTTTCTTCAACTCTGTACTTAAATAACACGCTATGGCAAACGAACAATACACTGAATTAGAAGAAGATATAGATATTTTAGCATACGTAAAGCTCATTCTTTCCAAATGGTACTGGATAGTCCTTTCCTGTATCATTTGTGGGGTTCTGGCTTTTTTAGTAAATAGATATGCCACCAAAGTTTTTGAAGCATCTTCATCTATCATCATCGTTGAAAAAGAAGACGCTCTTGGCGGAATGACCTCGCTGTTAAAGGAATTTGGAGCAAGTACATCGGGAAAGGCAAACATTGATAATCAAATTGGAGTTTTGCAATCATACACGCTGATTCGGAAAACGCTTGAAAAACAAAACTTCCAAATTTCCTATTTCAACCACGGACGTGTTCACGATGTGGAAATTTACAAAGCATCGCCATTTTGGGTTGACTTGGACACTTCCTACCGAGATTATAACGACAAAAATCAATACACGCCAGAATTTATTGACGTAAAAATCATATCCGACGATGAATATCGACTAACCATAGAACGTGACACGTGTACCATATCACAAGTAATGGTATGGGGCGAGCAGTACTGTGATTCCATATACAAATTCACCATCCGCAAAGCCGACGACTTTTCTATGGACAAATTCAAGGACAACCGTCTGACGTTTCGGTTCTACATCAACAATTACAACACGCTTACCAAGATTTATCAGAAAAATCTTGTTGTCGAAGCAAGTTCAAAGAAAGGTACCATCGTTAATCTTTCCATAAAAGACAACGTTCCCGAAAAAGCGACTGACTTCTTGAACGGACTTGTTGAAGTTTGTATGGAGCAAGATTTGGAAGACAAAAATGAAACGTCTCTCAAATCGGAATCATTTATCAATGAGCAACTTACACAAATTTCCGATTCTTTGATTTTTGCTGAATCAAACTTGGAGACATTCCGTTCCAACAATAAAATTGTGAACTTGAGCGATGAAGGTTCTTTGTTATACAAGAAATTGGAAGAACAAGAGAAAAACAAATCAAAACAAGAAATAAACCTTAAATACTATAACTACATATTACGTTCCATACAAAACGATAATATGGAAGACATCAAAATGCCATCAATCACTGGCATTGACGACCCACTACTAAAATCATTGATTTCACAACTGAATGCGTTGTACACCGAAAAACAAGTTCTAACATACAGTGCAACTCCCGACAATCCTAACTTGCAGATTGTCAATATGAAAATTGAACAAACTATCACTTCGCTTGTTGACAATGTGAACAGTTTGATAGAATCCACAAAATTAGAGTTGAACGAAATCAAAAAAGAAATCGAGAAAACGGATTCCGAAATACAACAACTGCCAAGTACCGAACGCGAATTAATCAGCATTCAACGCCAATTTGACGTGAACAATACGGTATATAGTTTCTTGTTGCAAAAACGTGCAGAAATAGGCCTGACAAAGGCAGCAAACGTTTCCGATATAAAAATCATAGACCCTGCTCGTGCAGAAAACGCCCAACAATCGTTCCCACGACTTAAAATTTTGCTTCTTGTTGCAATTTTCTTGGGCATTTTCATTCCTTGTGCAATCATAATATTATTAAACTACTTTGACTATACTATAAAGGACAAGACCGACATAGAAAGCAAGTCGTCGTTGCCAATCATTGGTACGATTCTTCACAACAAGCATTCCGACAAAGTTCCCGTAAAGACAAAACCAAAGTCATCGATTGCGGAATCGTTCCGTGCAATTCGTTCGAATTTGGCATACTTCTTAAAACATAACGACAATACCAATATCATTGCACTCACCTCAACAATATCGGGTGAAGGTAAGTCTTTCTGTGCATTAAACTTGGCGGCAATTCTTTCACTTATCAACAAAAAAGTGCTGATTATCGGTCTCGACTTGCGTAAACCTCGTATGGCAGAAATGTTGAATATGTCAAACAACATTGGTGTTACGACCCACTTGATTGGTCGTGATTCCCTAGATGACATTATCATTCACAGCGACATTCAAAATCTTGACGTGATTGTTGCGGGTCCAATTCCGCCAAATCCTGCCGAATTGATTGAAAGCCCTGAATTCAACGATTTCATAAATAACTGCAAGCAAAGAGGTTACGACTATATCATACTCGATACACCTCCTATCGGACTTGTAGCCGACACTATCGCAATTGCAAAATTTGCTCATTGCAACATTTTCGTAATGCGTCAGAATTATACCAACAAGGAATCCATCGCTTTGGCAAATTCTTTGGCTAAGGAACAACAAATCAATAACCTTTCAATCTTGTTGAACGACGTTAATCTTGAAGCAGGTTACGGTTACGGATATGGTTACGGATATGGCTATGGATACGGAACTTATCGAGACAAGACTCAAAATCACGGTTATTACAGCGACGAAGACACGGTGAAAGTTCCTTGGTACAAAAAGATTTTTAAGAAATCATAACAATGGCAAACACATTTCGAATTGTTTATATGGGTAACCCAGACTTTGCGGTACGCCCATTGGAAATTATGTTGCAACATAATTATAATGTCGTTGCCGTTGTAACTGGTCAAGACAAACCTGCCGGACGCGGAAAGAAAATCAACGAATCGGCAGTAAAAGTCTTTGCAAAAGAAAAAAACTTGCCAATCCTACAACCAGAATCATTAAAAGACGAAGTTTTTTTGCAAGAACTACAAACTCTGAACATTGATTTGATTGTGGTGGTTGCATTTAAAATGTTGCCCAAAGTTGTGTGGCAAATCCCCAAAATCGGGACAATCAACATTCACGCCTCTCTCCTTCCCCAGTACCGTGGTGCTGCGCCAATAAACTGGGCAATTATCAATGGTGAGAAAAAAACGGGCGTAACAAGTTTCTTGATAAACGAGGTGATTGACACGGGCAACATTCTTCTTCAAAAGGAAGTTGCCATAGCCGACGACGAAACTGCCGGCACACTTCACGACAAATTACAAGAAAGTGGCTCGCAATTACTGTTGGAAACATTGCAATTGTTGGAAAATGGAAAGACGCAAGGCATCGATCAAAAAACAATGTTCCAGAATGAATCGGATTTGAAACCGGCTCCAAAAATTTTCAAGGATACGTGCAAAATCAATTGGAACGATTCTACCGAAAACATAAATAATCATATCCGAGGTTTTTCCCCCTATCCGGGAGCATGGACGCAAATTCAGAAAAACAATACGATTTCGGTGTTCAAAATCTTTGTGGCACATTGTATTATAGAAAATCACACGTTACCAGTTGGTGTCATTGTTAATAAAAATAATTCCATTGCAATCACTACTCAAGATGGGTTTATTCAACCTATTGAGATTCAGATAGAAGGGAAACGCAGAATGAACATTCATGACTTTTTGAACGGTTTTTCGTTCGAAGACGCGTGTATAGTGAACTGACACCATTTTTAAACAATCAACCAACATCGAGTTGTTTATATTTTCACATTGCAGACCACAAAAGACTTCCCTATTTTTGTGTCGTAAAAAATAAAATGTATGGCAAATAATTCAAAATATCCACCAAGAGAAGTGGTTGTAAGCGTTGATTACGCAGGGAAAATTCCACCCTATTCGGAATCATTGGAAGAAACCGTATTAGGCCAGTTGCTCATTAACGAGGATGCGATTCCCGACGTAATGAACTACTTAAAACCCGAAGTCTTTTTCATCCCGAAACATCAGATTATTTTTAAAGTAATGGATAGCTTGTACCGTGAGGCAAGTCCCATTACGCTTATGACGGTGATTGACAAACTCAACGCACAAAACGAATTAGACACCATTGGTGGGCCTGCATTCATTACGGATTTGACAATGAAAGTTTCGACGTCGGCAAATGTCGAGGCACACGCCAAAATTCTTGTCGAAAAATATATACAACGAGAATTGATTCGCGTTTCATCGCAAATATGCGAGAAAGCATTTTCTCCAGAATGCGAGTTGTCAGACCTAACCGACTTTGCTGAAAGCAACATTATGTCCGTCACCGACCAAAGTCTCAAAAAACGTTCTATTCAGAATATCAAAGAGGTGATGGATAATGTCTATGACCAAGTCCTCGTAGCACGTAGTGCAAAAAAATCTCTCATCGGTCTGCAGACGGGCTTTACCAAAGTCGATGCCATTACCTCGGGATGGCAGGATGGCAATATGATTGTTATTGCTGCACGACCAGGTATGGGTAAAACTGCATTTGTACTGACTATGCTGAGAAATATGGCCGTGGACTATGGCTTCCCTGTGGCTATGTTTTCTCTTGAAATGAGTTGCGAGCAACTTGCCACCCGTTTGTTAGTAGGCGAAGCGGAACTATATCAAAACAAACTTCGTACGGGAAATCTCAACGACACGGAATTAGACAGGTTACTCACAGCAAAAGAACGATTGGAAAAAGCAAAGATTTTCTTCGACGACACCCCTGGTATTTCCATCTATGAATTTCGTTCAAAATGCCGCCGACTTGTCGAAAAAAATGACATAAAATGTATTGTGGTCGATTACTTGCAACTCATGACCTCAGGCAAGACATTGGCTCGTGAGCAGGAGGTAAGTTATATTTCTCGCCAAATCAAGTCAATCGCAATGGAATTAAAGATTCCTATCATTGCATTGTCGCAACTTAACCGTTCTTTGGAAGGTCGTCAAGGAGCCGACAAGGAACCGAAATTGTCAGACTTGCGTGAATCGGGAGCAATTGAACAAGATGCCGATATGGTGCTATTCATACACCGTGAAGCCAAAGCTACTAGAAGCAACGTGGATAGCGAAGGGAACGACATAAGCAAAAAAGCAAAAATCATCGTTGAAAAAAACCGCCACGGAGCCAATGGTTCCGCAGAAATGGAATTTATCGGTGAATTTATGAAGTTTAGAGACGTTGACACTACTTTTGCAATGACAAATCCAGATGAACCTATTGAGAATCAGAAGTTTGACTTTGAAGAATTAGAACTCAAAAAATCAAAACTATCTGACGAAGCAAATGCTTTTGCAGGAAATAACACGAAAGAGAATCCACTAGGTGGTTCTACAGACACCGTAATGCCATTTTAATAAATGAAAAAGATTCTTTTTGCCATACTGCTTACATGTGCCTACAATCTCTGCTTCGCATTCGGTTTTCTGATTCCTATGGACAATAGTCAGAAAAACCATCTCAAAGCATACGGCATAGCATATTGGGTATTGCAAAACGGAATTACAATTGATTGGTTGCTGAATTATCGTGGCGGAAGCTTCCTCATTGAATACAATCCTGACATTAAGAAAGAATGCGACATTCGGGGCGTTTCCTATGAAATCATTGCCGACGTGAAAGTGTCGTCAATTTTGACAGAAGTTTCGTCAAACGATGTGAATATGGATGCGGTGAAACTTGAAAAAGCACCAAAAATGGCAGTTTATTCACCCAAAGACAAACTTCCTTGGGACGATGCTGTCACCTTAGCCCTCACCTATGCCGAAATTCCCTACACTGTGATATACGATGGCGAAATTGTCAACGGCGAATTGTCAAAATATGACTGGCTGCACATGCACCACGAAGATTTTACGGGACAATACGGCAAATTCTACGCAAGCTACCATAATGCACCTTGGTACGTCGAACAACAGAAAAATGCCGAGGCAGAAGCTCGAAAATATGGTTTTTCAAAAGTTTCGGACCTAAAATTATACGTTGCCAAAACAATTAAATTGTACGTGGAAAATGGCGGATTCCTCTTTGCCATGTGTTCGGGAACCGACTCGTTCGACATAGCCCTTGCTGCCGAAAACGTAGATATTTGTGAAAGTATGTTCGACGGCGACCCTGCCGACCCACAAGCACAAGAAAAACTGGACTACTCAAAATGTCTGGCGTTTCAGAACTTCACACTCAAACGTAATCCAATGGAATACGAATACTCCGACATAGACGTTACCGAGACACGCAAAGTCAACGAAAATGTGGATTTTTTCACATTGTTTGAATTTTCGGCAAAATGGGACCCAGTGCCGACAATGCTTTGTCAAAACCACACCAACATCATCAAGGGATTTATGGGACAAACAACGGCGTTCAACGAGGATTTAATCAAAGCAACCACAACAATCATGGGCGAACTAAAATCGGCGAAAGAGGCAAAATACATTCATGGAACGTATGGCAAAGGCACGTGGACATTCTACGGCGGTCACGACCCCGAAGATTATCGGCACTACGTAGGCGACCAACCAACCAACTTGGACAATCACAAAAATTCGCCGGGATATCGTCTGATTCTTAACAATGTACTTTTTCCCGCTGCAAAAAAGAAAAAACAAAAAACGTAGGTTGTTAAAGCAATTTTCGTATATTTGTGATATGGAAAATTTCATTGTATCGGCACGAAAATATAGACCAGCGACGTTTGCGACCGTAATTGGGCAAGAATCAATTACTCGCACGTTGAAAAACTCTATTGAATCGGGACACCTCGGTCAAGCATACCTTTTTTGCGGACCTCGTGGTGTGGGGAAAACGACGTGCGCAAGAATTTTTGCAAAAACAATCAACTGTCAGAATCTCTCGCCCGAATTGGAGGCCTGCAATGAATGTGAATCATGTAAATCGTTCAACACATCGGCATCGTTCAACGTCGTGGAACTCGATGCGGCATCGAACAACTCGGTTGACGACATTCGTCAGCTGATTGACCAAGTGCGAATCCCGCCACAAATCGGGAAATATAGCGTTTATATAATCGACGAGGTTCACATGCTTTCCACACAAGCGTTCAATGCGTTTCTAAAAACTTTGGAAGAACCGCCACGACACGCTATTTTCATTCTTGCAACAACAGAAAAGCATAAAATTCTGCCTACGATTCTTTCTCGTTGTCAGATATTTGATTTTAATAGAATAAAAGTTGACGACATTGTCAATCATCTTGCCAATGTTGCTGAAAAAGAAGGTGTTACAATCGACAAGGAAGCTCTCAACGTGATTGCCACCAAAGCAAGTGGCGGTTTGCGTGACGCTCTTTCCATATTCGACCAGATTGTAAGCTTCTCGGGCAAAAATGTCACGTATCAGAATACTATAGAAAACCTCAACGTTCTTGATTACGAATACTTCTTCAAACTAACCGATTTCTTCCTTAAATCGGACTATGCATCGGCATTAGTCACGTTTGACGAGATTTTGAACAAAGGTTTCGACGACAGAAATTTCCTCCAAGGTTTGTGTAGCCACTTCAGAGATTTATTGGTAAGCAAGGATCCCAAAACGATTCCTTTGCTTGAAGTGAGCGAATCAACCAAAGAACGATATGCAAATCAGTCAAAAAATTGCCCTATCGACTTCTTGTTTACCGCGCTTGACTTGGCACAACGCTTTGACGAGAAATACAAGGAAAGTAACAACAAACGCCTACACGTGGAATTGGCACTGTTGCAATTCTGCAACATTCTAAAAAAAAAACTGAACTAACCGCCAAAACAACAGCGGCAAAGACACAACCTGTTGCAAAACCGCAACCACAACCCGTTCAACCCAAAGTTCAAGTTCCTCCACAACAACCTGTACAGCCAATAGTACAAACACCTCTGCAAACGGAACAAAAAAAACCTGTGCAACAACCACAGGCAACGCCCAAAGTTGTTGAACCACAGCCCATTCGTCATAACATTATGATGGACTTGCAATCAGAAAAACAAATTGCAACAAAAATAACACCGATTGAAAATCGAAAACCCGTCAATACCATCACATACGAATTGACGGCACAAGAGAAATTTAATACTATGGCAAGTGAGAATAAATTTCTCACAAAACTAAAAGAACAATTTGACCTTAATTTTGACGCATGATCTGTTTTCCTAACGCAAAAATCAATATCGGTCTGCGAATCACAGAAAAACGTCCTGACGGATTCCATAATTTGGAAACCATCTTCTACCCTGTTCACGGCCTCTGCGATTGTCTTGAATTTATTGAAAGTTCTGAATTGCGATTTGAAAATTATGGCATTCAAATTGACACGCCACCCGAAAAAAATTTGTGCATCAAAGCGTGGAACGTATTCAAATCGCACTATGACATTCCTCCTATTCACATAAAACTGCTCAAAAACATCCCTTTTGGTGGCGGTTTAGGTGGAGGTTCCGCCGACGCATCATTCATCTTGTCAGCATTAAATTCTTTTTTCTCTGTTAAAGCAAACACCGAGGAACTTGAGAAAATGGCATTACAACTCGGAAGCGACTGTCCTTTCTTTATTAATAACAAGCCCGTATTTGCCGAAGGACGAGGCGAGATATTCACCCCGATAGACCTTTCGTTACAAGGATATTGGATTCTTTTGGCAAAACCTGACGCAGCAATCAGCACAGCAGAGGCCTACCGCGGCGTAAGTCCTCGAAAACGGGAACATTCGTTACTTGAAGAACTACCTAACGACATTCCTCAATGGAAACATTGTATTGAGAATGATTTTGAAACGTCTATTTTCAAGAATCATCCAGAAATAGAAGCAGTAAAAGAAACTATGTACGACCTTGGTGCCGTTTATGCATCAATGAGTGGAAGCGGAGCAACCGTATATGGCATTTTTGACCACGAAATAGATGTTCCTCAAAATTTACCTATTGTTTGGTTCGGACAACTTAATTAGAAATTCTCGTTGGCAAATGATACGCATCGGTTTAAAATCACATTCAACTGATACGTTTTTTCAAATTCCGACAATACAAAATCCAAGAAATGAGCGTCAAAAATTTGTTCCTTCGAGATGATTTGCACAACGTCAAAATCACGCAATTTGTAATATTCTGAGAATGCGTCGGCACTGTTCCATCCTTGTGGCGTACGTTTCAAGGCATTTGACCAATCAAGCTCAAATCCTTTACATGCTTTGATTGCATTGTCAAATTCAGCACCATTGCACATAATCTCCTCACGGACACTTTTCAACGCCTGAGGTGACGGCATATACAATCCCGAAACAAGCATATTCTCAGATTTGGGTTCTATATGAAGATAGTAACCAGCATTGCCACTTTTCTTTCCCTGCGGACAAACATAAACGCCCCAATGTGTCTTGTACGGCGTTTTATCTAACGAAAAACGCAAATCACGATAAATTCTATACGTACAATCTTTTACAGTCAAACCAGAAACTGATTTATCGAATTTTGCTATGCCGGCAATCAACGTTTCGGCAAAATCCTGTGCCTCCGTCAAGGCATTCTTATACCAGTCTTTGTGAGCATCAAACCAACCTTTGTTGTTGTGCTCCGACAATTCAGATAAAAATTCCCAAACGGTCTGTAACATGGCAACAATTTATATTTCGTTGATTCTATTCTTTACCAACTGTAAAGCGGTAGGAATTCCTTGCGGATTCTTTCCTCCTGCCGTTGCGAAGAACGGCTGACCACCACCACCGCCGGCAATTTCTTTTGCCATCAGTTTTATCAACTCTTGTGCAGTCAACTTGTAATCGTCGATAACATCCTGCGAAACGGCTACGCACACATTTGCCTTGCCGTCAACATTTGCAGCCAAAACAACAATGAACGACGACAAACTGTTTTTCAAGTTAAACGCAATGTCTTTCAATGCATTAGCATTCGATGCTGAAATTTCTTTCACAACCAACGAAATGTTGTTTTTCGATTCAACCGACTTCAACAATTCATTTGCCACCTGTTGTGTCTGTTGTTTTTCGAATGCTTCAAGTTGTTTCTGCAATTTTGCATTATCGGCAACAAGTTGTTCCACCTGTTTCGTCAGATTTACTGGATTTTTCAACAATTCTTTGATTGTTGCAATGGTATCAACTTGTTCGAAAATGAATTTTTCAGCATTGTCGGACGTAACGGCCTCAATACGACGGATACCAGCCGCAATGGCACTTTCGGAAACAATCTTAAAGAAACCGATTTTTCCAGTTGACGAAATATGCGTACCACCACACAATTCCATTGAATCGCCAAATTTAATCACACGAACTTTGTCGCCATATTTTTCGCCAAACAAAGCTTTGGCACCCATTGCCTTTGCCTCATTGATTGGCATATCGCGATATTCCTGCAATGCGTAGTCAGAACGAATCAATTGATTCACAATCTGTTCCGTCTTACGAATTTCTTCATCTGTCATTTTTTGGAAATGCGAGAAGTCGAAACGCAAATGTTCTGGAGTAACCAACGAACCTTTTTGCTCTACGTGCGAGCCAAGTACCTGTTGAAGAGCGTATTGCAACAAGTGCGTTGCCGAATGGTTACATTCCGTCAATTCGCGTGATTTGGTATTTACCACCGCATTGAACTCCGTATCAAGCGTTTCGGGAAGTTTTTCGCACAAATGAACAATCAAACCATTTTCGCGAACTGTGTCAACTATGGTAGTTTTTACGCCGTTTGCCTCAATATATCCTTTGTCACCAACCTGACCACCCATTTCGCCGTAGAATGGAGTCTTGTCGAACACCAATTGATACAACGATTTTCCTTTTGCCGTAACTTGGCGATATTTCACTATAGAAACCATACATTCCTTGGTGTCGTAACCAACGAATGCGTTGCCTTGTTCGTTAGAAAGCACAACCCAGTCGCCAGTCGAAATGTTTGTTGCCTGACGGGCACGTTCTTTCTGTTTTTCAAGTTCTTTCTGAAATTCGTCTATATCAACTTCAAGATTTTGCTCGCGAGCAATCAACGTCGTCAAATCAAGCGGAAATCCGTATGTGTCGTACAATGTAAAGGCATCAACGCCCGAAATTGTTTTCTGTCCAGCTTGTTTAACTTTTTCAATCTTTGAATTCAACAAATTGATACCAGTTTCCAATGTCTTCAAGAAAGATTTTTCTTCCTCGAAAATCACTTTCGTTATCAATTTTTCCTGTGCGATAATTTCAGGATATGCTTTTCCCATTGTCTGAATCAAGCAAGGAAGCAAGCGGTACATAAACGGTTCATGCAAATTCAAGAACGTATAACCATAGCGCACAGCACGGCGAAGAATACGCCGAATCACGTAACCTGCCTTAATGTTCGACGGCAACTGACCATCAGCAATAGCAAACGAAATTGTTCTAATGTGGTCGGCAATTACGCGCATAGCAACGTCTTGTTTTGCATCGTTGCCATATTTTGTATTTGAAATTGCACCAATTTCCGCAATCAGCGGTTGGAACACATCAGTGTCATAGTTTGACTGTTTGCCTTGTGTAACCATTGCAAGACGTTCAAAACCCATACCTGTGTCGATGTGTTTTTTCGGCAAAAGTTCCAATTCACCATTTGCCTTACGGTTATATTGCATAAACACAAGGTTCCAGATTTCAATCACTTGCGGATGATCGTGGTTCACCAATTCGTGTCCTGGTTTCTTTGCTTTTTCTTCAGCAGAACGAATATCCACGTGAATTTCGGAGCAAGGGCCACAAGGACCAACTTCGCCCATTTCCCAGAAATTGTCGTGCTTGTTGCCTTTCAAGATTCTTTCTGCGGGAAGATATTGTTTCCAAATGTCGAACGCTTCCTGGTCAAACGACGTTCCGTCGGTTTTGTCACCTTCGAAAACAGTGGCATACAAACAATTTTTGTCAATTTTCAAAACTTCGGTCAGATATTCCCAAGCCCACGAAATTGCTTCTTTCTTGAAATAGTCGCCGAACGACCAGTTTCCAAGCATTTCGAACATGGTATGGTGATAGGTGTCGTGACCAACTTCCTCCAAATCGTTGTGTTTGCCCGAAACACGCAGACACTTCTGCGAATCGGCCACACGAGGACGAGTAATCGGAGAAATTCCGAGGAAAATATCCTTGAACTGGTTCATTCCCGCATTGGTGAACATCAATGTAGGATCGCCTTTCACCACCATAGGTGCAGACGGAACAATAGTGTGTTCTTTTGAAGCAAAAAAATCGAGAAACGATTGACGTAATTCTTGTGCGTTCATACATATATAATTTAACGGGTGCAAAAGTACGTTTTTTTAAGAATAAAAGAGAAAGTAAGCAATAAAAGTTTTTTATATACGTTTTTTTCATATATTTGCACTTTCAAAAAATAAGATGGCAAAAAGTAAATTCCGATTTAACCCAGACACGTTACAATACGAAAAAATTGAACGTTCCTTTAAGCGAGGATTGGGTTTATTGCTATCGAATCTCGTCATTATTATAGTAGTCGGATTTGCATTTATGTTCACGTGGTTGCATTTTTTCCCTTCTTCTCGAGAAAAACAATTGATTGACGAAAACAAAAGTTTACGAAATCAGTACAAAACATTGAATAACCGTCTTTCCAATATGGAAACCGTTTTGGACGATTTGGCCGACAAAGACAACAACATTTATCGTATGGTGTTTGAGTCGGAACCGATTCCCGATGAAATTCGCAACGGTGGTTTTGGTGGTGTAAACCGTTATGCCGAATTGGAAGAAATTCCCAATATGGAAATTGTGGTGCAGACAAACAAACGAATGGACATTTTGCGTAAAAAGATTTATATTCAGTCGCTTTCGTTTGACACTATTGTAAATCTGGCAAAAAACAAACAGGAAATGTTACAGCATATTCCTGGTATTCAGCCACTTAAAACATACAAATACGTTTCGGGATTCGGAACGCGTATGCACCCGATTTATAAGACGCTTCGCACGCACACGGGTATTGATTTGGTTGCACCAAGTGGAACAAAAATTTATGCGACAGGCGACGGCGTTGTGAAATCCGCAAAATTTGAACGTGGCTACGGAAAAGCGATTGTGATTGATCATGGTTACAAATATCAGTCAATGTATGCACACTGTTCCGAGATTTTAGTTCACCAAGGACAAAAAGTAAAACGAGGCGAACTCATCGGATTGGTTGGAAACACTGGCGTTTCAACAGGTTCTCACCTTCATTATGAAATCATTAAAAACGGTCAAAAAGTAAATCCAATCAATTATTTTTTGAATGACCTTTCTCCGAGCGAATTTGAAGAAATTCGTCAAATTTCCATCCAACCAAACCAGTCTTTTGATTAAGACATACATTTTTTTTGCTTTACGGTTTTTTAATCCACAAATAATTCCTACTTTCGTTGAAATTTTTTTCGACAATGAAGATCAAGAGATTTTTACCAATAGCGGTAATTTTAGTCATAGCAACTGCACTACTTGCATTTTTTGTATATGAAAACGACGAGCCCAAAGAAAAACTCGTTATGAAATCAACTTACGAGATTCTCAAAGAATTTCATTATAGTCCGCAAGAATTGAACGATTCGTTCTCGGAACGTGTGTTCACTTTGTATATGAAAACATTGGACTACAACAAGATATATTTCACTAAAGACCAAATTGACATTCTTTCATCGTACAAAACTCAACTTGACGATGCTATAAGAATTGCCTCGCTGGATTTCTTCAATTTGTCACTGGAACTACTTGACAAACAGACAAATAAAATCAAAGAACTCTACAGCAAGATTCTTGAAAATCCTATGGATTATTCGGTAAAAGAAACCATAAATCTTGATATGGAACATCGCGAATATTGCGAAAATGAAGCTCAGTTGGAGGATTATTGGCGTAAATACATTAAATATCAAGTTCTTACAGAAATTATTTCCATAGAAAATGAACAAAAGAAAGCCGATTCGCTTGCGACGGATTCTGTAAAAACGCCTAAGGATTTTGCAACAATAGAAAAAGAAGCTCGTGAAAAGATATTGAAACGTTACGACACTCGTTTCAAACGAATGAGCAAAATTACCCGCAGCGATCGTTTTGCCGACTTTGTGAACGCCATTGCAGGTGCATTCGACCCGCACTCGAATTATTTCCCTCCAACAGAAAAAGAGGATTTCGACATTTCAATGTCGGGCAAACTTGAAGGAATCGGAGCAACCCTTTCCGAAAAAGACGGCTACATTAAAGTCGTGGAGATTGTTCCAGGAAGCCCATCGTGGAAGCAAGGAGAACTGAAAGCAGAGGATATTATTTTGAAAGTGGCACAAGGCGACAACGAGCCAGTTGAAATAATTGATATGCGACTAGACGAAGCCGTTCGTCTCATTCGTGGCCCCAAAGGCACAAAAGTCGTTTTGACCGTCAAGAAAATTGACGGAACAATCGTGCAGATTCCTATCATTCGCGACGTGATTGTGTTGGAAGAAAAATATGCAAAATCAACGATTTTGACAACAAATGACAAGAAAGCATACAAAATTGGTTACATCTATCTTCCTCAGTTCTATGTAGATATGAATGATTCTCGTGGACGTAAATGTTCAAAAGACATAGAAATTGAAGTTACAAAACTCAAAAATGCAAATGTTGACGGAATCATAATCGACTTGCGCAACAATGGCGGTGGTTCGCTGAACGACGTTGTTACAATTGGCGGCTTGTTCATCGACAAAGGTCCGATTGTGCAAGTAAAAGACTTGAAAACTCCTGCCACACAATACAACGACACCGACGGCAAGACATTGTACGACGGTCCTCTTGCAATTATGGTAAACACGTTTAGCGCATCAGCTTCGGAGATTTTGGCAGCCGCAATGCAGGATTACAAACGTGCAATAATTATTGGAACGGAATCAACATACGGCAAAGGCACCGTACAGCGAGTTGTGGATTTAGACCGATTCATTTCAAACGAATATCGCATTCATAAGCCAATTGGTGCACTAAAACTGACTATTCAAAAATTTTATAGAATAAATGGTGGAACAACGCAGTTCCAAGGCGTGAAACCCGACATTATATTGCCCGATTTGTACGACAAAATCGACATAGGCGAAAAAGAGTTGGATTATCCGCTTCCATGGACGGAAATCAAACCAGCTCAATATGTTACGTGCAAAAACGCACCGAACATAAAGGATTTGTCAAAGAAAAGTGCGGCACGAATCCAAAAAGATTCTTCGTTCATTTTGTTGAAAGAAGCTGCAAAATGGCTTTCCGATACAAAAGACCAAAAATCAATTCCGTTGGAAGTGTCAGCATTTAGAGAAAAAGACGAGAAAGACATAGCACTTTCTAAAAAATACAAGAATGCCGGCAAGGCAAGCGTTCCTTTTGAAATCATAAGTTGGAACATTCAGTCGAAAGACAATCCTACTCTTGATTCTGTTGAAAACAAACGTATTGAGGATTGGAACAAATCCATCAAGGAAGATGTAGGTTTATTTGAGTCATATCAAATTTTGTCGGATTACATAAAAACTATTCATAAATAGAAAGCAATATGACGGTTGCTGTCGCCATATTGAACTGGAATGGGAAACATTGGTTGGAGAAATTTCTTGCCAATGTCATTGAAAATTCTCCAGAAGCGACAGTCTATGTCATCGATAATGCATCAACCGACGACAGCGTTTCGTTCCTACATACGCAGTTTCCCGAAACTCCGATTATTCAATTAGACAAGAACTATGGTTTTGCCGAGGGCTACAATCAAGGTTTGGCACAAATTCAAGCCGATTATTATGTTCTGTTAAATTCCGACGTGCAAGTTGGGAAAAATTGGATTTCTCCTATTGTTGAACGAATGGAAGCAGACGAGAAACTTGCCGTATGTATGCCCAAACTAAAATCATTCGAAAATCCCGAACTATTTGAATATGCTGGAGCTGCGGGTGGTTTTATTGACAAATTCGGTTATCCGTTTTGTCACGGACGATTGTTTTCAACAATTGAAAAAGATGAAGGACAATACAATCAAGAATGTGACATTTTTTGGGCTTCGGGAGCAGCTTTGTTTGTAAAAAGTTCAGTGTATCAGCAGCTTGGAGGATTAGACAAAGATTTCTTCGCTCATATGGAAGAAATAGATTTTTGCTGGCGAGTGAAAAATGCCGGCTATAAAATCAAATATATTCCTCAATCCGAAGTGTTTCACGTTGGTGGCGGTTCATTGCCAAAGGAAAATCCGTTCAAAACGTACCTCAATTTCCGCAACAATTTGTATATGCTCCACAAAAATCTACCAGACGATTGTTACAAAAAAATCATATTCAAACGTCGTC
Organism: Bacteroidales bacterium; assembly: GCA_017642535.1. Classification (GTDB taxonomy): domain Bacteria; phylum Bacteroidota; class Bacteroidia; order Bacteroidales; family UBA1715; genus UBA1715. The sequence goes on along the minus strand of JAGCOW010000032.1, from coordinate 26,941 downwards.
TGCTTGATGCCGTTTCTTGGCTGAATTTCGTGGTTCACTTTGATTTCAAAAATGCAAAAGAAATTCTTCACGCACATAAAGATTATCGTTCGGCAATTCCTGATTTAGAGAAAAAACGCAAACAGATTTCCGCAAAAATCATACATAAAGAAATGTACCCGAAATCAATAGTGTGGGCGTATTTCGTACAACGGAAAAAACGTATTTTGTTTTAGCAATGACAAATCTGTTACTTCGCATATACGACTTTTTTGACAAACACTCCATTTTGCTTCGGTGCTTGCTTGTTGGATTTATTACACTATGTGTGTGTGCCATTTTACGCATTTCGTTCATCGAAGACATTAGTTCTTTTTTGCCACAAAGCGAAGAGAATGAACGTATTCAGTACGCTTCGCAACACATTGGCGGCTCCAATAAATTAATGGTTTCGGTTGCGTCGGAAACAGCTGACGAATATGCCATAATGGACGCAGTTGACACATTTGTCGAGAAATTGCAGGAAAAAGATTCTGCCGAACGAATACAAAATATACTTTATATGATTGACCAACAACAAATTACACAACTTGGTCAATTTCTGATTCAAAATATGCCGTTCTATTTGACCGACGAGGATTATCAACAAATTGAACGTTCATTATCATACGATTCCGTACATGCAAAAATTTATGGCAATAAGCAAATAATTCTTTCCCCTATGGGCGGTTTTGTCAAGGATTTTATTACACTCGACCCGCTTCATTTTGCTTCCCGCCCGTTAGCAACGCTCCAACAATCAAATTCCAACGCGAACTACGAGATAATTGACGGTTATATATTTGACAAATCAGGGAAAGAAGCTATTGTCGCCGTCAATTCAAAATTGCCAGTCAGCGAGACAAAAGAAAATGCGAAACTCATTGCCGACATTGATTCTGCTATGGCGGAAACAATGCGAGAAATGCCTGATATTCAAGTAGATTGCATTGGAGCATCGATTATTTCAATTGGCAACGCACAACAAATCAAAAAAGACAGCATTATTTCAACTGCAATCGCATTAGTGTTGATACTCATTGTATTACTCTATTTCTTCCGCGACATTAGAGCATTGATAATCATAGTGTTTGCACTTACGTTCGGCGGTTTGTTCGGAATGGCGTTCGTTTCCATTTTCAAAGATTCGGTTTCCATCATCGCAATCGGAATCGGTTCCATCATTGTGGGAATTGCGACCAACTATCCATTGCACTTTCTGGCACATTATCAACAAGGATATAGCAAAGAACAAACGATTCGTGACATAATCGACCCGCTTGTTACGGGAAACGTCACGACTGTGGGCGCATTTCTCAGTCTTATTTTCATTCATTCCAACGCAATGAAAGACCTTGGATTGTTTGCGTCTTTCCTGCTTATCGGAACAATTTTATTCGTGCTTATTTTTCTGCCACACTTGTTCAAGAAAAAACTCTTTGCAAATCAGGAACGATTGAGTACGAACCTGACTTTCAACAAAATAGCGTCTTACAATCTTGACAAAAACACGTTCGTTGTCGTTACCATCATTCTTCTCACAATTCCGTTGTTCTTTATGAGCAAACGAACATCGTTTGAGACCGATTTGCATGCCATAAATTATATGACGGAATCGCAAAAAGAGAAATTTGCCAAAATCAACGAACAAACGCAAAGTGGAAAACCTTCGTTTTACTGCGTTGCCGAAGGAACCACAATGGAAGAGGCGCTGCAAAACTACGAACAATCACTACCCGTTATTGATTCGCTCAAACAAGAAAATGCGATAGCAAACGTGTCGGGAATTGGTCAATTACTGCCTTCGCAAAAGGTTCAAAAAGAGCGACTTGCAAAATGGAACTCATTTATGAGTAAACATAAAGAAACAATTATCGAAAATCTTGAAAAAGCAAGAATCGCCAATGGTTTTAATAAAAACGCATTTGATAATTTTGTGGCAATTCTTTCCCACGATTTCACAGTTCAAAATATTGACTATTTCGCACCTATCCTACAAGCCATCGGAAATAATTATATTTCAAATGAAAATGGTAGAATTCTGATTTACAATATCATAGAAACGAATAGTGCCAAAGATTGTGCAGAATCAAAATTGAACGAAATTCAGCAAAATGTATTCACATTCGATAACACGTCGCTCGTAACGCAAATGGTTGACGCGCTTTCCGACGACTTCGATTATGTGCTGTACATTTGCGGTTTGATTGTATTCTTATTTCTCACATTTTCATTCGGACGGCTGGAATTGAGCATCATTGCCTTTATTCCATTAACTGTTGGCTGGATTTGGATTTTGGGGTTGATGGGAATCTTCGATATGAGATTCAACATTGTGAATATTATTCTTGCAACGTTTATTTTTGGACAAGGCGACGATTACACCATTTTCGTAACCGAAGGAATGATGTACGAATACACCTACAAGAAAAAAATGCTCGCTTCGTACAAAAATTCCGTTTGGCTGTCGGCAACCATAATGTTTATCGGCATTGGCTCGCTAATAATATCCCAGCACCCCGCAATGCGTTCGTTGGGCGAAGTCACCATTGTGGGAATGTTTTCCGTTGTGCTGATGGCGTACATGTTCCCACCGTTGCTCTATCGTTGGCTTACGCAGAAAAACGGCAAAAAACGCTTGATGCCAATCACTCTTAAAAACCTTGGAATCACCATTATCTCGTTCATAGGATTTTTAATCGGTAGTATTTACCTCACGTTGGCGGGATTTGTAAGTCTGACACTGTTGGGAAAAACCGAAAAGCACAAACTTTGGTACCACAAACGATTATGCGGCATTTTTAGATTTCTCGTAAAAATCATTCCGAACATTGATTTTGAACTGCAAAACACAGCAAACGAAACGTTTGAGAAACCTGGAATCATCATTGCCAACCATCAGTCGCATTTGGATTTAATGTATTTATTGCTCTTGAATCCCAAAATAATCTGTCTCACAAACCATTGGGTTTGGCGTTGTCCGTTTTATGGCTGGATTATTCGTTATGCCGATTTTTATCCTGTGGAAGACGGTATAGAAGACAATATAGAACAACTTCGTGAAGTCGTCGCAAAAGGATATTCCATCTTAGTTTTTCCCGAAGGAACTCGTTCCGAAAACTGCGACATTCTTCGCTTCCACAAAGGTGCATTCTATCTTGCCCAACAACTCAATGTTGACATTATCCCGACAATGATTCACGGCATAGGGCATTTCTTCCCCAAAACGGAATTTCTGCTTCGCAAAGGGAAAGCAACCGTAAAGATTTTCAATAGAATAACACCCGACGACGAAACATTTTGTGCGGGAAAAGAATGCAGAGAAACAGCGAAACTTGTTCGTCATTTCTACGAACAAGAATATGCGAAACTTGCACAAGAGGTTGAAAATGCTGATTATTACAAAGATTTAGTCTTGCACAACTACATTTACAAAAGCCGACAGATTGAGCAACACGCACGCAAAGTTTTAAAAGATAAAAACCTTGTCGCCAAAATAGCAGAATTGCCCGACGAAGGCACCTACACCATTGAAAATTGCGGTCAAGGAGAATTTGCATTGCTTGCCGCTTTAGTAAAGAAAAATCTTAACATAATTGCCACCGATAGCGACGAAAATAATATTGCCATTGCAAGAAATTGCACATCAGTGCCCAAGAATCTGACGTACGAAATACAATAAATTACCACTCTATCGTGGTATCAGCAGAGACATTGATAAAATATGCCTTCCCCGGCTCTAATTCTGTAATTGGCGAATCAGTCAAATCCTTGACTTGTGTTACAGAAGACGGCAAATCAGAGACTGCTTTCGACGTTTTTTGCGGCACGCCGACCAAATTCCAACCTGAGTGTAATTGAGTAATGTAATGCTCAAGCGGCGTACCCTCCACCGTCAATTGACTTGCTTCGTTAATATAGACAAGGTATCCTTCTCCTGCCTGTATCGTCGTTAAGCTCTGCAAATGTAAGTCGTTCCACGTATAATAAAAGCCGTCAAGATTTTTTATAATTGAAAAATCAACGGTTAGCACAGACATAATTTTATTATCGTCTGGTTCCACATACAACGAAATTAGATTCCAACCTTTCTGTAGCAAAATTGTCTGTGTTTCAATTTTTTGAACAACAGATACGGATATTTCCACCAGCTCACTTTCACAGCCAAGAATAGTTTGCGAAACGTAAAACACATACTCATCAACGTGGTCGGTCTGAGGCACTGGAGCCGATGTCAAAAGTTGTTTTTCGGCATCGTACCATCGTAAATTTTCTCCTTCCGCCGTCAGTGCAGTTGATTCGTCTCCCACGTTATATGTTATCTGTGTGGTAGTTTGCGGAGCGTCGGTGCCTATCGTCTCAAATGTTCCAGAGAGAAAATCCGAGAAATTTCCCGCCTCGTCGTATGCCCGCACACGGACAACATATTCCGAACGGCACGCCAAATCCTCCACCGCAAACGATGTTTCCGTAGTTGTATATGTTTCATCACCAACATACACTTCGTAACCTACAACGCCAACATTGTCAGTTGCCTGAGTCCATTCAACCGTAAAAGCATTTTGTACGATATTTCTGGCTATTAACTCTCCCGTCATCACAGGACTTTCCGAGTCGGTAACCTTGTCAACCACACCGCAAATCACGCCACGGCCGACAGTACTCATAAACACTGTACCGTACACCGCCATATCGCCCATCACAAATTGTCCGTTACCCGGTCCGCCAAACTGATGCAAGTCATCATTTATGCGAACCCACGAACTACCTGCGTCGTCGCTTCTAAACAATCCTGTAACCCCCGAAACCGTTCCCCATATATACACGGCAGGAAACGTTTTTCCTTCGGCTGCCTTACCAAAACCAACCGCATCGCACGACGCCACACTTGACAATTTAGAGAAACTCGTTGCCGAGTTGGTGGAACGATACAAACCATTCGAGCCGCACGGAGCCCATATATCGCCTTCAACACCCGGAACCGCCCTCATTTTGTAATAACTCGTATAGCCCGTAGAACCTTTTGCCGAGAAATTCCTTCCTCCGTCGGTGGAAACATACACGGTATTGCCGTTCGTAATATAAAATTTATTGGAATTTGCTCCGTCAGCGACGGGATATGCACCATTTATGGAAATACCGTTGCACTGTGTCCACGAAGTTCCCCTGTTCGTAGAATAATACACGGTGCTACCCGTTCCGTCATACGAATATCCATTATAACTATTCGGACAATGAAGAATTATGGAGCCGTTTGCCGAAACCGCCACATGTCCGCTTCCTTCTTTTCCTCCCGAACAGTAATTCCACGTTCTTCCCTTGTCGGTTGAATACTGAACAAACGACGACTTGCTCCCCGCACGCACCACCAACGAACCGTCAACCGCAGCTGCCACACCGTGAGTTGTTCCCATTTCGGGGGTATGAACCGTTGACGGATACACGTCATACGAGCCATCCTGCGCCATATACAAACCACCGTCGTAATCGCCCACAACAGTAATGACTTGTCCTGTAGAAAGACTCACCATATCAAGAGGAACGGTTTCTTCCAAACCCTTCACCATAAATTTCAAATCAAACGTGTTTGTGCTGAGATTATCGGACATAAACAAACCATTTCCCGAAATAAAGAAACATCTTTTCGAATCGAAAGGATCCAAAGTAGCACAGCCAGTCCAGTGCATTGCGTGGTCTTTCACCCAAGGAACGGAATTGGCATCAAAAGTGACTTTACAATTCGAAAACATTGCATTCCACGAAGAACCGAGATTGTCGCTCACAAAAATCTCGTCGCCCCACGTCGCCGTCTGCCAATCACATCTGCCGTCCCACGACTGCATTTTGTAACAACCGACGCTCGTTACGACGATTCTATTTCCTACAATTGAAATTCCACCATAATTGTAATCCGACGTATTGTTCGACGGAGAAATATTCGTCCACGAACCATTGTACTTATACACATAACCTCCCGCCGAGCCGATTCCCGGACCTGCACCATTGGCATACGTCACGAAAAGCGTACCATTTTTCATTGCACAACGATGTGGAATGTACTGCGTCGGCTGTCCCGACACTGCCGACCACGAATTTCCCCCGTTGGTCGAGACATAAATGGAATTGCCCGTTTGCGCTGTTCCAACGTATATTTTTTGCGTCACGCCATTCGACACGCTCGAAGATTCGTCAAATTGCACAAAATTGATTCCTACGCCGTTGCTTGTAGTTGTCACAGGGAAACTCACACTATTCCACGTACGTCCGCCATCGGTCGATTTGAAAAGGCCATTTGAGCGTGTTCCGCAATAAATCACGTTGCTATTTTTAGGGTCAACAGCCAAACGCTCGCCCATCTGACGACCGTCGCCGTTTCCGTGTGCCTTGAATTTCGACGTGATATCAATAACCGTAAAGGTCTCACCATAATCATCAGAAATCAAAATGGCAGTTTTTCCGTTGCTATAATACGACGTTCCCACCAAAGCATACAGCATTTCAGGTTTCTGCGGGTCAACGGCAATCGCCTCAACGCCGTACAAACCTTGGTCGGCTACAGAAATAAAGTCCGTCAACGGTTTCCACGATTTTGTAGATTCTATCCAGCGGTAAATTCCCCCAACGTCGGTTCGGGCATAAAAAAGATTTTGTTCAGTGGGATGTGCAATCACGGCAGTCACGAAACCACCGCCGCCAAGCGGGAGACTACCCCATTTATAAGGTTCAGCTGCAAACGAGTGTAACATCCCCAAACACAATGCAACCACACAAACGATATGTTTTATAAAACCGTTCACATCCAAAAATTTATGTAAAAATAACAAATATCACAAAACTTTGGTATGCTTATAAATAAAAATCCATAAAAAAAGCTGCACGGAACATCCGTACAGCTTTTCAACAAACATAGTATTAATCTAATTTTTAGTCTTGCAATTTACGCAATAGATTGTTCAATGAACATTTTCCTGGAAGTGTTGCCACTACTTCGTCTATCGACATACGAACTTGACTCATCGTGTCGCGTTCACGAACGGTAACCGTGTTGTCTTCCAACGTTTGGTGGTCAACTGTTACGCAATATGGCGTACCGATTGAATCCTGACGGCGGTAACGTTTTCCGATAGAATCTTTTTCTTCGTATTGACAGTTGCATTCAATTTCCAACTGACGCATAATTTTTTGTGCAATTTCTGGCAAACCGTCTTTCTTAACCAACGGCATAACAGCAATTTTCACTGGAGCCAAGGCAGCAGGAATACGGAGCACGTCACGCATTTCGCCGTCAACTTGCTCTTCGCAGTACGAGTTGCACAACACAGCCAACACGGTTCTGTCCAAACCAATTGAAGTTTCGATTACGTATGGCACATAACTTTCGTTCAATTCTGGGTCGAAATATTGGATTTTCTTGCCTGAGAATTTTTGGTGCTGGCTCAAGTCGAAGTTCGTACGTGAGTGAATACCTTCCAATTCCTTGAATCCCATTGGGAAATTGAATTCAATGTCGGTTGCCGCATTTGCATAGTGGGCAAGTTTTTCGTGGTCGTGGAAACGATAGTTTTGCTCGCCCATTCCCATCGCCTTGTGCCAAGCAAGACGAGTTTCCTTCCATTTCTTGAACCATTCCATTTCTGAGCCAGGACGAACGAAGAACTGCATTTCCATTTGCTCGAATTCACGCATACGGAACACAAACTGACGGGCAACAATCTCGTTACGAAACGCCTTACCAATTTGTGCGATACCGAACGGAATCTTCATACGACCAGTTTTCTGCACATTCAAATAGTTCACAAAAATACCTTGAGCCGTTTCCGGACGAAGATAAATGGAACTTGCGCCATCGGCGGTCGAGCCAAGTTTTGTTTCAAACATAAGGTTGAACTGACGAACTTCCGACCAGTTAGCTGTTCCCGAAATAGGACACACAATGCCCAAATCAAGAATCAACTGGCGCATTGCCTCCAAGTCGTTGGCGTTCAATGCCTCATCATAACGTTTTGTAATTTCGTCAATCTTTGCTTGTTCACGAAGAATGTTCGGATTGGTTTCGCGGGCTTTTGCCTCGTCGAACGCATCGCCAAATTTCTTTTTACCCTTTTCTATTTCCTTGAGTATCTTTTGGTTGTGTTTTTCGCGTTCTTCCTCAATCAACACATCGGCACGATAGCGTTTTTTCGAGTCTTTGTTGTCAATCAACGGGTCGTTGAATGCGTCAACGTGACCAGAAGCTTTCCAAATGGTTGGGTGCATAAAGATTGAAGAATCAATACCCACAATGTTTTCGTGCAAACGAACCATTGCGTTCCACCAATATTGTTTGATGTTGTTTTTCAGTTCAACACCGTTTTGTCCGTAATCGTAAACGGCTCCAAGACCGTCGTAAATCTCGCTCGATGGGAAAATGAAACCATATTCCTTAGCGTGAGCGATAACTTTTTTCAATAAATCGTCTGCCATAATTGTATATACATTATCTATTTGAGCGTGCAAAAATAATAAAAAAATGTTGAATGAGATTTTTTTGCGGGAAATTCAACGACAAAGCGACTAAAAGATTTTTACAATCAATTCGCTCCTTTCCGTTTTTTATACAACTGATAGGAGTTCACCGTATTGTGACAAATACTGTACAATCCACCCGAAACGGCTGTTACTGGATTCAAAAACGTCGCCCCCATCCAAATCATAAAAACGGTATTCTTCTGCCCCACTGCCTGACCACCACTAATTCTATCATTGTCTTTCCCAGCAATTGTTTTTCCTATATAAAATTGGAAAAGGCAACAAATGGCAGTTACAATCGTCATACCCACAAAACAAAGAAACGACACGTCGCTATTGACCAATTCCCGAGTGGAAACAGCCAAAGCCAACGGCAATGCTATCAGCCAGAAATAAAACGCCAAATCTCGCACTTGCAACAGCCACGACAACACCTTGGGGAAAAATTTTCGCACGATCAAAGCCAATAAAAAGGGAAAAACCAACAACGGAAATACTTTTTCTATGATAATACAAAAAGATTGCACAAAAGTCGTTCCTATATTGGGATTCACCAAGGGAATAACTAACGGCACAACGACTGCGGCCAACACATTCGATACAATCGTATATGCAAGCAACGAAAGTTTGTCTCCTTCCAACTTGTCAACAATGACGACTGCGGCCGTTGCTGTGGGACATATCATGCAACACATGGCACATTCTATCACAATTTGCTGGTCAACGCGTCCGAAAAACAGCACCAGCAATGCCAATAACACAAAACTTCCTGCTTGTAGCAATGCCAGCCAAAGATGCCACGTCTTAAACCGTATCTGACGTATGTCAATCTTGCAAAACGAAAGGAACAGCATAACAAACAATAATGCCGGTTGCAGCCAAGCCACGCAATTGTTGGCAAACACACGGACTTGCCACGGGAAGCGACACCAATGGAATATAAGATACGACAAAACGCCAATTATCATTGCCACAGGCAACGACCAATCTTTTACAAATCGGAGAACTTTTTTATAACCTTCCATCAACAATTTTTCTCTCCAAACTTCCCTTCACATCAAAAATTACGTGTTTTTCTTTGAGGAACGAAAGTATATCGAGTTTTGAAAATTGTGTGTGTGCAACGGCAGCTATCACAGCGTCAAAACCACCTTTGGGTAATGTATTCGTCAACTCTATGCCATATTCCGCCTTTACCACCTCGGGGTTTGCCCAAGGGTCATACACGGTTATGTTCAAATTGTATTCTTTCAATGCCTTGTAAATGTCGATTACACGGGTATTTCTTACATCAGGACAATTTTCCTTGAACGTGAAACCCAAAATCAGGATGGAACTGTTCAGCACCTGAATTGCCTTTTTGAGCATAAGCTTAATCACCTGATTTGCAACATATTCTCCCATTCCGTCATTCATTCGGCGACCAGCCAAAATAATCTCGGGATTGTATCCATGTCGTTGTGCACATTGAGCCAAGTAATACGGATCAACACCTATGCAATGTCCGCCAACAAGTCCGGGATTGAATGGCAAGAAATTCCATTTGGTAGAAGCTGCATCCAGCACGTCGTGCGTGTCAATGCCAAGAACGGTGAAGATTTTCGATAACTCATTCACAAACGCAATATTGATGTCGCGTTGCGAATTCTCAATCACCTTGGCTGCTTCGGCTACTTTGATTGACGGTGCCAAATGCGTACCCGCCTCAATAACGGAGCTATATATCTCGTTTACTTTTTTGCCAATTTCAGGTGTCGAACCTGACGTTACTTTCTTGATTTTTTCAACCGTGTGTAACTTATCTCCAGGATTAATTCGCTCTGGAGAATAGCCGGCAAAGAAATCGACATTGAATTTCAAACCCGACGTTTTTTCAACTACAGGAATACATTCATCCTCCGTCACACCTGGATATACCGTTGATTCATACACGACAATATCGCCTTTGGAAATTACCGCACCAACAACTTCACTGGCCTTATACAAAGGTTCCAAATCGGGATTGTTATTATTGTCAACAGGCGTGGGGACGGCAACAACATAGAAATTGCAATCTCTAATATCCTCTATATCCGAAGTACACTTGAACCCATTCTTAATCGCCTCTTGAAGCAACTCATCACTAACCTCCAACGTTGCATCATGCCCTTGCATCAATGAACGCACACGTTTCTCACACTTATCAAAACCTACTGTTTCATATTTCGTTGAAAATAAACGGGCTAATGGTAATCCAACATAACCTAAACCTATCACACATATCTTTGTCGCCATCGTTTTTTGATTTTAATTCAAAAACCAAAGGTATAAAATAAATTGAAACAACACAAGGATTACAAACAGATTTTTACTCTTTTGATTTTTATTTCCCAATTTTTAAATTGTATCTTTGTGAGAAACAATGCGAGGACAAATGAAAATATTTTCTGCAAAACAAATGCACATGGTTGACGCTCATACGATTGAGAAAGAACCGATTGCATCAATTGACTTAATGGAACGTGCGGCACAGACATTCTTTGACAAAATCATACTGCAATATCCTAATCAAAAAACATATTGCATTTTTTGTGGTAAAGGAAATAACGGAGGCGACGGACTCGCAATTGCACGAATGTTGTTGCTCAACGACAAGGAAGTATCCGTATTCATAGTAAATTACACCGATTCGGCAAGCGACGATTTTCTCACGAACTACGAACGTCTGCTTGAATTGCAAGATTTAAACTGCAAAATTGTTGAATTATCTGAATATCACGACATTACAATCCCACCCAACGCTATCATCATTGACGGCATTTTCGGTTCGGGACTCAACAGACCCATTACCGGATTCACGTCGGAATATATTTCATACCTCAACACGTTACCTAACACAAAAATTGCAATCGACATTCCTTCGGGTCTCTATGCCGACATGCCTGTTGAGCAAAATGCAGTTGTTTTCAAAGCTGATGAAACCATCACGTTCCAATCGCCAAAATTGCAATTTCTTTTTGCCGAAAACGAACAATTCGTCGGCACAATGCACATTACCGACATTTCTCTCATCAATCCATTCAGCGACAAAGAAACGCCTTTTGAATTTGTAACTCAAAAAGACATTTCAATACCGAAATGCAGCGTTTTTGCACACAAAGGTTCGTTTGGTCATGCCCTTCTCGTTTCAGGCAGTTACGGAAAAATGGGAGCAGCTGTTTTGGCATCAAAATCGTGCCTTCGAACTGGATGCGGATTGCTTACCACGCATTGTCCCGAACAAGGACTTTCCATACTACAAACGACCATTCCCGAAGCAATGGCAAGTATAGACGACAATCCCAAAATCATTAGCAACATTCCCTCTAACGACAAGTATTCTGCCATTGGCATTGGTCCAGGAATCGGAACAGACAACATCACTCAAAAAACATTGCAAACGTTTTTGCAAACGAATACTAAACCTGTCGTATTAGATGCCGACGCTCTCAACATTATCGCACAAAATCCGCATCTATGGGAATTCATAAAACCAAATACGATTATTACTCCCCACCCGAAAGAATTCGACCGACTAACGCATTCTCATTCATCGTGTTACGAACGTTTCCAAACGCAGATTTCATTTGCCAAAGAACATCAATGTATCGTGGTTTTAAAAGGTCATTACACCAGTATTGCCTCGCCCGACGGCAGAGTGTATTTCAATAGCACAGGAAATCCAGGTATGGCTACTGCAGGTAGTGGCGACGTTCTTACAGGCATTATCCTTTCGCTTTTGGCACAAAAATATGAACCAATCGAAGCTGCAAAGATCGGTGTATTCATTCACGGGCTTGCTGGTGATTTTGCTCAAAAAACACGAGGAACCTTGTCGCTCATAGCAACCGACATCATAGAACATCTTCATCTCGCCATAAAAGATTGCCAATCAGCAGATTAATTTTTTTTCATCGAATCACATGGCGATATCCTTTTGATTTCAAATTATTTTGTACTTTTATGCTCAGAATTTGAATATGGAAGAACAAGAAAAAAATAGCATTTCTCGTCTCAACGAATTTAAAGATTTCTTTACGCAAAAAAGAATCATCATCATCATTGTATCTATTTTTTGCATCTGGCTCATATTCTTCGACCAAAACAGCATGCTTCATCGCTACGAGGCAAAAAAAGAGCAGAAAAAACTCTTGGAGACAAAGAAGGAATTGCAAGAGAAAATAAAAGAAACCAACGAGGAATTAAAGTCTCTTGACAACGACGAATATATAGAACGCGTCGCACGCGAAAAACATTGGATGAAAAAATCAAACGAGGACATTTACATAATAACTGAATAATATGGATTTTCAACACATTTCACCTCTCGAATTACAAGAAAATGCAAGCAAGATAATTGGTAAGGATTATATGCTTGTTACAGCTGGCACAAAAGAAAAAAGCAACTGTCTTACAGCAAGTTGGGGCGGTTTAGGTTTTATGTGGAACAAGCCCGTTGCCTGCATTGTTATTCGTCCACAACGCTACACCAAGGAATTTATCGACAGAGAAAACTATTTTACCTTGTCATTTTTCGACAATTCCTTCAAAGATATGTTTGCCTTCTGTGGCTCTAAAAGCGGTCGTGACGTTGACAAAATCAAGGAATGCAAGCTCACTCCTTTCGTCACACCAAATGGTTCCATCGCCTATGAACAAGCTCGTATCGTATTGGAATGCAAGAAGTTATATGCTGCACCTTTCATAAAGGAAGGTTTTATCGAGACGCAACTTCTTCAAAATTATACGGCTGGCGATTTCCACGTTCAGTATCTTGCAGAAATAACCGACTGTCTGATAAAGTAACGAAAATGACTCCTCAAGAACGAATTACCGAACTACGTGAGCAATTGCACAAACACAATTACAATTACTACGTAAAACATAATCCTGAAATTTCAGACTTTGAATTCGACAAATTACTGAAAGAATTACAAGATTTAGAGAATCAATATCCTGAGTTTTTTGACCCTTCATCCCCGACCCAACGAGTTGGCAGCGACCTCAGCGAAAACTTCACCCAAGAGAAGCATGAATACCCGATGTTATCGTTGGCGAATAGTTATTCTCTCGAAGACTTAAAAGACTTCGACGCTCGTGTGCGTAAGCTTGTCGGGGAACGAGACTTCACCTACACGTGTGAACTGAAATATGATGGTGTTTCTATTTCGTTACAATACAAAAACGGGAAACTTACTCGTGCCTTAACTCGTGGTGATGGCATTCAAGGAGACAATATCACCAACAATGCAAAAACGATTGGCACCATTCCCTTGCAACTGCATGGAAACTACCCACAAGAATTGGAGATTCGTGGCGAAGTGGTAATGCCTCGTGCTGGATTCAACGCACTCAACGAGGAACGTATCGAGCAAGGCGACCAACCATTTGCCAACCCTCGAAATGCCGCATCGGGGTCACTCAAATTACAAAGTTCCAAGGAAGTTGCTCGTCGCCCATTGCAAGCAAATATGTATTACATTCCGTCGGATACGCCCACAGATTCTCATTATGAAAATCTTTCGTTGGCTCGCTCGTGGGGATTCAACGTCCCCGATTTGTCGGAGCGATGCAAGACGATTGACGACGTGTATGCGTACATAAACAAATGGGACACAAAACGTAAAGATTTGCCGTTCGACACGGACGGTATCGTCATAAAAGTGGATTCCATCTCGTTGCAGGAAGAATTAGGAATGACGGCGAAAACGCCTCGTTGGGCAATTGCATACAAGTTCAAAGCCGAACAAGCACGTACAAAACTGCTTTCGGTTGACTTTCAAGTGGGACGACAAGGAACCATCACGCCCGTCGCAAATTTGGAACCTGTTTTGTTAGCCGGAACAATCATAAAACGTGCAAGTTTGTACAACGCCGACCAAATGAAAGCGTTGGACATACGAATCAACGATTACGTATATATTGAAAAAGGTGGCGAAATTATACCCAAAGTCGTCAGTATTGACGTGAATGCCCGTGACGAACATTCGCAACCATTATCATTCATAACTCATTGTCCTGAATGTGGTGCGGAACTTGTTCGTATGGAAGACGAGGCAAATTTCTATTGTCCAAATTCAAAAAATTGTCCTCCTCAAATAAAAGGGAAAATTGAACATTTCGTTGGACGAGAAGCTATGGACATTGCTCTTGCGGGTGCAACCATCGAGCAACTCTATAATGCTCATTTACTGAAAAATGCGGCAGATCTTTACACCCTCACCTATCAAGATGTGATTCACCTTGAACGTTTTGCCGACAAATCGGCTCAGAATCTCATCGACAGCATACAAGCATCTAAAAAAGTGCCGTTTCACCGCGTACTTTACGCTATTGGCATACGACATATTGGAAAGACGAGTGCAAAAATTCTTGCAAAAAAATTCAAATCAATCGATGCAATTCAAAATGCTTCTCTTGATGAATTGAAAGAAACCGAAGATGTAGGCGAAACAATCGCAATCAGCATCCAGAAATTCTTCAACGACGACGACAATCTTGCTTTCATTCAAAAACTGAAAGACAATGGCGTTCAATTCGTTGAAGAAGAAAAAGCAGAAGCACAAACGTCTATTTTGGAAGGGAAATCAATTGTAATTTCGGGAACGTTCCAACAACATAGCCGCGACGAAATGAAGGAATTGATTGAACGAAATGGTGGTAAAAACGTCTCGGGCGTATCCAAAAGCACATCTTTTCTCCTTGCTGGAGAAGGAATCGGGCCAAGCAAGCTTGAAAAGGCACAAAGTTTTGGAATTCAGATACTTTCCGAAGATGAATTTTATGCAATGATAGGGCTTGGTACTACACAAGAAATTCCCGCCACAAAAGAATCGCAGAAGAAAGACAATGATTCTCAACAATTATCATTGTTTTAAAATATATACAATTCACAATGATATGTAGAGACGGCGTTTTTTGTTACTTTTTTTCGCTGTAGAAAAAAAGTAAAGAGAAAAAGAGAGTAAAGAGTGAAAATTTGCTTTTTCCGGAGTGGAACGTAAAAGGCGTTGGTGCCTTCTAACGAAGGCACTTCAACGCCTTTATCGGAATTTAGCTGTTCTCTTCTGGTATATCAAACAATTTAAAAAAGTCGTTGAGAGAAATAACTTCACAATCCTTTGGCGATGTTTCACCACCCATTTTGGTATGTGGATTTACCATGGGATTATGAGACCGTTCCCTTGGACTCTCTCTATATGGCCAACGAGCTACTTTATAACCAGATTCCTTTAAAAATTGCCAAAATTTGCGAAGATTCATCGATTTTCCATCAATAACATAGATTTTATTATGCTCATATCCCAACCTTCTGAGATATAACCCATTCGATAGCTTCTCAACCTCTTTTTCTTCCTCGTCTGTCAACAAGAAGCCAGCAAGGTCTTTCATCATAAGTTCCGCGAAAATGCCAAAATCAAGAAAAAGGAACAAAATTTTCGTTGATGAAAAATTTATGCCCAAAAACTTGACAAATGTGTTTGGTCTATTTTTTTAACGAAATAAATGAGCACAACGGCTTTTTTTTATACTTTTACGAAAAAGAAAAAATATGAAAACAAACGTAAAAGGTAAATGGGCACTTATTACAGGTGCAAACCGAGGAATCGGATACAGAATCACAAAATTTATGGCAAGTCAGGGTTGTAACTTAGTGCTACATAGCCGTAATTTGGCGCATACGGCACAAGTTCTCGAAGAAGTGAAGGCAATGGGCGTAGAGGCATATTGCGTCGCTGCCGAGTTGTCAAAACCAGAGGAAGTCAACAAAATGATTGCCGAAATCAACGCAAAAGGCACGCAAATCGACATTTTGTTTAACGACGCCGCCGTACAAATCGCATATCGTACCGATTATTTCCAAACGCCAGTGGAAGATTATACGCAAAGTTTTCTCATCAATACCATAGCTCCTATGATGTTGTGCTACGCATTCTTGCCAAAAATGAAAGAACGTGGCTTTGGTCGTATCATCAACACTACAAGTGGCATTAGAAACGAACCTGAACAAGCGGGCTATTCGGCAAGTAAAGCAGCTCTCGACAAGGTTACGACCGATTTGGCCGGAACTGTTGACGGAACCGATGTCATCATCAGCTTGGCTGACCCGGGATGGTGCAGAACCGACCTTGGCGGTCCAAGTGCTCCAAACGACCCCGATTCTGTGATTCCGGGCATTGTGTTGGGTGCTTTCGTAAACGACAAGAAAAGTGGCCGATTGTTCGGCGCACAAGAGTTTGCAGGAATGACTCTCGACGAGGCATTGGCAAAAGTTTCGAAATAATTCAGAAACAGCAGCATAGCTTCTTTCAACAACCTTTTTCTTTTATGAAAAAAGCGTTATTCATTGGTGGGACGGGCACTATCAGTTCCGCCATCTCCAAACGGATTGCACAGTCCGACGAATGGGAATTATATGTATTGAATCGTGGTTCACGAAACAACATACTTCCCCCTAACGTACACACAATCGTGGTAAACGACGTGAACGACGAAGCCGAGGTATCCAAAGCCCTGAACGGCCTGTCGTTCGACTGCGTGTGCGATTTTATTTGTTTCGTAACGCCTCAAATTGAACGCGATTACCGTATTTTCAAAGGAAAAACGAAACAATTTATGTTCATCAGTTCTGCATCGGCATATCAGAAACCGCTCGGAAATTATGTGATAAACGAAGGCACGCCACTTGCAAATCCGTATTGGCAGTATTCCCGCGACAAAATTGCCTGCGAGGATTTTCTGATGAAAAAATATCGCGAGGAACAATTTCCAATAACAATCATCCGTCCGAGCCACACCTATGACGAACGTTCGATTCCGCTTGGCGTACATGGGAAAAACGGCAGTTGGCAGGTTGTGAAACGTATGTTGGAAGGCAAACCTGTCATTATCCATGGCGACGGCACTTCGTTGTGGACATTCACCCACAACAGTGATTTTGCCAAAGGATTCGTCGGTCTGATGGGAAATCCCCACGCAATTGGCGAGGCGTTCCAAATCACGTCAGATGAATCAGTTACGTGGAATCAGGCATATCAAAGCATTGCCGACGCTCTTGGCGTGGAGTTTAAACCATATTATGTTTCCTCGGATTTCCTTGCTTCTGTCAGCGACTACGATTTTACCGGCAGTTTGATTGGTGACAAGGCAAATTCCGTAGTGTTCGACAACACGAAACTCAAACGTGCAGTTCCCGATTTCAAGGCAACCGTACGATTTGACCAAGGTGTTCGCAATACGATTGAGTTTGTGCTTGCGCATCCTGAATATCAGATAGAAGACAAGGAATTCGATGCGTGGTGCGATGCCGTGATTAACGAATTGGAACAGGCGAAACAACGACTGAATAAAAAATAATGCTATGAGACGATACTTGCTTATCATTCAATTATTGCTTATCGCCCTTTATGGTTCGGCACAAGGGTACAAAAACCCCGTCATTTCGGGCATGGCTCCCGATCCGAGCGTGTGCCGCGTGGGCGACGATTATTATTTGGTGACAAGTTCGTTTATACAAAATCCGGCCTTGCCGATTTACCATAGCAAGGATTTAATCAATTGGGAACTAATAAATTATGCCGTAACAGACCAAAATGGTCTTGACTTGAGCAAAGGCGTCGGCATGTTTGCCCCGACAATCCGTTACAATGAGCACGACAGCACATTTTACGTGATTTGTACCAATGTTGGTTGCGGACAAAATTTCATTGTTCATTCCAAACACCCCGACTCTACGTGGAGCAATCCCGTTTGGCTGACGAATCCACGCATCGGAATTGATCCTTCGCTCTTTTGGACTGATGACGGAACGTGCTACTTGCAATGCACAGGCGACAACAACATTATCCAAATTTGCATCAATCCTAAAACTGGCGAAGAACTCTCGTCGTTCCACTATCTGACCGATGGACTTGGTGGTCGCTACCCCGAAGGACCACACATGTACAAGGTCGGCGACTATTATTATTTGATGATTTCCGAAGGAGGAACCGAGTTCGGGCATCATGTGAACTTGTTTCGCAGCGACGACATTTGGGGACCGTTTATGCCTGCACCGAACAATCCCATACTGTCGCACGTAGGGAAAAAAGCCCAAAACAATCCGATACAATGCACCGGCCACGCCGATTTGATTGAGGCACACGACGGTTCGTGGTGGATGGTCTTTCTGGGAACACGTCCCATAGGGGAGTTTTATCCGTTAGGAAGAGAAACGTTTCTTGCTCCAGTGGAATGGAACAATAACGGTTGGCTCACGGTGAACGGCAACGGAACGGTTTCGGAGCAAATGAACGTGAAAACCTTGCCACAAACGGCAAAAGAATCTATTTCACAACGAAAAAACTCGATTACTTCGCTGTATGGTTTCCATCACGAAATTCCAGAAGATTGGAACGCCTATCGGGTTTCGCCACAAACGGTAGCCCAAATCACTCCCGACGGACTTGAAATCAAGGCAAGCAATACCTACGACGCATTTGTAGGCACACGTCAACAAGACTACTACATGGATGTGGAACTCAAGCTCGAAATCGCCGACTGGGAAGGCGAAGCGGGGCTCTGCGTCCATCACGACGACGGCAAACGCTACAATGTTGCCTTGGTTCGCGAAAACGGGCAAGCGTTTGTCAAGTCAGAATGTTTGTTCAACAGCGTCAACCAAGTTAAGACAACGGAAATTGATGCCAAAACGCACGTTATTGACTTGAAAATCAGTTCACAAAAAGAATTGTATAAATTCTATTGGAAATACAGCGACAATCCTAACAGCAAAGAATGGAATGAAATCGGGCAAATGGATGCGCAGTTCCTTGCCGGAGGATTTTCGGGGTTGCTGGTCGGTCCTTACGTAAAAAAAGGCAAAGCACTCTTTACTTGGTTTACAATCAAGTATAAATAACGAGAGTTAAGAATTAAGAATTAAAAAATTTTGTTTTTTACAATTCTGTCACCAGAATTCTTAATTTATAATTCTTAATTATCAAATCTTTAGATTAGTCCTCTTTCGTATCAATCTTGCTAATCCGAATCAATTCTTCTTTGTTGACAATCTTGATAGTTTTTTTGTCAAGAACAATAATTCCATCTTTTTCCATTTCAGCCAACAAACGAATGGTACTACCCGTTGCTATGCCCGAATATTGAGCGATATCATTACGGGAGATTGGAATGTCAATAAAATCGTTTTTGCCAAAGCGTGCGATTTTGAGCAATGAACAAGCAACACGGGATTTAATTGTTTTTTGGCCAAAATCAACGATTTGCTGCACTGCCTCAGCCATAAAATTATGAGAATATTCAAGCAACGACAGCAAACATTTCGGATTCTTTTTAACGATATCCAAAACGGTCGTCTTATCAATAAAAGCAACCATAGAATAGTTCATTGCGACAGCCGTTGCCTTATACGTAGTGTCGAACATGGAGCTGACCGAAAGTAAAGATACGGGTGCCAACATTTTAACGATGGTGGCAGTTTCATTCGTTGAATTTTCAACCGAAACTTTTGCCAAACCTGTCAGCAGAACCACAAATTCATTGATAGTGGCACCTTGTTTGAAAATGTTTTCCCCTTTGGAAAATGGAATGAAACGGGTACTTGCAACCACCGTTTTTTTATCGTCAGCGCTCAAGGCACGAATGAATTGCGTACGCAACAACAAACTTTCCAAATTATCTTTTTCAATGACTTTCATAATGTTTTTTTATTTTTTTAGCAAAAATATGAAGATACTAAAACAAAAAAATTTCGGAACGAAAACTCACTTGCTCCCCCACTTTTCCATCTCGTGAATCATGTGCATCAAGCCCCTGCCGTTGTGGTACGGGCATTTCCACATACCCATCTTGGGTTCGCTGTCAACGGGAAAACCGTCGTCGTCGATTCGCCAAAACCATTCGCCATGAACACGGTCAATAAGATTCTCGCGAATGTATTCCCATTGTTTCAAGGCAAGTTTGCGATATTCTTCCTTGCCTGTCATATCGAATGCGTTGGCAAGTCCTTCAACGGCCTCTATCTGCACCCACCAATGACGGTCGCTGTCGCGTTTGCCCGTTTTTGGGAAAAATTCGTACCACGTGGAATTTGTTTTCGTGTCGAATCCTTCGGCTATGAACGTATCGACCATAGCAAGAATTTTGGGACGAATTTCGTCAAGCAAAGCCGTATCGTTCAACATTTTTGCCGCTTCCCAAATCAGCCACGTTGATTCAATATCGTGACCATACGAAATCTCCGTCGTTTTAGGTTTCCAATCTTCTGAGAAAAAGATAGTTACGTGATTATTCTTGTCAACAATCGTATTCAGATACAAGAAAATTTCGTCCTTGAGAGCTTTTCCTACACGAGCGTCCTTTGTCGCCTCGTAAAGCGTGGTGTATGCCTCCAACACGTGAAGGTTTGTATTCATTCCCTTGGGTTCGTTCAAATCCTTGTCGCTCAAACGAACATCGTCGAGTTTGTCCCACGTCTCGGAAAACGCCTCGAAATAGCCGCCATTTTTAGTATCAAGACAGATTGATTCAAGTTTGTTGAACAAATCCATTGCAAAATCCAATGCCGACTTGTCGCCAAAGGCAAGGTAATATTCCGCATACGCATAAATGGTGAATGCCTCGGCATAGACCTGTTTCTTGTTTACCACAACCGTACCGTCGGCCGTAGTTTCCCAATATACGCCACCATTTTTCTTATCGAAGAAATGTCCTTCGATAAACGAGCGTGCCTTGTCGGCAAATTCTTTATAATCAGCATTTTTGTAAAAACGACAGGCAGCTGCGAACGTCCATAAAATACGAGAATACATTATGATTCCCTTGTGAGCGTCGGGTTCGGGCGTTCCATAATGGTCGATTTCGCCATAGAATTGCCCCGTTTTCTTGTCAATCGCCTTTGTTGACCAGAATGAGAGAACATTTTTGAGTTCTTTTTCAAATTCTTTTTTGAGAGAAGCGTACATTGTTCGAAAATTTGAAACGGTTTTATAAAACATCAACGGACGCAAACATTGCGTCCCTACAGTTGTCAATTATCAATTAAAATCAGTTCGTTGATTCCTCTTTCGTTTCCAGACTTACAACCGACGGGTTCAAGTAGAACGAATACAAGTTCACGAAAAACGGAACAGCTTTTTTAGCCAATAAGTTCGGAGAATTGAGCAACATAGCCATAGCAATCTCTTTTTCTGGCCAAACAATAATTTCGGAACGATACCCTTGCACATATCCACCATGATACAAGATTTTCTCGCCGTTATACGTAAATACTCGCCAACCAAGTCCATAGCCCTTGTCTTCCAATTTCGGACCCCAGTACGACGCAGTCCCCTTCATTGGAATTGACACATACGAGGTACCAATTTCATTCAAAACATTTGGCGAAACCACTTGCGGAGCGTAGCCCATAATTGCCCGCAACCAGATGCTCAAATCAGAAATGCTCGCATTGACGCCAGCTGCAGGTGCCGTTGCATAATAACGTTCGTTCAAGTCGCAAACTTTGTATGTTAACGTTTTGGCAGACAACATTTTATGAGGATAGGCAAAATTTTTTGAAGCAACAAAACCATTAAAACCGACCGAAGCATCCTTCATTCCAAGCGGCAAGAAAAGATTTTCCTTCATCAAGTTGGCGTAGGTCATTCCCGTACGCAATTGCAAGACAGTGTCGAGCAAGCTAAACATAACATTCTGGTAAGCATAATGTTGCCCAGGCAATGCGTCGATTTTCGCCACGTGCAGTTTCTGATAAATCTGATGAAACGACAGACCACTTTCAACATATGAGTCGAACGAATATCCAAGCAAACCCGACGTATGGCTCAACACGTGACGAAGCGTAACATTTTCCTCATTATACGTTTTAGACAAATGCAACGACGGCAAATACGTAATAATGGGTTCGTCCAAGTCTATCGCTTCGCGTTCAGCCATTTTGGAAGCAAGCACGCCAGCAAATCCTTTAGAAACCGAAGCAAGGCGGAAACGAGTGTGAACATTGACAGAATCGTGGGTTCCCTGTTTTTTTACGCCATACGGCTTACAACAAACCACCTGTCCCTTATACACAATCGTCATTGCACCACCAACGGAATGCAACGAATCAAACTGATTTTGGAAAAAATCGGAATAAATTTTTACGAAATCGACTATTTCCGTTCTACTGTCAACAGGATTTTGTGTAGGTGTAATCGGTTCAAAATTAACAACATACGCCCCCTTCTGTGTCTGAATCGTGTAGCCGAGATAACCGACCAACAAAATAAGAGAAAGAGTTACTATATGTTTAAAATTCATCGACTTACAATTTACACGTGCAAAGTTCGTTATTTTTTCTCACAAACAAAGGAGTAAACCACAACAAATTCACATTTTATTAACAGGTTGTCAACAAAACCGCAAAAACCTCCCACACGTACCCTGTTTTCTTGAATGGAGCAAGGTGAGAAACCCGCTTCGCTCAACGGCGGTCGTTGAGCATGCCGAAACGACCGACAACGATGATTGTGGCTTCGGCAAGCTCAACCACCAAACCTTTGTGCATTGTACAGTATGAATTGTGCATTAAAAAAGGCCGCCTTGCGACGACCTTTAATTTATAACTAATGATTTCCTATTCTATTATTGTTTCGATGAATAAATGCTATGATAAATCAAGAAGAACACCAATGTAATTATTCCATTTAGAATAATATATAACGGTATGAGAAAAGTTGCTAAACATGCAAATATCACATTGATTATCAACATAATCATAAAGCATACTACCATCAATACTTTCATGTTAGCAGACGATCTACTTAAATTGCTATTTACTCCCATTGCTAAAATCAATGGAAATCCAACAAATAAGAAACTACCGATTGCCAAAAGCAGGTTATTTTCATTTTGACAAAAAGAATAGATGCCATAAGAAATTAAAGCAGATATACAAACTGCAATAATACTGTAAAGAACATTTACTTTCATAATTATTTATTTTTAGGGTTTAGTAAATTCTGGTGGTGTCAACGCTACCAACCTCAATACATCTGGAATATTTTCTGCTTTCTGCCATTCTTTCATTCCTGGCTTCCAGATATAAGTATCTTTAGTGACTTTTTTATCGGCAATCAAGCGTGAAAGTTCGCTTTCGGTATAAGGGCCTGACTGTTTACCATCCATAATTACATGGTAAATGTTATTAATTGGTTGTTGCATAGTATTCATTGCACCAGGAACGTACATATTTTGCATAGAGTCGTTCATTGTACGCACCATCTGTTGGGCAACGGCTAATCCCATACCGAATTCTACGAGTCTGTCTATTGAGTAAAAACTATTTTCCATCTTATCAGAGTTTTTAAATATTACTATTTTGGTGATGTAGGAGGAACGGGGGGTGGAACAGCACCGAACAAAGATGCTAATTCTTGTACTTTTCCTGCAAATTCCCAATTTGCCATACCTTGTTTCCAAACGTATGTTTGAGCAGTCATTTGACCGTTTTGTACCAATTGTTGCATTTGCTGTAGATTCAACGGTCCCATATTTTGCCCATTTATATTAACCGTGTATTGAACCTGAGGCATCGGCGGAGGTGTTGCCATACCTTGATTCATTTGTTGACCCATATTATTCATCATACCAGCCATTTGTTGCCCCATGGCTCCGCCCATCATCATTCCTGTCATCATTCCTGCCGGATTCATGCCTCCGCCATTGCCGCCCATATCCATTGAGCCCATATTGCCAAGAGAAGCAGCTCCAGTTTTTAGCACTTCCGTTTGTTGGTCAAGAGCATGTGCGCCAATAAAATTGGTTTCGGATTGCA
Organism: Bacteroidales bacterium; assembly: GCA_017642535.1. Lineage (GTDB taxonomy): Bacteria > Bacteroidota > Bacteroidia > Bacteroidales > UBA1715 > UBA1715. The sequence goes on along the minus strand of JAGCOW010000032.1, from coordinate 2,583 downwards.
ATCGTTGAGCACGTTGGGCTTCTTCTCGCTGAATACGCAAAGTTTCTTCCATGTTTTGCGCATTGATACGTTGCGTGTCTTGTAGGTTTTTCAGATTGACATCTGTCTGCGTCTCGATAGTTTTTGTCTGCTGTGCCGCTGTAACGTTCCTTAACTCACGGTAACCCTCGCTTTCTTTGTCTGGCTCTATGACGGCTATGTCCAATCCTTTCAGATTTACACCAAAATCTGTTTCCAAACGGGGTTTTAAATATTGTGCAACTATTTCGTTTATTTCCAAAATCTTGCGTTCCATCTGGAGAACAGGAATTCCTTTATCCTGCGGGATATTTGTTATAACCCCTTTTATGTATTTGGCAACCGCATCTTTTATTTGTTTTTCAAAATCACTGAGTTCGAAGTTTATTAGTCGATTCAACTTGATAAAACTTTTATAGTCTGTAATGTTGAATGTTATAGTACCACGTACAGCCATTGGAACTGCAAAATCCAAGAATCTTGGATCGAATACATCAAAATAGGGAATACCAAATTTTATTTGCACATTGCCCGCAAGATTAATGTAATAAATCTCGGCTTGAAATGGCGAACTGCCACCGAATGCCAATCCCACAATGCCTGTAAGTATTGGAAAATTTGCTGTTTTGATAGTATCGTCAAAAGGTCCGACAATGAAATCCTGCTCTGTTCCATTGTTTTGCCTGTAGAAGAATACTGCTACTTCGCCATCCTTTACACGTAGACTACTGCCATAACGTATGGCATTCTCCTTTTTCGTGCTGTTTACATCCTGACCAGCAGGACGCCATTTCCAAATTAAGTATTCCTGTTCGTCACAGCGGATTACATCCATCAGCCCGCCTTCTTTTTTGTTAAATAGTCCCATAATTACTTATATTACTTCTATACATACAACCTTTTTCATTTTATTCACAGATTTTGAGGCAAGAGCATTACAAACTCTATGCACTTTTACTGGTACCCCTGTTTTATCTTTAATAATGCCCCTTTTGGCTTTTCCATTGGGTGTTACAAATTCATGAGGTCTCTTTATGGAGCAAGAGTTTCTATATGCAATGACAACCAAACAAGTGATATCTTTTTCTAAACTTTTAAATTTTTTTACCTTTTGCAAATCTTGTTTATAACCACCACTAGTGTTATCCCCAAGTTTAAATTCAATAATACACGTACACTTGTTATCTTTATGGGAAAATATTCCTAAATCAGCATATTGCTTACTCAATTTACAATTCAAAGAGGAATAATCCACCTCTCTTTTAACATAATAATCAAATAATCGTGCAGATAAAAAATGTGCAGCTTCGCTTACAATATCTGCTTCAATTAAATTAAGGTTACTTAATTCTTTTTTATAAGCTATCCAATAAGCAACCCCTTGTAGCATAGGCTCTATTTGTGTTTTAATATCAGTATACATACCAGCGTTGTTAATACTATTAGTCGACCAATCCAAGTAAACTTAATATTCCAAGTATTGTCCATAAGACAATATTACCACCAAGAATATACAAAAATAATTTACTTTCACTACTTTTTTTATTCCACCATCCTTTTAATCCTTTATTTCTATCTTCATAATCGGCCAACAAGGGAGCAAACTGCGGGTCATTTGGGAAAACATACTTCGCTTTTCTTATACATTCTTCATATTTCTCACAATATGCTTTCCAAATCTTATCACTCACTTCTTCTGAACTTTTTGTTTTGGGTTCTAAGGATAATATGAGCTCCATAAGGTCTGCTTTAGTGTTTGGAACAGGGAAAGTACTGATGATTTTTGCTACATTTTCATCCGAAGAAGCTTGTTCAATAGATTTTGCAAGTTTTTGAACGGAAGTATTAGCTTCCAATCCTTCAAAAGCATATCCGCATTCTGGACACAAACCTTGATAGCTTTGCACCATAGCACCACAAGCAGGACATTTCTTCACATCACCAAATTTATTGCTCTTAGGAGCAGAGGAAGCCGATTTCTCTTGCTCTGCTTTATGCAATTTTACAAGCCGGGCGTCAAGTACCATTTCAAATTCATCTAAATCCACGCCCATAGCTTGTGCTTTTTTGAAAAGAATCTGTTTTTCTTTTTCGGTTAATACACCATCCGCAAGAGCGGCATCAATCAAATTTTCTAATTGTTCGTTGTACATATTATGAGTATTATTAGGGTTAACATTTTGCGATACAGCAGATTGTTTTTCCGCTTCTTTTGATGGCACAGAGGGAGCAGCCATAGCTTCTTGTTGTTCTTTTACATTCTCTGTATTTTCACTGGCTATACTTTGTTTTGCTTCGCGCAAATCATCGAAGTCACTATCATCATCATACCATTTAGAAATCAACTTTCCACTTTTGTCTATGAGTGCATAAATCTCATTGCCCTCATCATTATAATTAGTAACCTTTGCAAAGCCATCTTTTAAATCGTCTATCTCACTAAACCAATCCGAAATAAGATTTCCTTGCTGATTTATCAAGGCATAGGTTTCATTATCTTCTGCATCGTATTTTGTTGCCTTATAGAATTGGTTATCAAACTTATCTATGTCAACAAACCAATCT